>JAUWCJ010000046.1 GCA_030609365.1 Candidatus Eiseniibacteriota bacterium | reverse complement strand
AATCGGGGGCTCGCCTTTGTGGCGGGCCCCCGGCGTACATGGTGATAGGCGGCCATCTCGCCGCTTTGTCCGCGACGCCAGTCGGGGTTAGAATGGAACAGATGGAACGCGTAGCTGGGTTCGTGGTGAACGTCACGGGCCCGAGGCGCGTCTATCCATGTGAGGACCCTCCACATGAGACAACGCGGCGGAGGTAGAAGGATGCTGCATCGCAACCCATTCACCGGCTCGCTGGTGGTTCTCTTCGCTGTTCTTCTGACAGGAACTCTGCTGACGGAGAGCTGCCCCGGCGCGGACCCGCCGGCCGGTTTCACTATCGCCCAGCTCAAGTACCGCGGGGGAGGGGATTGGTACGCCAATCCCACGGCGCTGCCCAATCTGCTTGCGGCGGTCTCGAGCCGCACCGATCTGGACGTGGCGGAGAGACCGGCCACCGTGGCGGCCGACGACGAGCTCTTCCTCTATCCGATGATTCACATGACGGGGCACGGCAGGGTCGCCTTCACGAGCGATGAGGTCGCTGCTCTGCGCAAATACTTCGAGCGCGGCGGGTTTCTATGGGCGGACGACAACTACGGGATGGACCGGCACTTCCGCGCGCAGCTGGATCGAGTGCTCCCGGAGTCTCCGCTCGTTGAGCTTCCGTTCGACCACGAGATCTACCACGCGTTCTACGAATTCCCCGAGGGACTTCCGAAGATCCACGAGCACGACGGCGGTCCGCCGCACGGATACGGTGTGTTCCTGGACGGGCGCCTCGTGGTGTTCTACAGTTTCAACACGGACGTAGGCGACGGTCTCGAGGACGCCGAGGTGCACAACGACCCGCCGGAGAAGCACGAGGCGGCGCTCAGAATGGGCATGAATATAGTGGTCTACGCACTCTCGCACTGATCGTCAGCGGAGCCGGCGAGACACGCAGCGCGGAACGCATCGGGCGGACATCGTTGGCGGGCGACCGAACGCTCAAGGAACGGAACTGAAGAGGTGAAGGTGACAACGCGGAGCCCGGAGCACGGCCACAGAGAACTGGTACGCCGTATCAAGGCGGCGGGCGAGCGCTGGAAGAGGCAGGCGGCTGTAGTGGGGCTCGTACGGCTCACGGCCGTCATCGTCGTCGTGCTGGCGGCGCTGGTCGCTCTGGAAGCGCTTGTCGTGCTGTCACCGGTCGTCCGGATCGCGTGGCTCGTCTGCGCTCTGGTCCTGCTCACCGGCGGAGCTTCCTTGTGGGTCGTTCGTGTGCTGGCTCGCCCGGTCGATGCGGTAGAACTCGCGGCGAGGATCGAGGAGCGGCTTCCGGAGCTTGGGGAGCGGCTGGAGTCGTCCGCCGAACTCTGGGACAAGCGCGGCACGGGGCGCCACGGCTACTCGGTCGAGCTCATCGACGCGCTGATACTGCGAACGGTCGCGGAAGCGGCAGGCGTGGACTTCCGCATCGCCCCCCGACCCGGGAGCACGCGGCGCACCATTAGGGTCGCGGTAGCCGTGCTCCTGGTCACCGCCGCGGGGATGCTAGCGCTCGGCGCGCGGCTAGGGCCCTCGCTGGCGCGCCTGACTCGTCCGTTTGATGTGACGGAGGCACCGGCCGTCCTCATGGATGTGGAGCCGGGCGATGCTACGCTCGTCGCGGGCGAAGATCTCGAGGTCGTCGCAGTGCTGGCAGGGCCCTATCGGGGTCTCCCGTCTCTCGTGTTTGAGTTCGATGGCGAGCGGCCTTCCCTGAAGGCGATGACGCCCCAGGGCGTCGCGGATCCCGGAGACGGCCGTGCTGAATTCCGCGCTACGCTGGTGGACGTCAGGAGCGGTCTCTCATACTCCGTGGAGGTCGGAGGCGTCTCGTCGCCGACCTATGAGGTCACGGTCGTCGAGAGGCCCTTTGTGACGAACATCCGTCTGGACTACCATTTTCCCCGGTACAGTGGACTTCTTCCCCGAACAGTGGACGAGAACAACGGCGACATCACGGCCCTCCGGGGCACGAAGGTGGGCGTGACGATAACGGCGAGCAAAGCTCTCGCGCGAGCCGAGCTTGTGCTTGAGGGAGGCGAGCGAGTCACGATGTCGCAGCTTGAGCCTCGTTCGTTCGAAGCGACGATCGCCGTACGCGGTGATGGCGCATACTCGATCGAGCTTGCGGATGCGGACGGCCTGACGAATCCGGCGCCACCAACGTACTCTATTGTGGCCATCCGCGACGAACGCCCGCTGGTGAGGATCGTCGAACCTGGCGAGGACAGAGAGGCCCCGCGCGGCATGATGCTTCCCGTTGTCATGTCGGCCGTCGACGACTACGGCATCTCGGCGCTGTCGCTCCGGTACTCGCTCGAGGGTTCGTCCGAGGAGGGGATCGTCAGGCTGGAGGAGCCGGGCGTGGGTGGTCCCCGCGAGCTGTCGCGCGAGACGGCGTGGGACCTCTCCGAGACCGGACTTCTTCCGGGGCGCTCGCTTGTTTACTACGCGGAGGTCACGGACAACGACCAGGTGACCGGCCCCAAGTCGTCCCGAAGTGAGAGCTATGTTGTGCGCTTCCCGTCGATGTCGGAGCTCTACAGCGACGTCCAGAGTGAGCACGACGACATCACGTACGAGCTGGGCGAGCTGCTGGAGGAACAGCAGACGCTCAGAGAGCAGTTCGAGGACATGCAGGAAGATATCAGAAGCGAGCCCGAGATAGACTGGCAGGACGAAGAGCGGGTCGAAGGTGCGCTGGAGCGTCAGGAGGAGCTCGCGGACGATGTCGTCAGAATGGCCGACCGCCTGAGCGACCTCTCCGATTCCATGAGCGAGACCGACCGCACCACGATGGAAACGCTCGAGAAGGTCGAGGAGATACAGCGGCTCCTTGACGAGGTGGCGACCGAGGAGATGAAGGAGCTCCTCGAGGCGATTCGCGAGGCCATGGAGCGCGTGCGGCCCGAGGACGTCAGCGAGGCGATGGAGAACCTCTCGATCACCCAGGACGACTACCTCAAGCGTCTGGAGCAGACACTCAACCTCCTGAAGCGCGCCAAGGCGGAACAGTCGCTCGCGGACATCGCCGACCGCGCACAGGACCTCGCGGCGCGAGAGGAGCAGCTGGCGCGCGAGGCCGAGCAGTCCCCGAGTGATTCGGAGTGCGAGGCACTGGCGGAGGAGCAGGAGAGTCTGCAGGCGGAGGTCGAGAAGCTCAAGGCCGACCTCGAGCGCGCGATCGAGGAGATGAGCAAGGTGGACCCCTCGGCGGCGAGCGAGATGACCCAGGCCGCTGCCGAGATGGAGGCCTGCAAGATCTCAGAGAAGATGGAAGAGGCGCGGTCTAAGCTTTCAGAGGGCAAGCCCTCCGAGGCCTCGCAGATGTGCGAGTCGGCGTCCAGTGATCTCCTGACTCTCTTCACCAGGCTCTCGTCGTGCCAGGGTGGCATGTCCTGCAACCTGCAGAACCGTGACCGCGCCGCGACACTACGGGCCATCGATGAGCTCCTGGGGGTATCGGCCGAACAGGAAGAGATCGTGAAGACCGTCGCCGGCCGCCGCAGGATCCCGCGTGCTCAACTGGTGCAGCTCGTTGCAAAGCAGGCCGACCTCGTCGAGGCCATGTCGGCGATCGCGAATCGCATGTTCCAGGTGTCCAAGGATTCCTTCGTTATCGACCCCGGCATCTACCGCTCCTTCGGGGCCGTCCAGATGAGTATGACCCGCGCCGCCTCACATATCGCCGACGGAGGCTCCGCGGCCGGCCACAAGGAGGCACGCTCGGCGCTCGGCAGAGTGAATGCCCTTATCGTGAGCCTTCTGACCTCGAATCAGAGCTCGTCCGGTTCCGCCGGAAGCGCGATGAGCCAGCTGATGCAGCAGCTCCGACAGATGGGCGAGCAGCAGTCTCAGCTGAACGACATGACAGAGGCGCTTCGCCAGCAGATGGAGCAGATGGGGATGAGCGCGGGACTCGAGCGGCAGCTCGCCGAGATGAGGGGACGGCAGGAGCGCATCATGGAGGAGGCGAGGAGGCTCGCCGAGGAGTTCGGGAACCACCGGGAGATCTTGGGCAGGCTGGACGACACAGTCGAGGAGATGGCGCAGGCCCTGCAGGAGATGGAGAGGAGCGGGGCCTCACAGGAGACGGTCGACAGGCAGAAGCGCATCCTCTCGCGGTTGCTCGATGCCCAGAGGTCGCTCAGGCGTCGCGACTACACGCGTGAGCGGACCTCCGAGACCGCAGACCGTTACGTGCGGTCCAGGCCAAGCGAGCTGCCTGAAAATATCGAGCAGGTCAGGCAGGAGCTTCGGGAAGACCTGTTGAGGGCGATGCAGCGCGGGTACCCTTCCGAGTACCGCGAGCTGATACGTGCCTACTTCCACGCGCTCACGCCCGATGTTGCGGGTGAAGAGGAGGTGGCGCCATGATGCCGGCGATCGGGACCTCCCGCATGGTGGCGCTCGTCCTCGCGCTGGCGTTGGCGCTGGGAGCGCCAGCCGGTGCCCGGGCCGCCGTGACAGAGGACGATCGTCCCGACGAGAGGAAGGTCCAGCGCGCGCGACAAGCGGCCGCGGTCGGAGCGGTCGACGAGGCGATACAGATATACACGGAACTCCTCCGGGAGAACCCGGACAACGATCGCGCATTCTGGGGACTGGTGCGGCTCTACTCGTCCGGCGGTATGGAGGAGGGAGTCCTGATACCGATGCTCGAGCGCAGGCTCGAGGAGCGGCCGCATGAGACCCAGTTGAAGATGGAGCTGGGTCGGGCCCACGCGAAGGCGGGCAACCACGACCGCGCGCACGAACTTTGGCTGGACGTGCTCACGGACGGTCCGGACGACGCGGGCAGCTACTCCGAGATCGGAATGCTCGAGATCAGGCATGGGATGTTCGAGCAGGCCCTCGAGACGTTCATGTCTGGACGCGACGCGTTCCGGAGCGAATCGCTCTTCAGCCAGGAGCTTACTTCCGCCCACACAGCTCTCGGTGACTTCGACGCCGCGATCGACGAGTGCCTTGTTACCGTCAACAATCACGGCGGCGCCGTGTCATGGGCGACCAACCGCATCGAACTCATGCTGGAGGAAGGAGCTGAGCGCGGCGACGTTCGCGCGAAGATGGAGACGATCGCGGACGCAGAGGGAGTGACAGTGGACGGGCTCGGCCTCGCCGGCAGCGTCTACCTCGTCCTGGACCTGCCGGAGAGGGCGCTCGAGACATTCCTACGGGCCGACGAGATCGCCGGAGGGCAAGGGGCGGAACTTCTGAACTACGCAACGATACTCGGGGACGAAGGACTCAGGACGGAGGCGCGCGAGGCCTACATGATGGTCGTTGAGCGCCACCCCGGCACGTCGAGCGCCGCGCAGGCGGGCACCGCCGCCGCGCGCATTCTGGCGGAGGAGGGAGACGCCGTCGGAGCGGTCCTCGAGCTTCGGTCCGTGGCTCACGCGTTCGGTGGTTCGTCCAGAGGAGCCCACGCGCTCTTCGAGGCGGCCAAGATCGAGTTGGATGTACTGAGGGACCCGGACGCAGCACTTGCAACGGTCGCGGAACTGCGCGAGCGGTTCGGGGCGCGGGCACGCGTGCTGAATGAGGAGGCGACCCTCATCGAAGTGGACGCCTACATGAAACAGGGCCGGCTCGACGAGGCGTACGAGCGGTCGGAGGGACTGACGCGCGATGACGTGCCCGACAACATCCGCGAGAGCGCGATGTTCGCACTGGGTTTCATCTCCTTCCTGAAGCACGACCACACGAAGGCCGTCGAGGAGTTCAGGGAGATGGTCGAGGCGGATGCGGCCGGTACTCTCGTCAACGACGCGCTGCGCCTCATGCTGGTGATCGCAAAGGCACAAGAGACCGGCGACTTCGAGCCGGTCAACCTTCTTGCTGACGCCCACGCCACCAGGATCAGAGGTGACGACGAGGCGTCACGCGAGCTGCTCGAGACGCTCTCGAACAAAGACACCGGTACCGCTGTCGAAACGGAGGCGCTGTTTCTGCTTGGCGCAGCGGCTGTGATGGCCGACGAGCCCAGGAAAGCCATCGCCTACTACGACCGCATCATCGAGGGATCCGAGGGAATCACCGCCCGCGCGGAAGCCATGATGAAGAAAGGCGACACTCTCTCCATGAAGATGGGACGGGAAAGCGAAGCCATGGACCAGTATCTGGCTATCCTCAAGGACCTTCCATCTAATGTCCTCTCGGGTGAGGCCAGACGGAAGTTGGACCGGCTGAGACGAGGGGAGGGAGCCCTGGAGTGAGACGAGCCCGTGTTGCCCCGGTTGTTCTGGCGCTCTGTGCCGCGGGGCTGTTGCTCTCGTGCGCGACCGCGCACGCTGTGGCCCTGATCCCGATGGACCTCACACAGACGGACCATCTCAAGTCGTACGGAGTCGCGTATTGGGCCCTCGAGAAGGGATATCGCGTCGAGTGGCTCCTGAACTACCGCAGCGGGTCCTTCCTGATCTTGGACGGCCTCGACGACGTGCGGTCGGAGTGCCGGTATCGCGGCGTCGCGTGGGAAGAGCCTGACGGGGCGACGCTCGCTCAGGTCTATCGGCAGATCGAAGAGGAGAACATGGAGCTTGTCCTCCTCGAGCAGGCTCCAGCCATCGCGCTCTACGCTCCCGACAACACTCAGCCATGGGACGATGCGGTGATGCTGGCACTGGAGTACGCTGAGATCCCCTACACGGTGATCTGGGACGCGGAGGTTCAGGCTGGGGGACTGGAAACATACGACTGGCTCCACCTGCACCACGAGGATTTCACTGGCCAGTACGGGAAGTTCCACGCGTCGTTCCGGAATGCCGATTGGTACAAGGAGCAGAAGACCTACTACGAGCGCCTCGCCCGCGAGCAGGGATTCCCATCGGTCAGCGAGCACAAGAAGGCGACCGCGCGCGAGATCAGGGAGTACGTGCGGCGCGGCGGATTTCTCTTCGCGATGTGCTCCGCCACGGACAGCTTCGACATCGCATTGGCCGCAGCCGGCGTGGACATCGTCGACACCCCGTTCGACGGAACCCCTCCGGAGCCCGGGTACCAGGTCAAGCTGGACTTCGCGAGGTCGCTGGCGTTCACGGACTTCAGGCTGATACCAAGTCCCAACGTCTACGAGTTCTCGGATATCGACATGACCGAGGTCGCGGTCCTCCGTCCCGAGGAGATCGATTACTTCACGCTGTTCGAGTTCGCGGCCAAGCACGATCCGGTGCCCACCATGCTGACCCAGTGCCACGTCAATGTGGTCAAGGGGTTCATGGGCCAGACCACCAGCTACAGGCGCAGCCTGGTCAAGAAGCACGTTACCGTGCTGGGCGACTACCCGGGCCAGAACGAGGTCAAGTACGTCCACGGCAATCTGGGACGCGGCACCTTCACCTTCATGGGTGGCCATGACCCCGAGGACTACCGCCATCTGGTGGGTGACCCGCCGACGATCCTCTCCATACATAAGAACTCCCCCGGCTATCGCCTGATACTCAACAACGTCCTCTTCCCCGCTGCGAAGAAGAAGGAGCGGAAGACGTAGGTGGACGTCGGGCGTTTCGTCTGCTACACCCGGGCGAGAGGAATTCTGCGCGTGTTGCAGATTGCGCTGATCGTCGGCGGTGCCGAGTGGATCCGTACGACCGTCGCGCTGGCGTCGGCCCGCGACGCCGCCGGAGAGCCATGGATCCGCCTGGTTGCGATCCTCGGTGCGGTTGCGCTCTTCACGATGTGCTCGGGATTGGTGTTCAGGTTCCCACGGCTCAAAGAGAGGTATGGGGAAGGAGGCACAGATGGATGAGCAGGCCCGGTACGAAAAGGCAAGGAGGAGGGTCGAGGAGATAAAGGGGTTCTACAGCCACCTCCTGACCTATGTCCTCGTGAACGTCGCTCTTCTCGTTCTTAATCTGATCACCTCTCCAGGGAGTCTCTGGTTCTACTGGCCGCTCTTCGGCTGGGGTGTGGGTGTTCTGGCGCACGCGGGGTCCGTATTCGGTCCCCGCCGTTTCTGGGGTCCGGAGTGGGAAGAGCGCAAGATCAAGGAGCTGATGAAGAAGGGGCAAGACGGGGAGTAGTGGCAGCAGAGGGCGCGAAGGAAGGTGACCACGCTCTGGGCATTACCATCGACGGCCTGACCGTAACGGTCTCGAGCCCCCGGGGCGAGCTTGAGGCGGACACAGAGAACGTCGTTGGCGAGAGCTTCGACATGACTCTCTCGAAACTGGGAGCCGAGGGAGGGTTGCCAGACCCCGACGTGCTGCAGTACACCATCGGGCCCGAAGGCCCGAAGAGCGTCATTACGGGTTTCGGTGTGATATTCCCCGATCTACCCGAGGGCCCGATCACGGTCGGTGACACGTGGCCCACCACGGTGGAGATCTCGGAGGCGAGCGGTGAGGGGAATGTCATCATCACGGTCGACGCCATCAACACGCTTGAGGGCTTCGAGACGATCGACGGTTTCGAGTGTGCGAAGATAGAGGCCGTTCTCACCGGTACCATTGAGGGCGGCGGCATCCAGCAGGGAGCCGAATGGACGATGCAGTCGCACATGGAGGGCGGCGGCACGTGGTACTTCGCGTACAAAGAGGGCATTCTCGTGCGCGATATCACGGAGGGCATCGCTGACGGCACCATTGTTGTGGACTCCCCCAACGGCGAGATGACCATCCCCGTTACCCGTGAGTACGGCATGGTCACCGAGTTGACGAAGTAGGCACGAGCGAGTGGCGAGCGCGGGGCGCGGCGTCGATCTCAGGGTCGATGTCTGCTTCTAGTGGCCTTTCTGCCGTGACTGTGGTTCACTGTATGCGCGCGGGCTGAACGCGGCCCGTGCGTGTTTTCATGCAGGCGAATACTTGGCGCCCTCCCTTGTATCTATCTCTGGACGGCGTCGTTCCAGGGGAGTCTTGATGGTGCGCGATGTTGGGCAAGCCTTGCAGGCGGGGCATGAGACAGGCGATGCTGAGCTTGCTTCGAAGGCCAAGCGGGGGGACATCGATGCGTTCGGCGAACTGGTCGAGCGCTACAAGGAGAGGGCGTATATGATCGCCCTTGGATTCGTCGGCAATCCCGACGACGCGATGGACCTGTCGCAGGAGGCCTTCGTGAGGGCGTTCAAAGCGATGCGTACGTTCAAGGATGGCTGTGATTTCTATCCGTGGTTCTACGCCGTTCTCAGGAACACGTGCTTCAACTTCCTTCGCAAAAGGAAGACGAGGAAGGAAAGTTCGCTCGACGCGGCACGGGAGTACGGGTTCGACGTCGTTGACAGCGCGCCGGGCCCGTCAGCGACGCTCGAACTCAAGGAGATGAGGGCGCTCGTCCGTGTGCAGATCGATAGTCTGGCGCCGGTCCACAAAGAGATTTTACTGCTCAGGCACTACGAGTCGCTCTCCTACAAGGAGATGGCGGGAGTGCTCGGGTGCCCCATCGGAACCGTGATGTCGAGGCTCTACGCGGCTCGCCAGGCATTGAAGGTCAGGCTCACGCGATACATGACCGAGGACGGCGGCTCGTTGCTCGAGGACGGTGTCCGTGACGGGCGGGGAGGACGATGATGGCGTGCGGACGATTCAAAGAGCTGATGATGGCCAGCCTCGACGGGGAGATCAGCGTGGAGGATCGCGCTGAACTCGAGTCGCATCTGGCCGAGTGCGACGACTGTAGACGCGAGTTCGACGAGCACACGATGCTCTCCGAACTCGTCGGCGAGATCGAACTGACGAAGCCATCTCAGGAGGACATGATGAAGTATTGGCCGAGTGTCTACGCGAAGATCGAGCGCGGCGCGGGCTGGGGTCTCGTTGTCATAGGGGCGCTGATCTGGGTCGCCTACGGGATTTTTCTCTTCATAACCGACCCGACCATCGGTAGTATGACCAAGTTTCTGCTCGCTCTGCCTGTGGTTGGCGTGTTGATGCTGCTCATCAGCGTTGTTCGTGAGAGAGTCAACATGAGCAAGACCGAACGATACAAGGAGGTCGAGCGATGATCGTCGTGACTAGCGAGAGTATTCCGGGAAGGCGCGTCGTGAGGGCGCTCGGCCTGGTCAAGGGCAACACCATCCGGGCGCGCCACGTAGGTAAGGACATCCTGGCGGGTCTCAAAGGGATCGTTGGCGGGGAGATCTCCGAGTACACGAAGATGGTGGCGGAGTCCCGCGAGCAGAGTCTCGACCGGCTGCTCGAGGAGGCGGAGGCCCTGGGCGCGAACGCGGTAGTGGGTCTCAGATTCACCACGGCGAGTATGATGCAGGGTGCGGCGGAGCTTCTGGCCTACGGGACGGCCGTGATCGTCGAGGAGTAATAGGGACTGCGGACGCGATTTGGGCCGGGATTCCAGGTCTTCACGGAACGAGCTTGACTCAGATTTCTGTGCGGGAGTAGCATCAGGATGTAGGGTGATCCGGACGTGGCCGAGCGTGAGCAGCAAGCACTGCTTGAGCGGGGCGCAGTCTCCTCTGCGGGGGGCAGTGTCCCGCGATTTCGTTTTGGGTCGGCGGGACGAGAGAGAAAGGACCGAGCCATGAAGACGTGTGCATGTTTGCTGATAGTCGCGGTAGCACTGGCAGGGTGTGAGCGGTCGGACGTCGTCGGGGTCGATGCCTCCGCGCGTGGACGACCGTCGAGACGCCCCGAGGAAGCCACCATGCTGCCAATGTGTCCCTCGCTCTACAGGATCGGCGGGACGCATGACCCCGCCAGTCCCAACTACAACCCCGGCGTGGCTGACACGGCGCTCATGCATGTCCCGCACACGTTCGCCTGGAGCGGACGCGACCCGCACGGTCTCTGCGACCCGCTTCTCTACCGTTATCGCGTGGACCAGGAAGCGTTCTCGGACTGGGTGCCCGACACGACGGGCGTCCTCGACGGCCTCGCGGACGGCGGCCACGAGATCATCGTGCAGCCAGGTTGTCCGAGCACACCCGGAGTCGAGAGAAGTCTCGGGTTCGTCGTCAATTTCGACCCTGACAGCGAGATTATCAGGCCCATGGAAGCAAGTGGAGAGCTGACGATTCCGGACGGAGATACGCTGTGGGTCAGGGTGGTGGCGCATGACAGGGAGGAGCTCGAGGGCGTGGGCGGTGGGATCGCGCAGGTCGTGATAGAGATGGACGGGGACCAGCTGACGTTCGTTCCACCCGATGTCGCGGAGTGGTGGTGGAGTTCGAACGCGGACCCCGGGAGCGGCCACTACATCGAGAGCTCGAACTCCCCTCAAGGGGGCAACGGCATACACATGATCGGGTGCCGTGCTCTTGACGTCGACGGCAGGTGGGAGTCGCCCTCCACCGCCCCGGAAAACAGAGAGTCGTTCGCGTTCTGGTACAACTACCCGCCGACCAGCGCCATTACCTACCCCGCAGATGGCGACACGCTCGGAAGCGGTTTCGCTGTTCAATGGGAGGGCAACGATCCGGACGGAGACGTGGTGTTCTTCCAGTACGTCCTCGACCCGTGGTTCAACGCGTACGAACTCACGGAGGCCACCGAGATGCTCTACGCGGATATCGACCCCGGCGCGCACGAGTTCCGCCTCAGGGCCCAGGACGGGTCCGGATGCTGGGCCGTCACGTGGGAGATTATCAGGTTCTATGTGGAGTGACGTGCCAAGCAACGACGCACCGGTCACTCGAGGTGCGTGGGCACGGCAGGCACTGGCGGGGACTAGCGGCGGCGCGGTGAGAGACCGAGCCGCCGCTTCAGTTGCGATCCACTGCGTTAGTGATCACAGACGTTCTGGCCGGCCACGAGCGTGCCGTCGAGATAGGACTGCACGATCTCCTTCGGGTCGGTACTGGCCGCACCGACCATGACCTCGATACCCGCCTGACTGAACAGCTGCTGCGCTCTGCTGCCCATCCCACCGGCTATCACCATGTTCACGCCGCGTTCGTTGAGCCACGCGGGAAGGAGACCCGGCTCGTGCGGTGGCGCCTCAAGGACCTCCACGGCTTCTGCTGTTGTCCCTCCGGGTGTTTCCTTGGCAGAGAAGATGGCGAACTCCTCACAGTGTCCGAAGTGCGCGGAGAGCTTTCCACCGGTGACCGGCACGGCAATCCTGCGTCCCTCGCCGGCTTGCTTGCCATCGGTGCCTGCGTTCGGCGTCGCTCCCGCCTGGTCTGCTGTCGTCAACTCTGTCTTCTTGTGGGATCCGCTCTCTACGCGGTCGATGACCTTGGCCGCTACCTTGGTGAACGCCGTCGCGCCGGGGCTTCCGCCCGCGAGGAATGGCCCGATGGACCCCGCGTCGCACGCCTTCACGAACTCAGGGTCTATCGGTATGCTGCCCAGGAACGGAACGTCCATCTCCTCCGCCATTGAGGCTCCGCCTCCGGACCCGAACACGTCGACCTTCGTCCCGCAGCTGGGGCACACGAAACCGCTCATGTTCTCTATGACGCCCAGTATCGGGAGGTCGAGCTGTCTCGAGAACCCTATCGACCGCCGGACGTCGTTCGTGGACACGGTCTGTGGTGTCGTGACGAGGAGGGCGCCGTCCACTCCCTTGATGAGCTGTGCCACCGAGAGAGGCTCGTCCCCGGTTCCCGGGGGGCTGTCGACGATCAGGTAATCGAGGTCTCCCCACTCGACGTCGCGCAGGAACTGCTTGATGACCCCGTACTTCAACGGGCCCCTCCATATGACTGCCTCGTCGCTGCCTTGGAGAAGCAATCCCATCGACATCACGCCGACGCCGGCTGGCGACACGACCGGCACGATCGACTCATTTGTGCCGGTGACGCGCTCTCCCGCGATCCCAAGCAGTTGTGGAATGCTCGGGCCGTGGATGTCTATGTCGAGCACGGCCACCTTCCTGCCGCGCTTGGCCAGATCGACAGCGAGTCCCGCGGCCACGGAACTCTTCCCGACTCCGCCCTTCCCGGACAGGACCAGGATCTTGTGCTTGATGCGCGAGAGCTTCCGGTTCAGCTGCTCGTCCTCGGACGGCTGGTGCTTCCCCGTCGCGTTGGCCGTGGCTTCTGCCTCAGGTGTCGCCCTCATTTTCTTCCTGTCGTCACTTCCTCCCATGCGGTCCTCCTGTTGGGGCGTTAGCCCGTGTCTGTCCGCGCTGCTCGATCTGCGCTTGTGCGCATCAGAGGCCGAGCGTTTCGCGGACGCTGCTCCACACGTCCCTGATCGCGGTTGCGGCCGGGCCGTCGGAATGCTCCACAACCGAGAGCCCGTTGACCTGCGCTGCCGTGACGTCGTCGTCGTAGGGAATGCGGGCGGCGACCGAAATGCCTGAGCTTGTGCACCACTCTTCGATGCGCGCCGCGGCGTCCGGATTTATGTCATGTTTGTTGATGGTCACGGTAACGGGGACACCGAGCTTCTTGGCTACGCCTGCGACCCGTTCCAGGTCGTGCAGCCCGGACACCGTGGGCTCTGTGACCACGAGCGCCAAGTCTGCGCCCGTGAGAGATGCTATCACAGGACAGCCTATGCCGGGAGAGCCGTCTATGAGTGACAGCGCAACATTTCGCTCTTTGGCCAGCACGGCCGCCTGAGATCTTACCATCGTGACGAGTTTCCCGGAGCTCTCCTGACCTATGCCCAGTCGGGCGTGGACCAGTGGTCCGAGCCTGGATTCCGAGATGGTCCATTCGCCGGTCATCGCGTCCGTAAGAAGTATCGTGTCGGCCGGGCATGCGATGACACATGCGCCGCACCCCTCACATGCCAGTGGGTCCACGAAGTACCTCGTCCTCGTGGGATCAGCGGGGTCGCTCTCCTGGACGATCGCATCGAAGCGACACACGTCCGCGCACCTTCCGCATCCAGTGCAGCCGTCCTGGTCAATGATGGCCAGCTTGCTGCCGTGGAAGACCTTCCAGTTCGTCAACCTTGGGCTCAGCACGAGGTGAAGGTCGGCCGCGTCGACATCGCAGTCGGCGACCACCTTGTCGTCATAGAGAGCGGCGAAGGATGCGACGATGCTTGTTTTGCCCGTCCCGCCCTTCCCGCTCAGCACTACCAGCTCTTTCATGTGTTCGAAGGCTCCCCGGTCCATCCGACTACCTTGTCGACGAGAGCGAGCATCGTCTCCCGAAATCCGGGGACGACCTTTGTAGGAAGGGTCCCCGTTGAGTAGGCCACGGCGACCGCGCGGTCGTTGGGGATCTGCAACAGTACTTCCAGGCCCTCCTTCTGACAGTAGTCCAGCGTGTCGGCGTTCCCTATGTCGCATCGGTTGATGACGACATAGGCCGGAATGCCCAGCTCCCTCGCGGTGGCAACGGCCAGCCTGAGATCGTTGAGCCCGAAGGGCGTCGGCTCTGTGACCAGGATCACCCTGTCCGTGCCGCGCATGGTCTCGACGGCGGGGCACGCGGTCCCCGGGGGGGCGTCGAGGATTGAGATTCCATCGCTCGGCACTGATGCCTTCAGGGCGCGGACGATGGGGGTCACGGACTCCTCGCCGACGGACATCTCGCCCCCGATGAAGGAGACGCCGTCGATGTGGCCCTCGCGGATGATCCCTTTCTTCTGTGGTACCTCGATGATTGCATCCTCAGGGCACACGAGAGAGCATGCGCCGCAGGCGTGACACAGCTGTGGGAACGTGGTGACCGACTTGTCTATGCACGCGAGCGCATGAAACTGACAGGCCCTGCAGCACTCGCCGCAGCCCGTGCACTTCTTCTCGTCGATCTCGACCACGGGCACCTCGACTGGTCTGGTGCGCTCTATGGTCGGCTGGAGGATCAGATGACCGTTGGGCTCCTCGGCGTCGCAGTCAATGTAGGCGACCTTCTCTCCTGCCTCAGCAAGCAGAGAAGCCAGGCAGGTGGCAACGGTTGTCTTCCCGGTGCCGCCCTTGCCGCTGGCGATGGCTAGCTTCATTCCTTTGGTGTTCTCCTCAGGGTCCGCGGGGAGACTCCCGGAGGAGTCTCCCCGTCCGTTCCTACTCGTCCTTGTCTGACTCCAGTGCGGTCAGACGCGATCTGGTCTCTTCGAGCGCGGCCGCAAGATACTCGGCCTCCGCCTTGAGGGCGGCGGCTTCATCTCTGGGTGCCAGAGCAACGGGTGGTGCGTAGCCGGCTGGTGGTGCATAGCCGGCCGGCGGCCCGTAGGCCGGCGCGTATCCGGCGCGACCCCACCCGGGCACGCCCGTCGCGTAGTAGCGGTGTCGGTATCCGCGACCTCCGCCGCGTCCACCACCGTATCCACCACCGCCTCTTCCGTAGCCATATCCATCTGCCATGTAGCCCGGCGCCGGATAGCCAGCGCAGTACCCAAGTCCTCTTCCTGTCATCGGTCCGGCTCCGCCGGGTCCACTTCTGTCTCCGCGTGGCATTTCGATCTGCCTCCTTCGGGCGTCCAGTCGCCCGTTAACATGCCGACGACCGACCTGCGGTCGTCCTTGATTACAGCTCTTCCTTCTTGAAGGCGTCGATGGCCTCTGCCACCGTGCCCCCTGTTCTCTCCACGATCTTGATACCGGCAGAGGTGAGAACTCTCTCAGCGTTGGGTCCGCAGTGGCCTGTGATGACCACTGTCGCTCCAGAGTCGATGATCTTCTGTCCCGTGGCTATCCCGGCGCCGGAGGGGGCGTTGACGCCTGCGGAGTTGTCCACCGACTCGTGCTCGCCCGTCTCCGTGTCGAAGATGACGAACCACTTCGCGCGACCGAACCGCGGGTCCAGCTCACTCGTGAGCTCTCCACCCTGTGCCGTCACTGCAACCTTCATCTGTTCCTCCTCTGGGCGCCACCGCGCCCTCTGTGAGATCTCCCTCTTCCTCTTCCTCTTCCCTGTCCACGTCCCGCGCAGCACCCGGGCATCCGGTAGCGTGGCCGGTCCAGCTGGCCGGTCGTGAGTGCCCCGAGCACGTCCTCGACCTCGCCCGAGATCCAGGGCTCGAGCCGTACGCCTGCGGCGGCAAGCATCTCCGCCAGCGGCCGGGACACGGCCCCGCACACAAGGAGGTCCAGGCGCAGCTCGGCGATGCGTGCGGCGCGGAGAGGTAGGCGTCGTGGTTCCAGCGCCACTTCCTCGCGCACCTCATCGGCCCCGGTCTCGGTGTCGACAACGACGACGCGCTCAGCGGTGTCGAGGACGGGTGATACCCTACCGTTCCATATGGGGATTCCGACTCTCATGTCTCACTTCTAAAGCATCCGGCGTGCCAGAAGAGGACCCCGTGACATGGGCCGCGTAACATCGTACTACACAAGCGCTTAGAAGGGCAGCGCCGAGTGGCATCCGCTCTGACGGTGTGCCCGGGCGGTGCGCATGTGCAACCATTGGGGGCCGTAGGGTGCAGACATGCAACCGTGTGGGCGGGGGCGCGTGGTGAGGTTGGGAGGTCTCAGCCCACGAGCGTGTGATGACTGTGCGGGGAGGCCTCGATCTGTGCCAACAGGCCTCAGGAGGTGGAGTGTTTGGGGGGTGGGACGATCTCCAGGCGCTTCATCTTGCGCCAGAGGGTCGTCTTGTGAATGTCCAGCTCGCGGGCGGTAGCGGCGCGGTTCCACCTGTTGCGTTCGAGCACGGACAGCAGGAAGGCCCGCTCGGCTTCAGGGAGAGACCTGGGTGCGTCACCCGTGGGTTGTGGGGTGGGGACTAGATGAGGGGGAAGGTGACGCTTGCGAATCGTCCCTGACCGGCACATGACAAACGCGTGCTCGATGATGTTCTCGAGCTCGCGGATATTGCCCGGGTAGTCGTGGCTCATGAGAAGTTCGAGAACGTCTGGGGAGACGCCCGAGAGCTCCTTCCGCTTCAGGCGGTTGTATCGCTCGACAAAGTGGTCGACGAGCAGCGGGATGTCCTCGCGGCGGTCGCGGAGAGGCGGGAGTTCCACGGCGATGACGTTGATGCGGTAGAAAAGGTCGCTGCGGAAGTCTCCGGTCGCAACCATCGCGTCGAGGTCGCGGTTGGTCGCGGCGACAACACGGACGTCGGCCTTCTCCGTCCTCGTGGCTCCGAGAGGCTCGTAAGTGCCGTCCTGGAGGACCCTGAGCAGGCGAGCCTGCAGCGCTGGAGAGACGTCGCCGATTTCGTCGAGGAAGATGGTGCCGCCTTCGGCCATGGCGAAGCGGCCCATCCTATCCTTCCTGGCGTCCGTGAACGAGCCGGCCTTGTGGCCGAATAGCTCAGATTCGAGCAGTGTGTCCGGGATGGCGGCGCAGTTGACGGTCACGAGCGGTCCATCTGCACGCGGGCTCATGTTGTGGATGGCGCGCGCGACCAGTTCCTTGCCCGTTCCGCTCTCCCCAAGGATCAGGACAGTGCTTTCGCTCTCGGCGATGTCCGGAAGGATCTCGAAGATGCGGAGCACGTCTGTGTTCGTGCTGACCATGTCCTCGAACGTGTGGCGGCCGGCCAGCTCGCGGCGCAGCTCCTCTTCAACACTGAGGTCGCGGAAAGTCTCGACCCCGCCGATGGTGCGGCCGCTGTCGTCCTTGAGAAGAGCGGTCGAGATCGTGATGGGAATGCGCGTTCCGTCTGAGCGAACGATGTAGATGGCGCGGTTGATGATGGGCCTGCCCGTCTTCATCGTCTCTCTCAGGGCGCAGGCGGACTCACAGATGCTGGCGCGGAAGACGTCGGAGCACTGCCTGCCCATCGCTTCATCGCTGGGAATGCCGGTGATCTCCTCCGCGGCGCGGTTGAAGGAGCAGATCTTCCAGTCGGTGTCGACGGCGAAGACCCCGTCGGCGATGCTGTCGAGGATGACGCCCTCGTAGCGTCCGCTCTCGAGCAGCTTCTTGAGGTCGCATGGGTTCTGTTTTGGGCCGTCGGACATGGATGCCTCAATGGTGCTGCGGTAGGTGGCGCCCGCGCTTCAGGCGCTTGCTGATGATGGTTGCACAATTGCAACTCTCTCCAAGATACCCCCGCGGGCACGCGAGGTCAAGTCGCGGCCGGTCGGGACTCTTGACTTCGGGTACTGAAGCGTCTATGAGTCGTTCCTACCGACCGCGGCGGCCCAGACCGCCGCGTGTGCTGATATGAGCCGACCACTCCCGAGCATCGTGGCGGGTCGCCCCCGTCCAGGAGCATCACAGCATGCCTGAACGCCAATACTTCCAGATGACCGTCCAGGAGACCCTGGATTCCCTCGGCGCGACGCCCAAGGGCCTGCCGCGCGAGGAGGCCGAGAAGCGTCTGAGCGAGCACGGTCCCAACGAACTGACCGCCGACTTCAAGATGCCGAAGTGGGTGCTTCTCCTGTCGCAGTTCAAGGACCTTCTGGTTCTGGTCCTCATTATTGCGGCCGTCATCTCCTTCGCGATAGGCAGCGTACGCGACGGGACCGTCATGCTCGTGATCGTTGTGGTCAACGCCATCATCGGGTTCGTGCAGGAACACAAGGCACAGAGAATAGTCGACAGCCTGAAGAGCCTCATCAGCTCGCCGGCGAAGGTGATGGTGGACGGCGAGCTCTCGGAGGTCTCCCAGGAGAAGCTCGTTCCCGGCGACATCATCCACATCGAGGCCGGAGATCGCATCCCAGCCGACATGCGAATCATCGAGTCGTTCGACCTGCGCACGAACGACTTCTCTCTGACGGGCGAGTCCACGCCCCAAGGCAAGGGTACGAGCGCCGTGGTGGAGGCATCGGTCATCGGCGATCGAGACAACATGGCCTACGTCGGGACCACGGCGGCGTCGGGCACGGCCACCGGTGTGGTGACAGCTACTGGTATGAACACCGAGATGGGCAAGATCGCGAACATGACCCAGGAGACTACGGCGACGGAGTCGCCGCTCGAGAAAGAGCTGGGTGCGCTGGCCAGATGGCTCACGACCATCGTCGCGGTCATCGGCGCCGTGCTGTTCGCGGTCGCTATGTGGCAGGGATTCGGGCTGCTGACGAGCATGGTCTACGCGCTCGGTATCGCCGTGGCACTGGTGCCGCAGGCGCTTCCCGCCCAGGTGACGATCGCCATGTCCGCGACTAGCAAGAGGCTCGCGGAGCAGAGGGCCGTGGTGAAGAGCCTGCCGGCCGTCGAGACGCTGGGTTCTACGAGCGTCATCTGCACCGATAAGACCGGCACGCTCACCAAGAACGAGATGACCGTTACTCGTGTGTGGTTCAACGACAAGAACTTCTCGATGACCGGCGTCGGATACGAGCCCGAGGGCGAGATCCTGGGAGAGGATGGTAGTGCGCTCACGCAGGAGCAGATCGACGAGATAGAGATAATGATGGACGCGGCGACCATGGCGTCGAACGCGGAGATCCACGGACCGGACGAGGAGCACGACGGCTGGTACCCGGTGGGCGATCCCACGGAGGCAGCGCTGGTGGCCATGTCCACGAAGCTCGGGACGCGCTCGCCTACTGAGGATGAGGAGAACCCTGAGCTGCAGGAGTTCCCGTTCGACTCCGAGCGCAAGCGGATGAGCTCGGTCCGCGAGTTCGGGGAGCACAAGCAGCTCGCGATGAAGGGCGCTCCGGACAGCGTGCTCGCCATCAGCAAGTCCATCTACCGCGACGGCAAGGCGGTGCCCATCACGGATGATGACCGGGCCGCTGTCACTGCTGCCGCAGAGGAGTACTCGAAGAACGCGCTCCGAGTGCTCGGGATAGCCTTCCGTCCTCTCGGCACGGACGACCGCGACTACACGATGGAAGAGGTCGAACGCGACGTCACGTTCCTGGGACTGGCCGGCATGATCGATCCCCCAAAGGAAGGAGTGAGAGAGGCCATCGCGGACTGCCACGCGGCTCAGATACGGACCTTCATCATGACGGGCGACCACGCCATCACCGCGCAGGCCGTGGGCAGAGAGATCGGACTGGCGGAAGAAGGAGTAGTTCCCCCCGTCATCACCGGCCAGGAACTCCACGCGATGACCGACTCCGCTCTGACGTCATCGATGGAGGAGAACGACGCGATGATATTCTCGCGCGTCGACCCGGAGGACAAACTGCGCATCGTGAAGCTGCTCGGGGCACAGCACGAGGTCGTCGCGGTGACGGGCGACGGGGTCAACGATGCGCCCGCTCTCAAGCGCGCCGACATCGGCGTGGCGATGGGCAAGATAGGGACGGACGTCGCCAAGGAGGCGTCTGAGCTCGTGCTCCTGGATGACAGCTTCCCGACACTCGTCGAGGCCGTGCGAGAGGGGAGAACCATCTACGAGAACCTCAAGAAGACGGTGCTCGCCTCGATGACCACGAACGCGGCGGAGCTTGCGGTGGTCCTTCTCGGACTCGCCGCCGTCTCGCTCAGGAACTGGGCCATTCCGATCCTGGCGATACAGATCTTGGCGATAGACCTTCTGGCGGAGATACTGCCGCTGACGGCGCTGACGTTCGACCCCGCGCACGATGAGATAATGACGGCGCCTCCGCGCGACCTCAAAGCGCATATCCTGAATCGCGCGACCTCCACGGAAGTCATTCTGCTCGGCGCCTTCATGGGCGCCCTGGCGTTCGCCAACTTCGGCCTCTTCATGTGGAGGAGCGGCGTCACCCTCACCGTGGATCATTCGGACGCGTTCCTCTACGCGCGGGCCACGAGCATCACGTATCTCACGATAGCGTACTGCCAGTTCATCAACGTGTTATCGCGGAGATACGAACGGACCTCAATCTTCTCGAGGAACTTCTGGGGCAACCGGACACTCCTCTTGTCCATCGTGTTCTCGATCGCGCTGACGTCCATCGCGGTCTATGGCCCGTTCATCAGCGACTGGCTCGCCTTCGCGAGGCTGTCCGCGGTAGATTGGGTATACGTACTGGGTGGAGCGGGCGTCTATCTGACGGCATTCGAGATTGTGAAGCTCGCGAAACGGATGCGCGCGGCGAAGACGAGTCGCGCTACCACCACGGCTTGAGAGGAGAACACATGAAGATCCTGACGATCCTGGGCAGTCCGAAGAAGAACGGG
>JAUWCJ010000154.1 GCA_030609365.1 Candidatus Eiseniibacteriota bacterium | reverse complement strand
ATGGCCCCGCACGCTATGAGGATGAAGAGCATCGGCCACAGCGGGCCCTGCGTAGCGGAGTGCCAACCAGTGAAGAATGGAGCGTTCATCGGCGGGCGGGATACTGCCAGTCCCGCGAAACCCAGGGCAACACCTATGATGAGGACCCACGTTGAGATGTAGTCGCGTGGCTGGAGGAGCACCCACACCGGGAGGATGGACGCGACGAACCCGTAGAGGATGAGGATGCCGAACCACGCGCGGAATGCGGCCGCTTCCCCCAGTGGAAACGACAGAGGGAACCTGTAGCCCAGGGCGATACACCCGGCGAGGAGCGCCAGGGACACGACGGTGCCGATCGAGACAGGCAGCTTCAGCTTGTAGGTTGCCCATCCGAAGAGCGCGGCTATGGGAATGATGGCGAAGGTCGGGATGACGATCGCCGGAGTGGTCATGAGCGTCTTGCTGGCGACTACCGCGAAGACTGCAATGACCAGGATCAGGGACAGCCAAACGAACACCATGAAGAGCAGGCGCGCTCGAGCGCCCACCACGTCACGGGCTATCTCCGGGAGCGATTTGCCCCCGTGTCTCACTGAGACCATGAGAGCTACGTAGTCGTGAACCGCGCCCGCGAAGACGACTCCCAGGGCGATCCACAGAATGCTGGCGCCCCATCCGAAGGCCGCGACCGCAGCGACCGGGCCAATGATCGGACCGGCGCCGGCGATAGACGAGAAATGGTGGCCGAAAAGGACGACGGGCTTGCCCGGGCAGTAGTCCACGCCGTCGAAGTCCGTGCAGGACGGCGGCTCCCTGCTATCGTCGGGACGCACCACCCTGCGGTCAATCACACCTCCGTACCAGCGATACGCGATGATGAGCCAGACCATGACGATCGCGCACACGAGCAGGCTGTTCACTTTGGGGCGATCTCCGTTGGGTGCTGTTGTCGCTTGATGACCGCACCATGGTAGCGCGGTGGGGGGGTGGGGCGCAACCGTGTGAAGAGCCGCGCGCGACAGGTCATCGGCACGCGGACGCCCCGAGAGGACGATTGGCTCACTTACATAGAGAAGCGCCCCGCACTGGGCGGGGCGCTCTCCTCATGCCATACAACTTGCTGCTAGAGAACTACCTGTACATCGCCTTGATCGTAGTCCAGGTCGCGTCCTCGACCGGGGTCGGATCGCAATGCTCGGTGTAGCCCTCGATGGTCAGCGAGTACTCAAGGCCGCACACATACGCCGGATCCCACGAGTCCGTGGACACGAAGATCGCGACGGGGCCATAAGGCAGGTACTCGGTCAGAGATGTCGGCGTGCACTCAGCGGCCGTCGTGTAGCTGATGAACGACGGAGCCACGCAGTCCTCGATACCACCGACGAAGCCGAAGAGAACGCCGAACTCGGCCTCAACCGTGATGGTGATGGGAGCACCACCGCACGGGAAGATCTGATACCAGTCAGTGTCCCTGTACGTCGAGCCACCGAAGTCGTACACACCGCTCTCGCCGCAGACCGTCATGTCGCCGACGGGCTGGATCGAGAAGATGTTCGGATCGGAGTTGCAGCCACCGTTGTAGCTGTCGACGTAGTCGTCATAGCAAGTCGGCTCGCCCTCGGGCACGCCGACGCAGATGACGTCACACGCCACCGGGCACTCGACCTCTTCCATCTCGAGGACGTAGTCGCCGCAACCGCTACCGTAGCCGTCAACAACGATGTAGTACACGTGACCGGCGAAGATCTCGACGGACTCGATCCACGACGTGTAGGAGACGGGAGGATCCACGCAGTCGAAATTGTCGTCGTTGCAGGCAACGAACTCCCCGGGAGTCCATCCGTCCAGGTACACGTAGACCTTCGTGTCGTAGTACGAGTTGCAAAGGCTGACGCTCACGCACATGTCGTACGGGGGCTCGTAGGCGTAGACAACGTCGGGCGAGAGTGAACCCGTGTACGGGCAGACCTCGTCGTAGTCATGGATGTTGTCACACGTGTTGCCCGTGTCGGCAAACGGAAGCGCGTAGATCATCCACGCAGTTTCGATGGTCTCGCCGCCCTCGCGGCCGTCAGGACTGCCCAGATCGATGATCTGGGATTCCTTGATGGGAATCTCGTTGTCCGGCGTGATCGCGAGAGCCAAGGAGCTGAGCGCGAAGAGGGCGATGATTACGAAGGTAGCGACCTTCATGTCAATCCTCCTAAAGTAGGTGACAGGCCAACTAACACCAACAGAACAAAGGAATCGATAGCACCCTCCTTTCCGAGTGGGTCTGTTGACATCTGTCCTATCAATTGTGTCACGCGGCTCGCCCAGAACGACTAACGTTTCGAAGAAGACTCGAGGTTGGTCGGGGCACACCACGCTTTGCCCACGCGCTCAAAAGTCTACAGGCTGCACAGCATATTGTCAAGAGGGAACCCGCGAGGAATGGATGCAGCGGAGAGAGTCGGACAGAATGTTGGTGAGGCGGTGTTCAGGAATATCGCTCTCCTCAACGCACGGGAGCGCCACGCTCACGCCCCTGGCGCCCGCTGGAACGCAGTTCCTTCACGCGTGCGGCCGCGAAGTCAAGCGTGCTCAGCCGCAACGGGTGAGCACGACGCGGGGATTGACCGCGGTCGCACCCCGGAGTTACGCTCTCACTGCCACATGGCCGTAGCCGTCGAGGGGCGGTGTTCAGGGATCGATACGTGGGGGAGTTCGTTTGAACCTCAGAGAGTCCGCGAGACGTCTGCTGGTCCCGCTGGCGCTGCTCACCGCTTCGGTGTTGTTGACTCTTGCCGTGGTGGAGATCGGCCTGCGGCTCATAGCACCGTCGGAGAATATCGCGAACGTCGAGTACGAACCCCTCCGAGGCTGGCGCGGGGCTGCCAACGCCAGCTTCACGTTCGAGGATGATCCCGTGCGCATGGAGGTCGTGCACAACTCGCGTGGCTACCGCGACCTGGAGCGCGCCGAGGAGAGCCCGGACGGCGCCGAGCGCATCCTGTGCTGCGGGGACTCGTTCACGTGGGGTTGGGGCGTCGAACAGGACTCTATCTACACCCGGCTCCTCGAGGACGCGTGCCGCGGGGAGGGCCGTCTCGTCGAAGTCATCAACATGGGTATTTGCGGCCAGGGCACGGCCCAGGCGCTCATCGGACTTCGTGATCACGGCTTCGACTACGGACCCGCTGTCGTCGTGTATCAGGCCGCGGACAACGACATCCCGGGCAACCTCCGGCCCGGGGGACGGGGCATGTGGAGGAAGCCCTACTTCGTGCTCGAGGACGATGGCGCGCTCGTGCTTCGCGATTGCCCCGTTCCACCGCTGAGCTTCAAGGAGCAGGTCAAGTACCAGACGGTGCGCCGAAGCCGGCTGACGCATCTGCTAAGAAGCCGGCTTCGCGCCTATCTCTCTCAGAGGGCATGGCGTGAGCGGGCGGAGCGCCCTCCCGGCCCCGTTCCTGGCGTCGACTACAGGTTTCGACTCTTCTGCGCGCTAGTCAATCTGATGAACGAGGAGTGCGCGGAGAACTCGGCGCACCTGGTGGTCTTGATGGACTTCTCGCTCTCCGATGAGAGAATGGACTACTGGGAGGAGCAATGCGGCGAAGTGGACGCGCACTTCATCTTCGACTATCTCGTCGGACAGCAGGAAGCCCGGGGCACGCCGGCGTTCATACCCGGTGACGGCCACTGGACGACGGCCGCACATCGCTGGATCGCGGACTACCTTCACGACGTGACGCTGCGTGACGCGCTGACGCCGGGAGAGACGTCCGCGGGAAGCGGTCACGGCACCGGACCCGGCAGCTGATTCCGGCAAATCAGACCAACCACGGTATTGACAATCAACGCGAAATGTAGTACCCTCCTGCTTGGATTCTGCAGTAAGAACCCCACGAAGTGGTTGTGCTGGCTCGCCGCTAGGCGCTTCGGCGCATTCCCGGACTCGGAGGCGACGAGGCCGCACTGAATGGACCGGTAACAGAACAAGATGCCCCCCCAAGGAGGATGATCATGAGCGCGAGGAAGCTGCTCGCCCTGCTTGTGGTCGTTATGCTGGGCCTGCTTCTGATCTGCCCCACGGCGCTTGCGCGCCCCGAGATGCCGCTCCAGGACGTGAGCGGTGGCTCATGCACCACCGACCCAGACGAGGACGACGAGGACCCGGATGACCCGAACGGGGTCAAGGACGGGGACGACGACAACTGGGACAAGCCCGTCATCAAGGGATACATGGTGGCGGAGTCGTGCGGCGGTGGCAGTGGTGTGGTGACGGGAGTGGACTCAAGCAGTTCCGAGGATGTTCTTTCACGGATCGAGGTCAGCCTGAGTATGCGGCTCGCGCTGCTTCTGCAGTCGTGGCTCGTTTTCTCCGGCAGATGTGGTGCAGAAGAGGAAGGTTGGTCGCAAAGCCGTACAGCGTGGTGCGCCAGGTAATGTCCTCGCCGCCGGCCTCGCGGACAAGTCTCAGCACTTCCCCCACGGAGTAAAACTGAGCCTGCGCGAGAATCCTCCCTCGCCGCAGGCGCTGCTGGAGGTAGTACCGCGAGTTGCGGTTCAGCACGCCCAGGAAGATACGATC
>JAUWCJ010000152.1 GCA_030609365.1 Candidatus Eiseniibacteriota bacterium | reverse complement strand
GACACCGGCTTCAGGAGGTAGTAGTAGGCGCCGAAGTTCAGCGCCTCGATCGCCGACTCCTGCGAGGCGTGCCCGGTGATGATGATGACCGGGAGCGTGGGGTCCGTCTCGCGGAGCGACGTCAGGATGTCGAGGCCGCTCATGCCCGGAAGCTGTATGTCGGTGATGACGACGTCATAGGCCTTCTTCGAGTTGAGCTTGAGCGCCCTCTTGCCGTCCTCGCTCGCGGAGACCTCGTAGCCCTCGCGCTCGAGCATCATCGAGAGGTAATCCCTGATGCTGTCCTCATCGTCGATGATGAGTATCCTGCCTTCTGCCATCTGACACTTCCTTCCGGGTTGTGTGTGCCCGAACCCCCCGGGGCTTTCAGACCGGCAGGTACATGATGAACCTGCTGCCCTTGCCCGGTTCGCTTACGACCGCGATCCGTCCACCGTGCGCCTGAACGGTCTTGTCCACTATGGCCAGTCCCAGCCCGGTCCCGCCCTTCTTCGTGGTCCGAAACGGCTGGAACACCTCGTTCTTCCTGTCGGTCGGGATGCCGTGTCCCGTGTCCTCCACGACCAGGGCGACACCACAGCCCGAGCCACCCGTCAGTCCCCGTGCGGCGAACTCCGCCTCCGGCACGAGCGACAGCCTGACGCGTCCCTCACCCTCGATGGACTCGAGAGCATTGATGGTGAGATTGAGGAGCGCGCGCCGTATCTGCTCCGCGTTGACCACCCCCTCGACCTGATCCGTCGCCTCGACGACGAGGTCCGTGGCCGGTGTCATCGCCGGATGCCGGCGGGCGAGTTCGGCTACCTCCCGGAGGAGCGCATCGAGCCGCACGCTCTCGCGTTCGCCCGATTCCATCTTGCCGTACTGCAGTACGTCCTGAAGGAGCGTGTTGAGTCTGTCGGCCTCACGCGAGACCAGCTCGATCAGTTTGATCTCATCACCCCTGGGCTCGATGGTCTCCTTGAGGAGGTCTATCGACCCCTTGATGGCGTAGAGGGGATTCCGTATCTCATGTGCGACACCCGCCGCGAACTCACCCAGCGCGGAGAGGCGGTCGTCGTGCCGGAACCGCTCCTCCATCTGGCGGACCTTGGTCAGGTCCTGGAAGATCGCGATCACTCCCCTCTCCTCCCCCTTGCCGCTCCTGAGTATCGAGGTGGAGAGACCCACGGGAGTGCTGCCACCGCCCTTTCGTTTGACGAAGAACTCCACCCGCGCCTCGGGACGACCAGCGTCCAGGGCCGCGGCGATCCGCTCGCAGAACGCGGGCACGTCGGCGAACACGATCCTGTACTCGGCGCCCCTCGAGCCCTCTCCCGAGATCCCGAGGATCACCTCACCCGCTCTGTTCAGGTAGGCGACCGACCCTGAGCTGTCTACGAGAACCAGCCCGCTGCTGATGCCGTCCAGGATGTCGGCGATCCGGAGCTCCGCCGTGTCGAGTTCCGAGCGCGTGACCGAGAGCGCGTCCTCGCTCTCCCCCGCCTTGCGTGCGAGGTGACCCTCGAGCAGGGCAACGAGAAGCAGTGAGACGAGTACGATGACGATCTCCGCCACAGCACCCGACTCCATCAGGTAGCTCCAGGACGATCGGCTCGTCAGTGCCAGCACGACGTGCCCGGCCACGGCGCCCCCCGCAGCGGCCAGACCCGCGCCCAGCCCGAGCCGTCCGGCCACGACTATCACCGGAAGAAAGTAGAGGAGCTTGAACGGGCTGCCGAGGCCGCCCGAAAAGTGGGCCACGAGGGTTATGAAAACGATGTCCACGGCGCACTGCACGAGCAGAAACACCTTGGGGTGACCGCCCACTGCGTGCCAGAGAAGATACACCGCGGTGAGTGCGGCGGCGATGACGCCAAGGATCACGATGGCATGACGCTCTACGCTCGAGCCGCCGACCAGGGCAACCAGAACGATGACCGCGACCACGAGGAGTCTTGCAACAATGACCGTCTTGGTCCGTGGGAAGCTCTCTCTCACGAGGAATCCCTCCCGTCTCGCGCGTCCCGCGTCAGTGTCCGCGTGCGTGCGTCGCCCGGCTGGAGTCGGCCGGCGACGCCACGCCCACACCCACCGTCGCCTTGTCCCGGAGGCCGGCCAAAGTCACTGGCCCGATGCCCTTGATCTCGAGCAGCTCTTCCAGAGTGGAGTATCCGCCGCTGAGTTCACGCCTGCGCACGATCTCAGCAGCTCGCACCGGACCGACACCCGGCAGACGAACCAGATCGTCCACGCCTGCGGTGTTGACGTCGACCGGCCACACCGGCAGCGCATCGACCGCAGACACTTGCCCGAGCCGGCCGGACGCCCCGCCGAAATCCGGGATGGCAGAGGGGAACACCCTCCCCGCTCGTACCACCGCCGACCCCACCAGAAGCGATACCGCCAGGAACAGCACAACCACCCGCTCCTCGCGGGTAAATACGCCCCTCATCCCGTCCTCCCGTCCCGGAACCTAGAATCTAACGGATTGCAAAACGCAATGCAAATCAAAGTTGGGGGAGCTTAGCCTTGCGGGGCAAGAGAGGCCATGAGGGGATGCGTATCAGTCGATGAAGCGCCAAGAGAAGCCGGCGGCGATTCTGGTCCCGCCGGGGTCCATGCCCGGCATGCGTCCACTATCGGTCGACAGCACATCCGCCACGACCGCGAAGAAGCGCGCCGAACCGACAGCGCCCGTGACTATGAGCGAAAGCGACGCGCGGGTGTCGTCCACGACTCCACGCCACGGACCGCGCGCCAGACCCGATTCGTACTCCAGCGATGCCGCGATGCGCATCCGCAAGTAGTCGTTGAAGAACCACACGGGCACCGAGCCGCTGGCCTCCGCTGAAAGGTACGGCACCGGGGTCAGGCTGTTAAGCGCGCCCGCAGCATCGAGAGCCACGAAGGAGACGTCGAGCGCTCCGCTCAGAAACGAAGTGTCGCCCGCCGCCGCCCAGACCGACAGCGCTCCCCCGGTCTCGTCCGCGGCGTTGACCGGGGCGAAACAGGAGGAGGCGCACTCATTCAGGACGATGGGACCAAGCACGCGCACGATCTCACCGCGAACGCCCGCCCCGTCGAGGATATCCCGCCGCGAGTACGTCGCGCTCAAGGAAGCCGCGCGCTCGGGCTCGACCAGGGCGTTCCCTCCGACCAGCGCGTCCGTCCCGACGAACCCCGGCAGTGACCTGGGCACGAGCGCCAGCTCGAGAGCGGTGGCGTGCCGCCCCCAGAGCGAAGCCTCGAGCGACCAAGCGTCGCCGCGAGGACGCTCGCCGGCGAGAACGGCGTCAGCCCGTGGGATGAAATCGTCGCCAAGCGCATGCACCCCCGCTGTGACCGAGAGCGAGTTCGGGCCGAGCCGGTACTCCTCCGCGACATCCGCCCTGAAACTCACGGCCTCCTGCGTCTCCGACACGAGTCCCCCCGCCACCTCGCGGCGCTCGAACACGACCGCGACCATGTCGACCGGACCGAGGTCGGAGACACGGGCCGACAGCCCGTCGAGCTCCGCCCTGGCCTCCGGACCGGGCGTTCCGGACTCCAGCCACGACTGCGTGTGGAAGAGCTCCAGGCGCGTATTCCCCGTGGAACCGCGGATAAAGACGTCACTGCGAACGTACTCTCTGGCGAGCGACGGAAGCGCAGCATCCGGGACAGGTCGCGAGCGGCTCAGTGACGTTCTCGTTCCCCCGAGTTCGGCCACCCACCCGTCCCTCAGGGGCAGGAGCGCCGAGCCGCCGGCCCGGTCGAAGCCGTAGCTTCCCCCCGCCGATTCCGCCCGGCCCTCCTCCGTCTCGAGGAAACCGGTCACGGCGCTGCCGCCGCTGAAGTGCCGGCCGAACTCGGCCGCAAGAAGCGACCGCTCGAAGGACCCGGACGACATCGTCAGCCGCGAGAACGGAATCGTCCCGGGGCGACGCAGCGGCCGTTGATCGATCACGAGCGGCGCAGTACCGCCCAGGAGGACTCCGGGCCACTCCGCCGTGTAGACGGGCCATACCGAGAGGTCCGGGCCGTTCGGGGTCAGAACGACACCGGCAGCCGGAGAGGAAACGGCCAGAAGATCGAGACCTCCGTCGACCCAGTCATCGGCGGGGCGGCCGCGCAGCGTCACCTCGGTCAGCGCAGCGGGGACCGCTCCGCGCGCGAGTGACGCACGATGTCCGTCCCACCCGCTTCCGACGCACCTTACACCTGGAGGCGGAGCCACTGCCGCGACCGCTCCCGCGGCGCGCACGCGCCTGATGTCACCACCACGCGCAGGCGCCTTCACCTGCGCGGGCTCATCCTGAACGAACAACGACGAGTCGGGCGGGGACGGCGCGTGGGGCTCAACACCGGGCCCCTCGGCGAGTGCCGCCGAGGGCGCAACGAGCAGCAGAACGATCACGGATGTGGCAAGAACACCGGGAGGCCTGAAGTCCGCACGGAATGTCATCTGTTCCCTCCGTAGGCTCCCGGAGCGCCCGGGGTCCGGGTGCCGGCGTCAGTAGCCCGCGGGCCGGCCAGCCGCAGGATCTTCGGGAGAACGGTCGGGGCCAGCACTGCAAACACGATCGTGTTGGACACAAGATGCACGCTGGAGAAGAAGGCGTTCGAGAGGAGCACGGCAACCGCTCCAGTGCGGAACTCCGGGCTCATCACCGCCAGACCTATTATGACGGCGGCCTGGTACACGGCCGTCAGGACGAGTCCGATCCC
>JAUWCJ010000034.1 GCA_030609365.1 Candidatus Eiseniibacteriota bacterium | reverse complement strand
CGGCAGCAACCCGTTCCAACACCTTGGCTCTATGCGTCTCTCTGTGGCTCAAAACGATGGTCCCCTTCATGTGTGCCCCCTCCTTGGAGAGGACATTTTCTCATTGCAGTTGCTGAGGACATAGTCTGATTGCTTAGACAGGGGCCCCGTTTCAGGTTGCAGCAACCACACGCCGCGTGTATGATATGAGTTCGTACTTTGAAGCGCGAAACGGGAGTTTTCTGCCTACTGAAGGCATTTCTGTGAGGAAAGGAGCAGTCGAATGGGAGCGAAGGAGCTTCTCTATGGAGAGGAGGCCAGGCAGGCCATCCTCCGGGGTATCGAGCAGCTGAGCCGCACCGTCAAGGTCACGCTGGGTCCCAAGGGTAGGAACGTCGTGCTGGACCGGAAGTGGGGCGGACCCAGGATCACCAAGGACGGCGTGACGGTTGCGAAGGAAGTCGAGCTCGAGAACCGCTTCGAGAACATGGGTGCGCAGATGGTGCGCGAGGTAGCGTCGAAGACCAGCGACGTCGCCGGCGACGGGACGACGACCGCCACGGTTCTCGCCGAGTCGATCTTCCGCGAGGGTCTGAAGAGCGTCACGGCCGGTGCCAACCCGATGTACGTCAAGCGCGGCATCGAGAAGGCGACCGAGGTTGTCTGCGAGGAACTCGACAAGATGTCCCGCAAGGTCAGGGACAGGAACGAGGTCTTCAGCGTGGCGCGCATCTCCGCGAACAACGACGCCAGCATCGGCGAACTCATCGCGGACGCGATGGACAAGGTCGGCCGCGACGGGACCATCACCATCGAAGAGGCCAAGAGCATCGAGACCACGCTCGAGGTCGTCGAGGGTATGCAGTTTGACCGCGGCTACATCTCACCGTACTTCGTCACGGACGCGCAGACGATGGAGGCGGTCTTCGAGAACCCGCACATCCTCATCTTCGAGGACAAGCTCACGAACATGAAGGACCTGGTCCCGCTGCTCGAGAAGGTCGCGCAGTCCGGGAAGCCCCTGGTCGTCATCGCCGAGAACGTCGAGGGCGAGGCGCTGGCTACGCTCGTCGTCAACAAGCTCCGCGGCGTCCTTCCGGCCGTTGCCGTGAAGGCCCCGGGCTACGGTGACCGGCGCAAGGCCATGCTCGAGGACATCGCGATCCTGACCGGCGGGACGTTCATTGCCAAGGACCTGGGTCTCAAGCTGGAGGGGCTGTCGCTCTCCGACCTCGGGACGGCGAAGAAGGTCATTATCACCAAGGATGACACGACGATCGTTGAGGGTCCGGCGAAGAAGAGCGACATCAGCGCCAGGATCGCTCAGATCAAGCGTCAGATCGACGATTCCACATCCGACTACGACAAGGAGAAGCTGCAGGAACGCCTCGCGAAGCTGGCGGGCGGCGTTGCGGTTCTCAAGGTCGGCGCGGCGACTGAGCTCGCGATGAAGGAGAAGAAGGCCCGGGTCGACGACGCGCTGCACGCGACGCGCGCGGCGGCGGAAGAGGGCATTGTCGCCGGCGGCGGTGTTGCGCTGCTCCGGTGCATCGCCAAGCTCGACAAGCTCGAGGTCGAGGACACCGATCAGGAGATGGGCGTCAACATAGTCAGGCGTGCGCTCGAGGAGCCGATGCGCCAGATCGCTGCGAACGCAGGATTCGAAGGTTCGCTCGTCGTCCAGCGCGTGAAGGAAGGCAAGAAGTCGTTCGGCTTCAACGCCGAGACCGGCGAGTATGTGGACATGCTGGAGGCGGGCGTCGTGGACCCGAAGAAGGTCGTCCGGATCGCTCTGCAGAATGCGTCCAGCATCTCTGCACTCCTGCTGACCACCGAGTCGCTCGTGAGCGAGGTGCCCGAGGAGGAGCCTCCGATGCCGCCAGGCGGCATGGGTGGCATGGGCGGCATGGGTGGCATGATGTAGCATCATCACTTCGGACGCGGTGACCCGCGGCCGCAGGTGAGACAGTCGAATAGCGGTCAAAGGCTGCGATGGAGAGGAGTAGGCCGGAACGCGCCCTAAGAGAGAGGGGCTCCAAGGTTGAGAGAGCCCCGGGCAGGCGCCGGTCGAAGGTCGCTCCGGAGCTGCCGGGCTGAACGGACCGAGAGGCGAGAGCCGGAGAGAAGTGCGGTCCCGCGTAGGCCCGGACGGGTGGGCCCGTCATAGCCCCAATCGAGTGCCGGGGAACCGCATGGCGGCAGTGCGGCCGCAGGTCCCCGGAACCGGGATGGTACCGCGGGAAGGACGCATTCGGGTCCTCTCGTTCCCAATAGTGGAATGAGAGGACCCGTTTCGTTTACGCCACATTGAGAGGACGGACATGAAGCTTCCTAAGAAGTATAAGCCCGCTGAGGCCGAGCAGAGGTGGCAGAGTCACTGGGAGGAGCGGGGGATCTACAAGTTCGACAGGTTCCCCGACCGTCCCATCTACAGCATAGACACGCCGCCTCCCACCGTGTCCGGGAAGATACACATCGGTCATGTCTTCAGCTACGTGCAGGCCGAGGTGGTCGCGCGCTACTGGCGGATGCGCGGGCACAACGTCTACTACCCGTTCGGGTTCGACGACAACGGACTCCCGAGCGAGCGGCTGGTCGAGAAGGAGAAGGGCGTCAAGGCGACGGAGGTGGGCAGGGAGAAGTTCGTCGAGATGTGTCTCGAGCTCACGAAGCAGTACGAGGTGGACTTCATTGCGTTCTGGAAGAGCCTGGGACTCTCGGTCGATTGGGAGGAAGACTACTCGACCATCGACCCGCGCTCCCAGCGGATCTCGCAGCGCTCGTTCCTCGACCTCTACAAGAAGGGCCGTGTCTATCGGAAGGAAGCACCCACGCTGTGGTGTCCCGAGTGTCACACGGCCATCGCGCAGGCGGAGATCGAGGACGCGGAGCACGATTCCGTCTTCTACGACGTGGCATTCAGCCTGGGGGAGGAGGACCTCGTCATCTCGACTACGCGTCCGGAGCTTCTGTCCGCGTGCGTCGCCATGTTCGCGCACCCGGACGACGAGCGTTACTCCGCGATCATCGGGAAGAACGCGACCGTTCCCATCTTCGGCCACGAAGTGCCGATCATGCCTGACGAGAAGGCCGACCCCGAAAAGGGCACGGGTCTCGTCATGTGCTGCACGTTTGGTGACACCACGGACATCGCATGGTGGCAGGAGCATGGGTTAGGGACGCGCATCGTCTTCGACGAGGGCGGTCGCATGAACGAACTCGCACCGGGCTATGAGGGGCTCTCGCTCAGCGAGGCGCGTAAGAAGATAGTCTCGGACCTCGAGGCAAGCGGCCGCCTGCGCGGTCAGAGGCCCATCACGCACGTCGTGAACGTCCACGAGCGGTGCGGCACGGGCATCGAGTTCTCGGTCGCCGCGCAGTGGTTCGTGCGGGTGCTGGATATCAAGGACGAGATCCTCGAGGCCGGAGCGAAGGTCCAGTGGTGTCCCGAGTTCATGGCGGTCCGCTTCCGGAACTGGGTGGAGAACCTCGCGTGGGACTGGTGTATCTCCAGACAGCGGTACTACGGCGTGCCGTTCCCGCTGTGGGTCTGCAAGTCGTGCGGAGAGGTCGTACTCGCCGACGAGTCGCAGCTTCCCGTTGATCCGACGGTCGCTGGCCCGCCCGTCGAGGCGTGCCCCGAGTGCGGCGGCGAACTTGCGCCCGAGACCGATATCATGGATACGTGGATGACCTCGTCCTGCACTCCGTTCATCAACCTCGGGTGGGGCGAAGAAGATTCCCGCGTCGAGCGCTTCAAGAAGAAGGGTTCAGACGGTGAACCCGAGTACATGATGGACTTGCGCCCGCAGGCGCACGACATTATCCGGACGTGGGCGTTCTACACCATCGTCAAGGGCGTGCTGAACGAGGAGAAGATCCCCTGGCGAACGGCCATGATCTCCGGACACACGCTGCATCCGGACCGTGCGAAGATAAGCAAGTCGAAGGGCGCAACGGGCGCCGCTCCCAGCGACATCATCGCGGAGCGTTCCGCCGACGTTGTGCGGTACTGGGCCAGTTCAACCAGGCTGGGAACCGACACCATTCTCGCTGAGGAACCGCTCGATGCCGGGCACAGGCTCGTGGTCAAGCTGTGGAACGCGTCCAAGTTCGCGATCATGCGCCTGGAGGACTACGACGAGAGCGCCGAACGGAAACTGGGTACCATCGACCGGTGGCTTCTGGCAGAACTCAGGGCGGCGGTCGGAAAGGCGACGCGGAGCTTCGGCGTCTGCGACTACCACGGCGCGCTCGAGGCGGGCGAGCGCTTCTTCTGGCACGACCTCTGTGATAACTACATCGAGATCGCGAAGAAGCGCCTCTACGGAGACGAGGGCTACGACGAGGTCGGGCGCCGCGGTGCGCAGCACGCGCTCTACCAGGCGCTTCTCGCGTCGCTCAAGCTCTTCGCGCCGATAATGCCGCACATCACCGAGGAGATCCACTCGCTCTTCTTCACTGAGCGCGAGGACGTCGAGTCGATACACGTGTCTGCCTGGCCCGAACCGCGGGACGAATGGGACGATCCCGAGGCGCTCGAGGCGGGGCGCATCACCCTTGCGGTGATAGAGGGCATGCGGAAGATAAAGTCGATGAGCAAGGTCTCGGTGGCGACGCCCGTGGGCGTGCTGACCGTGGCCTGCGACGCTGAGATGTGGCGGAAGATCGAACCGATGTCGACGGAGCTTCGTGACGTATCGAACGCGCAGAGCGTCGAGCATGTCGACATCGCAGGTGAAGGCTTCGTGGACACGGACGTCGCGGGTCTTCAGGTCGCAGCAGAGCTCATTGAGAAGTAGCATTCGGTCCCGAAGCTGACACGGAGGTGGCTCCCGTGGCGCCCAGGAAGCGAAAGCTGGTCGAACTGCCCGATAGACCGAAGCTCCTTGTGATGGAGACCGGGCCCATCGGAGAGCTCATGGTCATAACGCCCGCGCTTCGTGCCATCGGCAAGGCCTTTCCCTCGGCCGACGTGACCGTTATGGTGCGTCCCGATTCGGCACTGGTACTGGTCGGCAGTCCCTACGTGAAGAAGCTCCTGCCGGTCGTCGGCAGGGAGCGCAAGGGTTTCCTGGGAGTCATGCGGCTGGCCTCGTGGGTCCGATCGCAGGACTTCGATGCGGTGCTCGTGCTGCACACTGCCTTCCGGAGCGCGCTCATCGCACTGATGGGCGCCGCACCCGTGCGCGTCGGGCTCTCCAGTGAGGGCCGGGGGTTTCTTCTCTCGCACAAGAGGCCGCCCGACGGCACCGCGTATGAGGTCGACGAACATCTTGCGGTGCTGGAGCTTATCGGCATACCCGCAGACGGACAGGAGCTGGAGATCTTCCTGACGGAGGAGGAGCGTCGTTCCGCTCGGAGGTCCATCAGCGCCGCACCGGAACACGGCCGGTTGGTCGGACTTCACCCCGGCGCCAGCCACGCGAACCGCCGATGGCCGCTCAGACTCTTCGTCGAGCTGGCCGCCAGGCTCGAGCGTGACGCGGGTGTCACCCCCGTCTTCTTCTTCGGTCCCAGAGAAGAGGACCTCGCACACGGCGTGACCGAGCTCCGTGAAAGGGACGGGAAGGGCCTTCCCGTCATGCTGCGCCCGGGGAACATTCGCTTGCTGGCTGCGGCGTTCGAGTTCATGAACGTCGTGGTGACCAACAACACCGGTCCGATGCACATCGCCGCTGCGGTCAGAACGCCCGGAGTGTTCATCAGCGGTCCCACGCCCGTCGAGAGATGGCATCCGCCCGGTCTGCACAACACGCCGGTCTTCAGCAGAGATGTCGCGTGTCGCCCTTGCGACCTGCCCCGATGCAAGCTCGACAGACTCGCCTGCATGGAGGACGTTAGCGTGGACTCCGTCCTCGAGGCCGTCCTGAACCATCTTTCGAGCGAGGGATCGCCGGTCGTGCCGCAGGGCAGCGGGGCTTCTCGGAAGTAAGGACCGCATGCTCTACCGGAGCATACCTGAGGACCGCGCACATGGCCGAGACGGATGACAGACCTGCGTTCATTGCGGACGCCATGCTGGGGCGCCTGGCCCGGGCGCTCCGGATGCTTGGCCTCGACACGTTCTATCGTTCCGACATCGACGACAACGAGCTCAAGCTGACCGCGCTGCGCGAGGGCAGAGCGATACTGACGCGCGACCACGAGGTGGCCGAGACCAGCCTTCCCGTCACCGTGCTTCTGATCGAGAGCGACGACGTGGAGGAACAGCTCCTGCAGACTGCGCGGGCCTTTCACATTGCCCCCGGGGGCAAGCTCTTCTCGCGATGCCTCATCTGCAACGTCGAGGTCGAGGACGTGCTCCCGTCGGAGATCAGGGACGAGGTGCCGGAATACGTCCTTGCGACGCAGCGTCGCTTCTCCCGGTGTCCCTCGTGCGGTCGGATCTACTGGGCGGCGACTCACGTCGAGCACGCGCGCGAATGGCTGGAGCGCGTGCTCGGGCCCGGCTGCGCGCCCGGCGAGGACGGGCAGGGAGAAGAGCGGTGACGACACTCAGGAAGAACCTCTTCGTCACAGGTCGTCCAGGCATCGGCAAGACCACGCTGATCGAGCGAGTGCTCGGTGCTCTGGACATCGACGCCGGCGGTTTCTACACAAAGGAGCTGCTCGATGAGGGCCGCAGGGTGGGCTTCTCGATAGTCGGGCTGCACGGTGACAGCGGCGTGCTGGCCCACGTCGACTACGAGGGTTCCTTCCGCGTCGGGAAGTACGGCGTCAACTGTGAGGACCTCGAGAGAGTTGGAGTGCGCGCGATCGACAAGGCGTTGGAGCATTCCAAACTCATTGTGATGGACGAGATAGGCCGGATGGAGCTCTGCTCTCCGGCGTTTCGGGAAGCGGTCGGCCGCGCCCTCAGTTCGCCTACGCCGGTGCTCGGTACCATCCAGGACAGGGCGAACGCCTTTCTGGACTCCGTGCGTGCGCGTCCTGACGTCGAGGTCGTGCGCGTCCACGCCGGCAACCGCGAATGTCTGGTTCCTGTTCTGAGAGATCGAGTGCAGGAGCTTCTCGGGGAGTGAGCGGTGGGGTGGCAGCGTCGCTGCCGGGGAACTGGCGACGGGCCGTCACTCGCCCTTGCGGAACCGCGATGGGGGCCACGTCCCGGCTTCCATCCCTCCCGCGAGGACGTACAGGACGCCCGAGACGCCAAGCGGTGCGGCCAGGAGAAGGGACGTTCGCAAGAGACCGGTCGGTGAGTATACGTCTGCCTTGACCAGCATCCACACGACCACCACGAGAAACTCGATCAGGAGTGCCACTCCGGCCGCCGTTCTCCACCTGATCCCGAGCGCCGCCGTGCCGACGGCGACTATTGTGAAGGCGATCTTGACCATTGCCGTGGGCAGCCTCTCGATGTCGGAGGTCAGTGTTACACCCAGCCACAGGACCGTGAAGACCGGCACCACGACCGCCCCGACCAGTGCGAGCGCCCACCAGCGATTGCGTCTCATGTCGGTAACTTTGACCATGACGGCGAATCTACCGCCGTGAACGCGGGCTGTGCAAGGGATTTCGAGAGACTTCCTTGAGGCCTCTCGATGAGATAGAATCGTGGCCGAGGAGGTCGCATACAATGACACTCAGATTCGGAGATACCGCTGGTACAAGGCGCGTCTGCGTGCCCGCCGCTGCCTTGCTCGTGCTCCTCTGCGCCGGTCTTGTCGCGTGCGGCTGCGCGCGTCGAGTCCCGCTGACGGAACTGGGCCCATCCGGAGCAGTGGTCTGGGTCAGGATGGCGACATCGGACGGCGAGCAGGTAACCGGACGCCTCGTCTCACTCGATGCCGGATCGATGGTCATCGCCCTGCGACACGCGCTTGAGGGCGACGTCCGGGTCCGGGAGCGGGGCGGCGACAAGGCGCTCTACTCCGGTACGGAGCGACTGCCGGGCCGGTTCGTACGCATCGATACGGATGAGGGCGAGCGCGTGGCCGTCGTGCACCGCGCATTCCAGGTCGTCGATATCAACTCCGCGACGTTTCACGAGAGCGGAGGAGAGCGGTCGCTCTCCTCAATTGTGAGTCTTCTTCTCGGTCCGGCCATCGGCGGGGCCCTGGCGTTCATCCTGTGAGCACGGAGGTAGTCGTGACGGAGGCGCACGGAAGTACACGCGGGGTGTTCGCGACTGTCAGGTTGGCCAGACTCATCCTCGCTGGGGGTCTGCTCGCGGGATTCATCGCAATGCTCTCCGGCTGTGCCGCCACCTCGCCTGAGAACTTCGTCGAGGAGCCCGGGGTCACCGTCCGCATCGTCCGGACCTCCGGCGATTCCTTCTCCGGCACTCTCATCGGGATGGACGACGGTGTCCTGATCGTCGACCGCTCTGTTCCGAAGAGCTCGAGCATCACCGTCGTCAGAAATGACGGAGTGGACGTCGTCTATCGAGACGACACCCCGATAGGGAGGGCGATGGAGATACGGGGCGTCGACATCGTGGTCCGCGAGCGGCTGGCCTTCTTTGAGATAGATGACATCCGTGTCGTGAGCAAGGCGTACTTCGGATGGGGAACCGCGATCGCGGCCGTGCTGGCGTTCCTGCTGGTTCAGGTTCTTCAGGACATGTAGCCGGACCCGCACCGCAGGCGTCGTACACGCTCCGGCGGTGCGCAGGAGGATATCATGACAAGGGGTTCTTCGACGGGCGTTCGACTGCTGGCGCTGGCGGTGGCCGCGTTGCTCGCATTCCCGGTCGCGGCGTGCGCGCGCGATGCGACGGTCACGTTCAAGGTGCTCGTTCCGGTGGACACGCCTCCGGACGCGAGCGTCTTCATCGCGGGCGGCATTCCCGCGCTGGGCCCGTGGGATCCGGGGAAGGTCAAGCTGGGGAAGATAGGCGACCTCAGCTATGCGATCACGCTGATGTTGCCCGCGGGTCTCGAATTTCAGTACAAGTTCACCCGGGGCTCGTGGGAGACCGTCGAGAAGGGACGGTGGTTCGAGGAGATCCCGGACCGGGAACACAACGTGATCGGTGATGAAGAAGTATTGGTCCACGTTCTGAACTGGCGCGACCATTCGGGGGAAAGAGAGATCTACACCGTGGTCGGCGACATCAGACACCATGAGGACTTCCCCTCTACCGCACTGGGGAACACCAGATGTGTGCTGGTGTATCTGCCACCGGGCTATGAGGAGGGCGAGGAGCGGCGGTATCCGGTGCTCTACATGCACGACGGTCAGAACATCTTCGACGCCGCGACCTCCTTCATCGGAGTGGAGTGGGGCGTGGATGAGACGCTGGAACGCATGATAGGAGAGGGCCAGGTCGAGCCACTGATAGTCGTCGCCATATGCAACACGAGCGAGAGGGAGTTCGAGTACACCCCGGCGCAGGATTCCGGCAGCGGCAAGGGCGGCGGCGCGTCTCTATACGCGGACTTCATCGTGGACGAACTCAAGCCGTTCATCGATGCGACCTACCGCACGCTTCCTGAGCGCGAGCACACGGGGATCATGGGTTCCTCGCTCGGCGGCATCGCGTCCCTCTACATCGCGTGGACGCACCCGGACGTGTTCTCCCGCGTCGGCGCAATGTCCACGAGCTACTGGTGGTCGAACTCGCAGATCCTGACCGTGCTGGAAGAGATGAGCCCGCCTCCCGGTGTGAAAGTGTGGCTGGACATGGGCACGGCGGAGGACGAGTCGGACCGGGACAAGGACGGTGTCTCCGATATCATGGAGCTGCATCGTCGGGCCAGGAACACGCTGATGGAGAAGGGCGTGGTGATCAAGCGTCGCCTGCGATACATCGAAGACGAAGGGGCGATACACAATGAGCGTGCCTGGGCGGCCCGCTTCCCGCAGGCCGTGAAGTTCCTCTTCCCCGCCAGATGAAATCCGACCACAGGAGGCCGACCGACCGATGACGGAGATAATCCTCGTACGCCACGGTGAGACAGAGCTCAACACGGCGGGCGTGTTCAGGGGGCGCGCCGATGTTGCCCTCAATGAGCGCGGTCGGACACAGGCTGAAGCCGTCGCCGCGGCGCTGTCCGGCGTCCCGGTCGCCGCGGTGTTCGCAAGCCCGATGGTCCGCGCGCTGGACACCGCGCGGGCGGTGGCCTCTCCGCACGGTCTCAGTCCCATTGTGGATCCCGCCTTCAACAACATAGATCTGGGGGAGTGGCAGGGCAGGGAGAAGGAGCGCGTGAGGCGGGAGCAGCCCGAGCTGTGGCGCCTTTGGATAGAGGACCCGGATGCTCTGCGGATCCCCGGAGGTGAGAGCCTCGCTGACGTGAGAGAGCGGGCGTACGCCCGCACGCTCGAGCTCGTTGATGAGCACAGGGGTTCGAGGATAGCCATCGTGTCGCACAGGTCGGTGGCCAAGCTCCTGGCGGGCGCGCTCATGGGCATGGAGAGCGGCTACTTCTGGAGGTTCTACCTGGACAACGCCGGCTACTCCATTTTCGGATTCAACGAGGGCACCTTCGTCATGCTCAAATGGAACGAGGCCTGCCACCTGAACGAGAGAACAGTGGAATACTTCTAGAGGAGCGGGTGCCGGGGCCCTTCGACGGGCACGCCTGGGGCCTGCGCATGAAGCGGCCAACGACGCGGCCGCGGGGGGAGCCGATGTTGAACCGTGTCACCCTGTCACACATGACCGTGCCGGAAGAGGCGCCGGGCCACCGAAGGGCGTGGCAAGCAGCCACCGTGGCACTGGCGGCCGCCCTAATTCTCATGATCGCGGCCCTCGCCTGCTCTGCCGGCGAGGGCATTCTCAATGCCAGACAGCCGGCCGCCTCGCCGGACGGCTGTGAGATCGCGTTCTCCTACATGGGCGACCTGTGGAGGGTCGGGTCTGTCGGCGGGGCCGCGACGCGCCTCACCGTGCACGAGGCCTACGACGATATCCCCCTGTGGTCGCCTGAAGGCGACCGGATCGCGTTCTCGTCCGACAGGGCGGGGAACGCGGACATCTACGTCATTCCTTCCACCGGAGGAGTGCCCGAGCGACTGACCTGGCACAGCTCGTGGGACAGCCCCCAGTGCTGGGACCGCGACGGCGAAAGCGTGCTCTTCACGTCCTACCGCGACACGCTGGAGTCCAATCTCTACCGCGTATCGGTGAACGGTGGTCTGCCCCGGCGTGTGCTACATGACCGAGGATACAACACGTCGGTCTCGCCGGACGGACGCTGGCTCGCGTACGTCCGCGGCAGGACCCCATGGTGGCGGCAGCACTACTACGGCGCCGCCGCGCGCGACATTTGGGTACGGGCCATCGACGGCGGCCCGAGCTACCGCGTCGTCCGCTCTCTCTACAATGACGACCGGCCGATGTGGGGTGCTGACGGGCGCTCGCTCTACTTCATGTCCGAGCGCGCTGATTCCGTGGCCAACATCTGGAAGGTGATCGTAGATCTGCCGGCGCCGGGGGCGATCGGGAAGCCCAAGGCCGTGGGCGGACCATTCCAGGTAACTCACCACGACCACGACGGCGTTCAGATGGCTAAGATCTCAGAGGACGGCTCGCTCATTGTGTACGAGTGGGACGCGGGCGTCTGGAAGCTCGAGCTGCCGAACGGGGAGCCGACAGAGGTAGTCATCACTGTCGCGAGCGACCTCAAGTGGAACGAGGACCTTGTCCTGAACCTCTCGAGTGGTGTGATGCAGTTCGCGTTCTCGCCGGATGAGACACAGCTCGCGCTCATCGTGCGAGGCGAGCTCTTCGTCTGTTCCTTCGAGGACGGGGAGGCCGGAGGCGCGAGGCGCGTGACGGAGACGGCCGCGCGAGAGAAGGACCCCGCGTGGATGGCGGACGGCGAGACGCTCGTCTTCGCATCAGATCGCACGGGCGACTACGACCTCTACGCCGTCAGTTCGACGGAAGAGGGAGAGCCGCTGCTCTCGGACGCACTGAAGTTCGAGACGACACGGCTGACCGATTCTCCGGAGGACGAGTTCTCTCCGAGCGTCTCTCCCGAGGGCGACGTCGTCGCCTACATGCGCGGCGACAGGCAGCTCTGGACGATGGACGTTGACGGGACGCACGAGAGCCAGCTCGTCGAGGAACCCGGCATCCTGCATGCGGCGTGGTCACCCGACGGGCAGTGGATCGCCTTCTCCCGCACGACGATGGGCCACAAGGAGGACATCTTCATCGTGCCCGCGGAGGGCGGGGAGGCCGTCGACGTCACCGACCACCCGAACGATGACTTCCAGCCGCGCTGGTCCGACGACGGAAAACGCCTCTCGTTCGCGTCGAGGACCGACGACGGGCGGTACGCGCTCAAGTATATCTGGTTGCTGAAGGACGACTACTGGAAGACCGACGAGGAGCGCGAGAAGGACGCGGAGGACGAGGCCGAAGATGCGACCGGCGGCGGTGAGGACGAGGGAGAAGACGACGGTGAGGACGAGGACGTTGACGTCGCCATCGATTTTGATCGCATCAACGAGCGCACTATCACGGTCATGAACATGCGCGGCGGCTACGATTTCTACGCCCAGACGCCCGACGGGCACTACTACGCCTTCCGCGACCGAAGCCTCCGACGGGACAACCTGTGGCTGGTCGACTGGAAGGGCACCAGCCTGACGCAGGTCTCGCAGGGCGGGAGCAATCCGGAGGACCTCTACTGGAACAAGGACGGAACGACCTGCTACTACATCGACGGACGCAGGATCTCGAGCGTCAGCATCGACCCCGGTTCGGGCAGCGTGACCGGCCGCGGCGGCGTCGGCTTCTCCGTCAGGATGACGGTCAACACACCTGCAGAGCGAGAGGTGATGTTCACGGAGGCGTGGCGGCTGCTCTGGAACGGGTTCTACGACCCCGGGTTCCACGGCGTCGACTGGTCGGCCATACGCGACAAGTACGAGCCCCTGGCGATGGCGGCGTACACCGAGGAGGAGTTCCGTGCGGTCGTGCGGGAGATGCTCGGCGAGCTGTCCGCGTCGCACCTTGGCATATACAAGTGGGGCGGGGGAGGCGTGTCGACGGGAAGGCTCGGTATCTACCACGACGAGTGGTACGACGGACCAGGCATCCGTGTGAGGAAGGTGATACCCGACGGCCCGGCCGAGCGGGAGCACATAGTCGCCGGGGACTACATCCTCTCCATCAGCGGGCACGACATAGCGCCCGGTGAGAACTTCCACGTGCTGCTCGAGGACACCGCCGGCGATGAGATACTGATTGACGTGGCATCGTCAGCGGGTGGCAGAGACCGGCGCGAGGTGAGGATTCGGCCCGTGGGTTCGCTCTACAGGCTGACCTACGAGGACCGCGTGCGGCAGCGCCGGGAGAAAGTCGAGCTTGCCTCCGGGGGCAGGCTCGGGTATCTGCATATCGCGGGCATGGGCACCGGCAACCTCTTCCAGTTCGAGGAAGACCTCTTCGCCCAGGGCAAGGATAAGGAGGGGCTCATTGTGGACATCCGCGGTAACGGCGGCGGGTCGGTCCACGACAGGATCCTGCGCTACCTCGACAGGCGAGTGTACGGATACACGATGTCGCGCGGAAGGCCGCCCTCCTACAACCCGCTCGAGCTCTACACCATGCCGCTCGCGCTCGTGATAGACGAGAGCTGCTACAGCGACGCCGAGATATTCCCGATGGGATGGAAGGCGCTGGGACTCGGACCGGTTGTCGGGACACCGACGTTCGGTGCAGTGATAGGCACCAACGACGTGCCGCTCATTGACGGAACCATGTTCCGCGTGCCAGGCTCGGGCTGGTACGACCTCACCGGGAAGAACCTGGAGAACTGGGGCATCGAGCCCGATGTCAGGGTAGATGCGGTGCCGGAGGAGTCGCTGGAGGGCGCCGACGCGCAGCTCGAGCGCGCCGTCGACGTGCTGATGAAGGAACTCGACTAGGACCAGTTGCGGACGGAGGACCATCAGATGGCTGACCCGGCTAAAGGAACGGGGCGTGGGCTTCGCGTTCTTCTGTGGAGTGCCCGCATCACCGGAGGGATAGGCGTTGCCACCCTCGCCTTCCGCTGGAAGCTCATTGGCGGTGTTCTCGCTCTGGCGTGCCTGTTTGGATGGTGGGTGTTCGTGGGCTTCGAGCCCAAGATCCTTCCCATCGCGCTGCTGGTGGCGATACCCGGGGTTCTGTACGTGGTGTACTGTCTGCTGTCGCGGAGACGAGAGCAGCTGACGTAGATCCGCACGGAATGAGAGAGGCCTCCGCCCTCAAGGCGGAGGCCTCTTTGCGTCTTGTTATCGCCGCGCCCCGGCGGCGCGTGCGGCGCGCGGCCCGGCCCCGGTGGAGCGTGCGGCGCGCGGCCCGGCCCCGGTGGGTGCGTCCGCAGCCCGCTACTTGAGGAGCGTCATCTTCCTGGTATCTCTCTCTCCGCCGTACGACAGGTCGCAGAAGTAGATACCGCTCGCGACGGGGAAGCCGTCGGCGTCCGTGCCGTTCCACACGACCTCGTGGCGGCCCGGGTCCTGGATCCTGTCGACGAGCGTGTTGACGACGCGTCCGTCCACGCTCATCACACGCAGCGTGACGTGCGCCTGACCGGTCTCAACAGAATAGAGCGTGTAGGAGATCACAGCCTGTGGGTTGAACGGGTTCGGCGAGATGCCCTCGATCTCGAACGCCCTGCTGTCCACCGCCGGGTCATCCTCGATGCCGGTCTGTGGCGGCCAGCTCGCGAACGATCCCGTGACGACCAGCGCGAACGGCTGCGGTGCGTGGGGCACGTTCGTCCCGCCCACAGTGATTGTATAGGCGCCCGTCGCAGGCGCGTTCAGCCGCACGGTCTCCTCGACGTTCCTGATGTCGTAGGAGCCACCCGCTGCCGACTGACCTCCGCTGAAGAAGTTGCCCTTGTACTCCGCCCCGCCCGGGGCGTTGACCGTCAGGTCGAGGTTGTTCTGGAGTGCGGCGCCGGTACCGGCGGTCGCCGGGTAGTCCGTCCACACCAGCGTGACCTCGAGCGGCACGGACGAGCTGTCCATCGTGAACGAGTAGTTGCTCGTGCCCCCGTGGGATACGCCGCCGGCCTCGTCTTCCAGCTTCAGTTCTATTGCGTCACCGTGGAAGTACAGGACGTCGTTCAAGAGCACGCGGCCCCATCCCTCGTTGTGGTTGGGGATGTCCGCGGTGGCCATGTCGGTTCCGGAGTTGACGATGGCCGCCTTGACCAGTGCGGCGCTGGGGGTGAGTTCCTCACCGGCGGTGGGTATGCCGTAGGGAAACCACCCATCCTCGAAGTACTGCCTGGTCAGCGCCGCCATGCCGGCAACCGCCGGCGTCGCCATCGACGTGCCCTGGAAGGGGTCGCTGACGATGCTGCAGGTCTGGGCCGGCGGGCTGCCGAGGTGGTTATCGGCCGAGTTGACGTAGCTGTAGCCTGCTTCGCCGCCCGGCGCCGTCACTGTTGGCTTGTAGCGTCCGTCGTGCGCGGGACCTCTGCTGGAGTAGCCGGCCATCACGTCCTGGCCCGGTGGTCTGCGTGTCGCGCCGACGGTGATGCAGTTCTTCGCCGTTCCGGGGTAGCCGACCGTGCTGCCGCTTGGTCCGGAGTTGCCCGCGGCGAACAGAACCAGGAACTGTGGGTTGTTCCACATGAAGCTATCGATATTCACACAGTACGAATCGTACGAGTTCTCGGTGCTGCCCCACGAGTTCGAGTGAATGCGCGCGCCGAGCCCGTAAGCGTTGGTGTACGCGGACGTGAGGCTCGTCGGTATCTGCACCTCGCCGACCATGCAGCCCCACTCGTCGTCCGCGCCGACGTCCTGCATCATCAGCTTGGCTTCGTAGGCCATGCCGTTGTAGTTGTAGTTGCCGGCGTTGATGTACGACTGGTCGCCCGCAAGCGTCCCGCAGACGTGCGTGCCGTGCCCTGTGTCGCATCCGTCGTAGGCGACTCCGCCGCCGTAGGTCGTGTAGTCGACGACCTTGCGGTGAGACGGCCCCGGAGCCGCCCCGCCCGTCTCCCGGAACCAGCACGAGTTGTAGTCCAGTCCCGAGTCCATCACGGCGACCAGCTGGTTCTCTCCATGAATTCCGTGGTTCCAGATCGGTGTATTGCCGCTGACATTGGACTGAACGACCCACTTCGTGGTGTCGTTCATGAGGTAGAACTCCGGCTTCTCCTCGATCCACCAGACCTCGGGCACACGCGCGATCGCGTTGACCATCTGTCTGGAGGCGTGCACCACGAGCAACTTCTGAAATCCGTCGTCGCTCGCCTCTAGCACCTCGGCGCCGAGCTGCTCGACTGCGAGCGCGGTGCCCGCGAGGTCATCGAAGATGCGCACGCGCAGGGTCAGAAACGAATCGCCCGCCCGCTTCGGGTTCTTGAATTCATGAGTGCCAATGGTGGGAGAGATCTTGTAGGCCGGGTGGAACGCGCCCACCCACGCCACGTCCGGCGAAGCGAGCAGCGATTCCGACCAATCTCCGTCGATCCTCGTGATCCACGTATCGTCCGGCACGTAGGCGATGAGCTCGCCGCCGAACGCTTCGACCGCGGCCCTTCGCTCGTCCGTCGAGGCCCCCGCGAGCTGCACGAGGTAGTAGCCCGCCTCTCCCGCCTCCGGCTCCGCCCTCAACCAGCTGTCGATCGCCGGCTCGCCTTCCGCCGGGTTGAACGGGTGGGTGAGGAGGTGGATGGTCTCACCCTGTGCTCCCCACGCTGCCGGTGCCGCCACGAGCGCCACGAGCACGATGCCCGCGATCACACTTGCGCATCTGGACACAAGTTCCCCCTTGCTTGGTGGCCCGGCCCTCCGCGGCGCCGGGTCCTGGCGTCGTCTTCCTTCTGGCTCTCAGCGGTCCCTAATGAGGTCAGTAACACCCTTCCATCCAGATATCATCGATCATGACGCCCGCATCCCCGGCCGCGCCGGGGCCGCAACCGTTGTCTGTGGTGTGGAAGATGAACTTGAACCCACCTGCCGCAATAGGAGGCGCCGTGAACTGGCCGATGTCGTAGCCGATGAGGGCCGTGCTGCCCCAGCCGTCGCACATACCGAAGTCCCCCCAGTACGCACCGAAGCTGTAGTAGCTCTCCCCGTCACAGGTCCCCAGGTACTCCACGTAGTCATTGTCGACGGTCGGTACTGCGAAGTGGATCGCGAAGTGAACCGTGCACGACCAGGCGTTGCCAATCAGGACGAGCGGCGTAGACAACTCGTTGTGGAGCCCCGGCGGCACGAGGCTCGTGTCCGCATCATCCCCGCACCACCACGAGTGCGGATCCGAGTAGGCCGGACAACTGCGGTCGATAATGTGCCACCAGTCTCCCGCCGCCGGGGGACCGTGGGCTCGCAGAGACCGACACCGTCCTCACAGTCGTCGTAGAAGTACACGTCGCCGGTCGCGAAATCGAACACCCTGATGTCGTCCACCTGAAACGCGCCACCGTCGGAGACGTAGAGGCCGTCTTCGTCAGACCATGCACCGTCCGATATGAACCGGAATCGCACACGTACCGGATCTCCGAACCCGGACAGACTGAATCCGCTGTCGCCGCAATCCTGCCAGCCGCCGCTCGACCCGCTGTACCCGCTGTTCAGATTGACCCATGCGCCGGTGCTCTCGGCCTGCACCCACGTGAAGTCGTACTCGAGTTCGGAGTCGTGGCGAAAGGCGAACGTGAGCACCGGGAGAGCGGGGTTTCGCTGGTTGCGACCTGGCGTGGTGTCGGAGTCCGGCCTGAACCTGGCCTTCAGCTCGCCCCAGGACATCTCCTCGACGGGTGAGCCACCGAGATGGATCGGGGGAACCTCCAGTCGCTGATCCCACGCGTTCCCGTAGCCGTCTCCGCCGGCGAAGGAAGGGTCCAGCGTGCCGCACCAATACGAGTACGAACCGCTCGGATGTGCGTAGTAGGAGTCGATGTGGAATCGTGGTTCAACGTCGGCGGTCAAATCACGGTGAGTCCACTCACCCTCGCCGTTCTCAATGTCATCGTACCAGAAGATCCAGTTCACGCGCGAGTGCCTTGGGGACAACACCGTGGAGGGCGGCCCGGCGTCACGAATGTGGCTGGCTGAAGCCGGACAGAGGACCGGAAGCAGAAGAGCGACCACACAGAGGAGCGCGCCAGTGAGCCTCATTGTTGCCTCCTTCGGTCTGCCGGTTCCGCACCTCTATCTGAACATTGCCTTCAGCCTGCCCCAGCTGCTTCGCTCGACCGGCGATACGTACCCCTCCAGGTACACGTCGTCCAGCACGAGGCCCGCGCCGCCGCCCGCTCCCGGACCGCATCCGTTGTCGGTCGTGTGCATGGTCAGACGGAACGCGAACCTGTTGTCCGGTGCATGGTAGGGAACGAGGTCGATGCCGATGAATATCGCCCTGAAGCTCCACCCCGAGCACGACCCGTAGTCGCCCCAGTAGGTGCCGGAGTGATGCCACGTGGCGCCACCGTCCATCGTGATTTCCTCGGTCCAGTGGTCGTCGTCCACTGTCGGGACCTCGGCGTGGAGGATGAACCGCAGCGTGGTCGCGAACGCGCCCGCGAGATCGATGACGGGCGTCATCAGCCAGTTGTCGAGCCCAGGCGGGATGAGCGTCGTGTCCGCGTCGTCACCGCACCACCAACAGTGCGGGTCCGAGGACGCCGAGCATCGCTTCTCGACGAGATGCCAGTAGTCCCCCGCGATCTGTGGCAACACGGAGATGCACTGCCCGACCCCGTCCTCGACGTCGTCGAAGAAGTACACGTAGCCGCCGTAGTAGTCGAAGACCTGAATATCGTCAACGTGGAACGCGCCACCGTCCGAATTGTAGACAGCGTCCTCGTCGGAGTACGCAGCATCTGAGATGAAACGGAAACGCACTTGGAGCGGGCTGTCGTAGTTGAGGAGCACGTAGCCGTAGACGCCGATGTCCTGCCACCCGCCGCTCAGGCCGTCGTAGCCACGGTTGAGGTTGACGTAGTAGCCCGTGCTCTCGGCTTGGACGTAGGTGTAATCGTAGTCCGGCTCGCAGTCGTGCCTGTACCTGAACGTGAGCACCGGGTAGACGGCCGGCGGGCTGCTCAGGTCCAGCAACGGCAGCAGGAGGCGTTCGTCCCACGCGTTGCCGTAGCCGTCCCCGCCCGTGAAGTCGGGGTTGAGCTCACCGCACCAGTAGGAGTAGGTGCCTCCCGGCCATGCGTAGTACGTATCCACGTGGAAGCGTGGAGTCGCCGTGGCCGTGTTGTCGCCGTGTGTCCAACCTGTCCCACCGCTCTCGTTGTCATCGTGCCACAGCAGAAAGGCCCTGTCCCTGGCGGGAGGGACCGACATGTGCGCGGTGTCTTCTGTGTGTTTTGGGGCGGCCATTGAACTGGAGACAACCAGCAGGCAGCTGAGACATGCGGCGGCCATGAGGCGCAAGTGTGCGCTCCTTCCGTCTGGTAGGGGGGGGAGTGCGGAAGCGCGCGCCTTCTCCGTGCGCGCGCGCCCATTATACCACGTAGTGCTCATGTCGGCAAGTGTGCAGGGGGTTTCCGCGGTCGCCGCCGCAGCTGCGTCCCCGTGACCCGGCCGCTGCTGCTGCGCCCCCGTGACCCCCACTCCGGCCGCGTCCCTTAGAACTCGAGCTTGCTGGGCATCCCCTTCACGTAATCGAGCGGGAACGTCACGATGATGCCCCGGCCTTCCTCTGCGAGGTCGCCGACTATCTCCTCCAGTCCGGCGACGAAGCGCTCGACGGCCCCCTTGTTGATCGACAGGAGGAAGATGTGGCCGAACGCCTGGCCCTCGGTGAAGACCCTCGAGAAGTCTAAGAACAGCGGGACCTTGGTCAGGAACCCCTGAACGTTACGCGCGTCGAGTACGGTTGCGCTGGTGGCACCAACCTCCGTGAAATACTCCACGATGGCGTCGAAGTAGTCGGGGTCCCGTAGTTCGAACAGCAGCATGCGCTGCTCCTCGGTCGTCGTCACAGGGGTCGCCGCCGTCTCCATTGTACTGATCCTGTCGTGAATCTCGGTCGGCGACGAGGCCGTGACGAGCAGTTCCGTGAAGGAAGGGTCTGAGAGGAGGCGCGCCACTTTGGCGAGGACGCGAAGATAGTTGCGCGCCTCCTCAGGTGGAGCGACCATGGCGACGACGAACCTGACCGGGAGTCCGTCCACCGAATCGTAGTCGATGCCGCGCTTGGACACGCCGATCGCGGCAACGATGCCGGAGAGACCCATTATCTTCCCGTGAGGGATTCCCACTTCCTTGCCCACGCCCGTCGTTGCCGTCTTCTCTCGCTCGTTGAGGGCCTTGAGAACGGTACTCTCATCGACGTTCTCGAGAGCCGGGTTCTTCTTCAGGAGAGCCACCATCTCCTTGAAGAGATCTTCCTTCTTGCGTGCCCTGAGGTTGACGTCGATGCTCTCGACCTTCACTGCTTCAGTCAGTTTCATGTTCGTGTTCCTCCGGATGCCGAGCGCCGTCTTGAGGACCCCGATGCCTCAAGGGCATACTTCGCAAGTGGGGGCCCGACGATCTCGTTGACGAGGATCGAGGCGAGGACGATGTTGACCATCTGTCCCATGTAAGGCAGGTGTGTGAAGGCCTCGGTGTCCTGAAGCACGAGAATGAGACCGATGGCGACTCCCGCCTGCGGGAGGAGTCCAAGCCCGAGGTACTTCTTCGTGATCGCGGACTCCTTGGCGGCAACTGCGCCGAGGTAGGCGCCGCCGTACTTGCCCGCCGCTCGCGTGATCAGGTAGACCGCTCCCAGCACGCCCGTCGCCGCCAGTGTGCGGACGTCCAGTTCCGTCCCCGCCAGCGCGAAGAAGGCGGCATAGATGGGGGGCGAGAGGGGTTCGAGGACTCTCATGACCCTGCTGTTCTTCGGGGAGAGATTGACCAGCGCGAAGCCCATCATCATGTTCGCCATGAGCGGGGACACGTGGATGGAAACGGTGATGCCGCTCGTCAGCAGAACGAACCCGAGAACGATGACGATGATCTCGTTGTTGCTCTTCCGGTTGACGACCAGCCGATGGAGCACGTATCCGAATACCAGACCGATTCCCACCGAGATGGCTATTTCGCGCAGTGGATGGAGAATCATGGCCAGCGGGCCGTGGCCACCCGCCCCGACGACCATCGCGGACGCGAACGCCATCACGAACCCGAACAGCGTGATAGCGAAGGCGTCGTCGAGTGCCACGACTCCGAAGAGCGTCGATACGAGCGGCCCTCTGGCGCGAAGCTCTGTCGCGATCGCGACCGTGGCGGCCGGCGCCGTGGCGGAGGCAATGGCGCCCAGGAGGAGCGCCATCGGGAGTGGCGCTCCGAAGACCCGGAGAGCCACGGCCACTGCCCCGAACGTCACGACCAGTTGAACCGTCGTGATTATCAGAATGTTACGGCCGGTCTGTCTGAGCTTCGCGATGCGGAACTCGGACCCGATGGTGATGGCAATGAGCCCCAGCGCGATGTGGGGGACCGGTGCGAGCGACTCGACGATGTGGTCGGGAACCACGTTGAGGATCGATGGGCCTAGCAGGAGCCCGGCGACTATGTAGCCTGAGATCGTCGGGAGCTTGAGGCGCGCCGCGAACTTCCCGCCGACGAATCCGGCGAGCAGGAGTGCCCCCACGCCAAAGATGAGATTGCCGTGGAGGAGATTTCGCAGACCGATGACAGCGTCGAGCAAGACAGTCATTGCGCGGTTCTCTGGTGGTTCTCGGTGGTCCTCGGGTCGCTGCTGCACACAGCCCGGCAGCAGATTCAGGGATTGTAGCACTCGGGGGGCAAATTCTCCAGCAACACGGCTCCTGGGTTAGCTGAGTAGCGATGAGGTAATGACAAAACAGCGGAGATGTGCTATAATGAGTTCAACAGGTGGGGTGTGGCCGGCGGTCGCGCTGAGGTTACCCGCGAACCGCTCCCGCGCGCCTTTTACGTGGGCTTGTGTATCACATATGCGCGAATCAAGAGGCGAGTCTGACCCGCACCGGGGGGATCTGTGTCCTGTCGGTGCACTCGAGGAGGTGTGCCGTGCGAAAGACCGTGCTCACGTTGGCTCTTGTGTTCCTGCTCCCGGCTCTGGTTCTGGCCGCGGAGACCGTCGCGGTGAGCGAGCACCCTGAGGTGATGTCCGCTCGCGTCGTCGAGTCCGACGTCCACCGGACGGTTCTGGAATACGATATTGGGAGCTTCACGAAGACCGCACTCGACATCGACGGAGGGACCTTCTACTCGGTTGCCCTCGCCGGCGAGAGCCCATCGAAGGAGCAGGGCCTCCCGCAGCTTCCCAACATCTGCCGCAGCATCGTCATTCCCGACAACGCGGAGATGGCAGTGAGGGTCGTCTCGTCGCACTACATCGACTACCCGAACGTCCCCGTGGCGCCCTCGAAGGGCTACATCACGCGAGACATCGATCCCGCCACCGTCGCCTATTCCTTCGATCCCTTCTACGGCTCGAGCGAATGGTACCCCTCCGATCTCGCCTACGCGCGTGAGCCCTACATCATGCGTGATATGCGCGGCCTGGTGGTCGTCGTGAATTCCTTCCAGTACAACGCGGCCACGCAGACGCTCCGCGTCTACGATCGGGTCGTCGTTGAGGTCGTGGCTGTCGGTCCCGGGAAGGTAAATGTGCTGACGGCTCGTCCGGCTACGCTGAACGCGGAGTTCAGGAACATCTACGAGCGGCACTTCCTCAACTTCGCGTCCACCGACATCGGGCGGTACCCGCCCGTCGCGGACGGCGGCAATATGCTCGTCATCTGCTACGACGATCCTGCCTTCCTCGCTGCGGTGCAGCCCCTGGTCGATTGGAAGAACCAGATGGGCGTACCGTGCGAGCTCGTGACCATGACGGATGTGGGTGGCTCGGCCGCGGGCATCGACGCCTACGTCGAGCAGTACTACAACGACAACGGTCTGACCTACGTGCTCCTGGTCGGCGATGCGGAGCAGGTGCCGAGTCCCACCGTGAGCGACCTCTCGGACCCGTCGTACTCGCTCATCAGCGCCGACAACTACCCGGACCTCTTTGTGGGGCGCTTCTCTGCTGAGTCCGCGTCGCACGTCGAGACGCAGGTCCTGCGGACGACCGAATACGAGAAGAGGCCGCAGACGGGTGCCGATTGGTACCACAAGGGCATGGGCGTCGCTTCCAACCAGGGCCCGGGTGACGACGACGAGTACGATGATGAGCACGAGGACAACATCCGTGCCGACCTCCTTGCCTTCACCTACACGGAGGTCGACCAGATCTACGATCCGACCGGCACCGCAACGATGGTGACGAACGCCCTGAACGAAGGTCGCAGCATCATCAACTACACCGGCCACGGCAGCACAACGTCGTGGGGCTCGACGGGTTTCTCGAACACGCACATCAACGCCCTGACGAACGACAACATGCTTGCGTTCGGCGTGAGCGTCGCGTGTGAGAACGGCGACTTCGACGGTGGCACCTGTTTCGGCGAGGCGTGGCTGCGCGCGACGAATGGGTCCGAGCCGACCGGCGCGATCGGGTTCTACGCGTCGACGATCGGCCAGTCGTGGGATCCGCCGATGGACGCGCAGGATGAGATAGTCGACCTTCTGGTCGGGACCTCAGCCGAGGGTGTGCGGAGGACGTACGGCGGTATCTGCTACAACGGCTGCGGCCACATGATGGACGAGTACGGGTCGGGCGGCGTGAACGAGTTCGTCCACTGGACCATCTTCGGCGACCCATCGCTCCGGGTCAGGACGGACACACCGGCGCCCATTACCGTGAACCACATCACGGTCATCTACCCGAGCATGACCACCTTCGACGTTGAGGTCGTGGGCGTCGAGGGCGCGCTGTGCGCGCTCTACGGCAACGGGGTGCTCTACGGGTCGGCTCTGACGGACGCCACCGGAGACGCGACCGTCCCGATCGGCTCGATGCCTCCGGTCGGCGAGATGCTGACGCTGACGGTAACCGGCTTCAACACCGAGATCTACACGAGCGACATCCCGGTCATCGTGCCGGTCACCTACGACATCAACCCCGCGACCATCCCGGTCGGCGCGACGACGCCGGTGACCATCACCGTGTGGGATGACGATAGCCTGCCGCTCCCGAATGTCGAGATCGTAGTCGACGGTTGGGGTATCGCCTCCCAGACGGACGTCACTGACGGCGTGGGTGAGGCGCACTTCTCGATCACGCCTCCCTACGGCGAGGACCTGACCGTTGTGGCGAGCGAGATCGGCGAGGCCTACAACTGCTTCGAGGACGTGATCCCGGTAACGGGCGCATCGACGTTCACGAGCGCCGACATCGACGCGAGCGTTGCGTCCATCGGTCTTTACGGCTCGCTGGCGCCTCACTACGAGGGGACCATCACGGGCACGACCGAGGACAACGGGTTCCTGGTCTTCGCCGTCGGCTGCGGCGTGGACGCGAGCGCCGGGCCGGCAGGTGGCACGACGCTGGACCTCCTCGTGACGCCGACCTCCACGGGCACCATAGCCGCGGCGATCGGCAAGACGGGCTACAACGTCTATCTCGAGGACATCTCGGTCGACGTCGTCTACGGCCAGCTGGCCGGGACGGTGTACGACGCGGTGAGCGCGCCGATAGTGGGCGCGGTGGTGAAGGGCTATGCTGCCGGGTCCGATACGACGGGCGCGACGCCGCTCTTCCAGGACGTGAGTGCCGCCTTCGGTGCCTACGACATGGGTATGGATATCGAGGTGGGCTACTACGACGTCTACACCTCGAAGTTCGGCTATCTCACGCTGGCAGAAGAGGTGTTCGTGCAGTACGGCGCGAACGTGGAGGACTTCTACCTCGACTCTGCTCCGTCAGGAGTTGTGTCCGGCACGGTGATAGAGTTGGGCACCGGCACGCCTCTCGAGGCGACGGTGAAGGTGTACCGTTCCGACAACGGTGATCTGTACGCCGAGACGACCTCCGACCCGGGCACGGGCTACTACGAGATCACGCTTCCGTACTTCAACTACCAGATGAACGTGCGCGCGTATCACCACATCCCTGAGAACCGTGGCATCTCGGTGAGCACGCCTGCCATGACCGAGGACTTCGTGCTCGACATCACCCTGGCGAACATACTCGTCATCTCAGACGGGGTG
>JAUWCJ010000187.1 GCA_030609365.1 Candidatus Eiseniibacteriota bacterium | reverse complement strand
TGGGTTATGCCTATCATCTAATGAGAAGATTGATGGAAGCAAGCAAAGAATATGAAATAGTATTAAGATTAGACCATCCTCGTCTGGCCTCAGAAACTGACCTAAAATTGGCATCTAAATACGCTCCTAGATTCACCGAGGCGGCGGACCCGTCCGCGCATCCTCGTCGAGGCATCGCGATCACAACATGCAGACGCGCGCGAGGCCGAGGCGGCCCAGCGCGCGTAACAGTGCTGAGGTTCTTCTGCTTCCCGTCTACTGCTCCATGACCGGCTTCGTCACGCGAGTGGGCGGCCCCTCATCCAGAGGCGCGCTCGCACTGAACACGTTGGTCAGTGTGAACTCACCGGTCTCCGCGTTGAGCTGTCCCACGTGCCACCAGTAGTTCTCGCCACACGTTTCGGTCGGAACGTCGAGAACGCGGATCAGGTCGTTGCCGGCATAGACCTGGACGACGGCGCTCGAGGTCGCGAGCGTTCCGTCGCCGGTCCACTCGTGGACGGCGTATACGTACTGTCCCTCGTACTCGGGGAGAAGCGTGACGGTCTCAGGACCGAAGCTGTACGTGTCGTCGACGTCGAGTTCAGCGTAGGGCTCCGCCAGGAGCGTCCCTGTGTCGTACCAGCAGACGTGGTAGTGCTGGCCGACGCCTGTCGGAACCCACAGATGCGAGTCGAGATCCCGTGGTTCCTGTCCCCACGTCAGGATGAACCTGTACTGGTCGGCCGAATGAGCCGACGGCACGAGGACGATATCCTGTTCCACGGTCTCGCTGTCGGCTACCGGGAGTACCATGGAGAACGGCTGGTAGCCGCTCGCCGAGGCCGTCACGAGCACGTTATCGCTCGGGACCACGTCGGTGACGGAGTAGCTTCCGTCCACTCCGCTCGTTGTCTGGACGCCGTTGACCGCGACGGTCGCGTCGGAGATGCTGTCGCCGGTCGTCGCATCGCGGACTACACCCTGGACCGTACCGAGGTTCGTGGTCGACACGCAGCCGGGCGCCGTGACCACGGGCTCGATCAGAGCGATGCCAAGCGCGGGCCGGCCGGTGCTCGGCCCGTCCATCCTGGCCAGTCTCACCTCCTGCGTTTCGCAGTAGCCCTGTGCGAGGTACACGCCGTCCTTCAGCTCCTCAAGGACGCCGCTGGGGGTGGAGTAGTCGGCCCAGCAGATGTAGACGAGGACCGAGCTCGAGCTCGGAGGGTACGTCGTGGCCAGAAGAAGACCCGAGGTCCGCGCCTCAAGTGCGTCCGCGATCAGACCGTCGTCCATGTCGGCGATCTGGTCGGTCGCCAGCTCTACCAGCGACGAGCGGATCTCGTCCCAGTTGTCCTCGGGTACCCAGGCGATCCCGTGGATGCCCGGTATCGGAGTGGCTCCGCCTATCCAGGGGAAGATCTCGTCCCAGTTCACGGGGACCGTGCCTTCCTCGGAAATGACGTCGTCTCTGTTGTACGTGTAGAGTCCCACCTGGTAGCCGTCGCCGCCCGTGGCAATGCAGCTCGCCTCGTCACTGCAGGCGCTGGCCACGCAGATGTACTGGACGCCGGCGACGGGTTCGGCTGTCAGTCCGTCTCGTACCTTCGCGTGGAATGTGCCGAGCTCGCCCATGTCGACGGTGACGAGTCCGTCGGCTCCGGACGTGCCGTTGCCGACTACCCAGCCGCAATCGGTCTCGTCGTCCGGTCCGGTGGTTCCACTACAGCCTGCCATGCCGAAGGTGACCGTCACAAGCGCGAGCAACGGCAGGGTCCAGCGCAAGATCCGCAACAACATTGTCCTCTCCTTTACGAAATGCTCCACGGCGTTGCGCATTGCGGGGCAGCGCCGGAAGCGCGCCACAGTGCGCGGCAAGCACCACTTCCTGCTGACGTTCCGGAAGTCTACACGCAAATTCACTGCCAAGCCAGCGCAACCGGTGCAAGGGAGAGGAAAACATCTTGTCGGGGAACGGCGGAGTCGTTTACTCTGCGACGGAGGGACACTGAGCGATGCTCGGGAGGTGGGCTCAAGAGCCGAGTTCAGGAGCTGAGCGCCGACTCAGCAATATGGGATGCCGCCCGCCGGACGGGGGTAGCGCAATGGTACACGACACGATTCTCGATATGATCGGCAGTACCCCGCTCGTCCGCATCAACAGGATGGCGACGGGCGCCAGTGCCGAGGTCATCGCCAAGCTCGAGTCCTTCAACCCCGGCGGTTCCGCGAAGGACCGGATAGCGCTCGCCATGATAGAGGACGCCGAGCGGGCCGGTCGCCTCAAGCCAGGCGATGTGATAGTCGAGCCGACCTCGGGCAACACAGGGATAGGTCTGGCGCTCGTGGCCGCGGTCAAGGGCTACGAGGCTGTTCTCGTCATGCCGGACACCATGAGCGTCGAGCGGAGGGCGCTGCTTCGGCAGTTCGGCGCGAGCATCGTGCTCACGTCAGGCGGCCAGGGAATGAAGGGCGCCATCGCGGAGGCCGAACGCATGGCCGCCCTGCCCGGGCACTTCATGCCGCGTCAGTTCTCGAACCCCGCGAACCCTGAAGCACACAGGAGAACCACCGCGCGCGAGATT
>JAUWCJ010000158.1 GCA_030609365.1 Candidatus Eiseniibacteriota bacterium | reverse complement strand
ATGGCCTACCTGCAGATACGGTCGGACCTTTCCGCCGGCTCCACGCGGTCCTCCTAGTCGAACCACAACGACCGAGGGGGCGCCGCCACCGTGGACGCGCCCCCTCGTATCATCTGAAAAGCTCTCGTCTTGTTACTGGCTCCGAACCATCGCCGGCGGGAGCGAAGGACCGCTCTACTGCACGGCGCCCTTCTCTTCAGTACTCTCGCAGCAGATCCCATGCAGAACGAACTCCGACAGATCTCCGGACAGATCCGTCAGAGAGTAGGAACATTCGTGCGCGACCCAGTCGAGAACGGTGTTCTGAAACGCGCCGAACAGCATGCTGGAGGCCGCTGGCACGTTGACGTCGCGGCAGACGCCCGCCCGCGCACATTCGGTGAGAATCTCCTCGATGATGTCCTTGTACGCACGGCTGCTGCGCTTCACGACGACCGTGATCATCTTCGTGCTCTGCCTGAGCTGCGACAGGAAGATCCTAGCGCTGTCCGGATTGTCCTCCATCAGTTCCAGCCCGAGTGTCAGCAGACGCATCAGCTTATCCCGGGGCGTCTTCTCCCTCTCCACTCCCTCACGCAGCCGGTCCATATGCCTGCCGAGAAACTCCTCGAACACCGCCACGAGAAGCTCTTCTTTGCTCCGGAAGTAGATATAGATGGTGCCCGCCGCGACACCGGCGGACTCGGCGATCTTCGCAGTCGTCGTATCGTGGTAGTCCTTCTCGCCGAAGAGTTTCGCAGCTGCGGCAATAATCCGTTCTCTCTTGTTCCCAACCCTCTTCCTAGCCATGACTGAACCTCGCTTCACCTTGATGCTGAACGCGTGCGGCTACGCGAGCCGTGGCCCAGACTGCAGCCACCGCCCTCCCGCATGCATGTGTCTTCACTGTCAATGAACTGTGTCCATACTAGTCAACGACAGGCAGACGTGCAAGAAGTTTTGAGCGCGCTTCGGTAAAGAGAGGGCCGGGCGTAGGGCAGAACTTCCCAAGTGTGGCAAGAACATGCAGGCAGGGAGGCGCGTCTGAACGTTTCTGACTGTCCCCTCATAAGGGAACGGGGCGGACCAACACGGCGGGCGCAACGCGGCGAGCCAAAGGAAGGAATCGCCGTCCAGGCTAGCGCGTCCGGCCGGTCAGACAACCGCCCCGAATGTACCACGCCTGCTAAGTGCAATCCGCGTTCCAGCAGCACGTTGTTCCGGAATTACGTGTGTGCGGACGTCCTCAGCGCCGGTAGCCAGTCGGGTGGAAGAGGCCTCGCGGGGCTCTCGCGGCGCGCCGTCCCTGGCCCTGCGCACGATACCCGGCACACCAACCAGAAGGAGGGCCGGCCCAATGGACCGGCCCCCGTTTCTATCGGCCGCGGCCACCTGGGATCCTCCCCCGTCGACCGGGCATCTTCGTGTCGTCTATCCAGGCACGACATGCCTCTATCTAAGCACTACCAGCTTGCTCAACCGGACCTCGTCGCCCGCAATGAGCTTGACGAAGTAGAGGCCGCTGCCGACGCTGCGACCCTGCTCGTCGCTGCCGTCCCACCGGACCTCGACCGCACCAGGACCTGCCTGACCGCGCACGAGCGTCGTGACCAGCCGACCGTCGACGCTGTATATCGCCAGTGTGACATCGGTCGTCTGCGGCAGCTCGAAGGCCAGCGTCGTCTCCGCACCGAACGGGTTCGGATGTGCGGGACGAAGCGCCACGCGCGACATCTCCTCGGCGCCGGTGGAGTTGACGATGAAGCTCCCGGTGTCCATGAGCGGACCGCGCTCCGTGCCGTCGTCCGCATAGACACGCCAGTAGTAGGTGCCGTTCGTGAGTGCGGACCCGACAGTCCAGCTCGTCGTGCCTGCTCCCTCCACGACTCCGACCGCGGAGGCCGCGACGGATGTGCAAAGCTCATCGGAGTAGACCGCGAAGCCGTACGTCAGCACGTCACCCGGATCCGGGTCGGACGCGTTCGCGACAGTGAGCGTCGGTGTCGACGAGGGGACAGTGCCCCCCTCCGGCGGATCCGAGAGCGTGGGAGCTGACGGCGGCGCGTTCCCGGTCGGCGGCCCGTAGATCTCGACGTCGTCCACGTACCAACCGTCCTCGGTTATGTACGTGTCGGAGTTGAACCGGAACCTCACCTTGAAGTTCGCGGTACCCACGAAGTCGTCCAGCGGGTACACGATCTGGGCCCACGGCCAGTCCCCGTGGAATCTCTCGCCGACCTGCAGCCAGGTCGTCCCTCCGTCGTCCGAGGCTTCCACGTAGCAGAAGTCCCAGTTCGCCTCAGTGTCGACCCTGTGCCAGAACCGCAGCTCGGCCGCCACCGCGCTCGAGAAGTCGATGGGATCGGCCAACTCGATCCACGTGTTCCGGTAGTTGCTGTAGTTGCCGCCGGGGCTGTCCGTGTAGGAGGTGCTCATCGAGTGGAACTGCGCCGACGTGAGCCCCCAGTAACCGTCGTTCTCCACCCAGTTCCCACTGCCGCTCTCCATGTTGTCGGAGAAGAGCAGCGTCGGCGTTCCGACCATCCAGACGATCTCCTCTTCGCCCTGGAAATCGTCCGCGACGATGTTGACCGTGATCGCCAGGCCGTGACCGTCCGGCGTCGACGGGTCGAGAGTGAAGGAGAACGGGTCCAGGGAGTTACTGGCGTAGTCCCGCGCCGCGATCGACCCCAGAATAGAAGAGGCGTCGCTCAGCTGGACGTACGGGTCGTCCGTCGAGAGCGTGATGGAGACGTTCGAAGCACCGATGGCCACGCCCTGATTGTCGATAGTGACAGTGAGGTCCAGCGTCTCGCCCGGGTCCGGGTTCTGGTCACCGTTGCCTCCGGCCAGCGTGTAGTTGTCGCGCATCGCCAGGTACGAGCCCGCGACCCTGGTCATGTACTGTTGCGGCCAGAGATTCTCGGCGACCAGGCCGGGCAACTCGCTGTCCGACGGCCAGAAACCACTACCAGACACCTCCACACAGACCGACAGACCACCTTCGACCCCGTAGAACCAGTCGCACGTCGTCCCCGCGCAGTCGTAGAGGATCTCGCCCGCCTGGCCCACCTGGTAGCCGTTGTACTGGGCCATGTCGTTGCACATATCCCGGAACAACGCGTCGTCTGCGGTGTGGAAGTTGTGGTCGTAGCCCCACGGCAGGAGGATCATCCCCGCGACGGAGTGGAATGTGATATTGGTGATGAACTCGTGGGCGGAAACGAAGTCCGTGTAGGCCTGGATCTCGGGCTCGGAGTGCGGGGCGGTGCCCTTGTAGACGTCGCTGCACGGGTCGCTCGAGGTGCCGGAGTAACCCCACATGTAGTCGTAGTTTCTGTTGGGGTCGACACCGTAGCAACTCGACCCCTCGTTGTCCCGCCTGTTCTTCCTCCACATCGTTCCCCAACCACCCATCTCGTTGTAGATGAATCCGTCGGGATTGACAATCGGCATGAACCAGATCTCACGGTTGTCGACCAGGAACGTCGCCTCAGCATCCGTGCCGTAGTTCTCGCAGAGCCAGGTCATGTAGTGGGCGATGGCCATCGGCGTGACCACTTCCCTCGCGTGGTGCAAGCCGTCGAAGAAGACCTCGGGTTCCGTCTCATTCACGTCGGGGTTGTCGGAGATCTTCATCACCCACAGCGCGCGCCCCTCACAAGACGTGCCGACGGAGTCTCTGGCTGTCGTTATCAATGGATAGGCGGCGTGCAGCGCATCGAGGAAATCGAGCATCTCCGAGTTCGTGTAGTAGTCACCGAAATCCTCTCGCGGCGCATAGGTGCGATAGTGGGCCTTCATATCGGCTATCTCAACGGTGACGTCGTAGCCCAGACCCCTGAGCTCCTCTATCTGTGCAAGGTCAGTGACCAACGTCACGCCGACTCCGGGCTTGGACCGCATGATATCGAGTCCCTCAATGCTCCGGAAGGCGTGCCACTCTTCCATCGAGTCGAACTCGACGCGGGCCTGCGTCACAACCGGTTCCGGCTGGCTCGCCGGGGCCATCGCGGCCAGCAACATGGTCGCGAGCAGCACGAGCACCAGGGATGAACGTCCGGACGGATTCCGCATCGAACACTCCTTGATTTGGGGTACGTCCACGTGACTGCCTGTTCTCCATGACGGAGCCGGGCGCGATGGCCTAAGACAGTACGAGGAACAGGCGCATGCGCCCCAAATGATGACAATACCACAAATTACACTCTGAATCAATAATCAGATGGAGAGCTGTCTAAGCAATCAGACTATGTCCTCAGCAACTGCAATGAGAAAATGTCCTCTCCAAGGAGGGGGCACACATGAAGGGGACCATCGTTTTGAGCCACAGAGAGACGCATAGAGCCAAGGTGCTGGAACGGGTTGCTGCCGGGGTTCTCACCCTCAGGCAGGCCTCCGTGTTGCTC
>JAUWCJ010000149.1 GCA_030609365.1 Candidatus Eiseniibacteriota bacterium | reverse complement strand
GACACCGTAGCTCGCCTTAAGGTCCGCAAGAACGACCTCATAGTGCTCCCGCGTCTGCGCGGGCAGCAGGCTCTTCGCGATCTGCTCCCGAACTTCCTCCAGCGGCTTGGTTCCTCCGTCGATCTTCTCCTCTAGGAAGGCAATGTGCCAGCCTCTGTCGGACCGCAGCGGGTCGGTGACCTCACCGGCCTTCCACTCCCTGATGCGCTCGATGAACGCGGGGTCCAGGCCTGCGTCCGGCGCGCCGTCACCCTGCACAACGGAAGGCATGAGCCCGCCGGCGCTCTTCGTCGCGGCATCGGTCGAGACCTCCCGCGCGACTGACGCGAAATCCTCTCCGCCGAGCACTCTCGACCTGGCCGCGTCCGCTTCCGCTCGCGTCCCGACCAGTATGTGACGGAACTTGACGCGCCCGCGACGCTGGAACTGCTCGCTGTGTTCGTCGTAGTAGGTCTGGACGCTCTCATCCGGAACCACCGTCGTGGCCTCGATACGCTGGGCGTAGAACGCCTGGATCACCGCGCGGCGCTTCACCGCCTCCAGTGCCCTCACCACGTCCGGATCCTGGTCGTGCCCCGCCTTGATGGCCGCCTGATAGAGCACTTCCTCGTCCACCAGCCTGTGGAGAAACGTGATGGTCCCCTCGGGCCCGGTGAACTGCTGCTGTGAGAACGGCGGCAGTTCGGCCATCTTCTGCATCAGATAGGTCTTCGTGATGTTCCTTCGTCCGACTCTGGCCACGATCTCGTCGTCACCCCCGGAGCCGCATCCCACACACCAGACCCCCGCGCCGAGAACGACGAGCAAGAGCGCAGCGATAGTGAAACTCCTCGACATATGCTCCTCCCTGCTTGCTCGCTGGCGAATGCCGTTGTGCGCGCCCGCCACAGACAGCGCGGCGGGCCCGTCTCTACTCCCTGATGACCCAGACCTTGATCTCCGCCTCGACATCCTTGAACAGGCGGATCTTGACGGGATAGACACCAAGTAGTTTGATGTGCTCTTCCATGATCACGTTGTTCGGGTCCGTCTCGTGGCCCTGCTCGTCCAGCGCCTGAGCGATCTCTCTCTCTCCCACCGAGCCGTACAGCTTGTCGGCCTCATCGGCCTGAACACGCACGGTGCAGGACACACCTCTCAGGCGTTCCGCTACCTGCTCGGCGGCTCGCTTGTCCTTCTTCACGCGTGCTTCATCCACCTGAACCTTGATCTCGAGCTGTGCAAGCGCCCCCGATGTGGCGGGAAGTACCTTGCCGGACGGGATAAGGAAGTTCCTCCCGTAGCCGTCCTTGACCGTGACGACGTCCCCCCGCGACCCCAGCTGGTGAATGTCCTCGACCAGTATGACCTTCATTGTAGGTCCACCTCCATGTGACGGCCTTCTACTGCCGGCCTAGCCATGCTTGTGATGCCGGCCGACAAACGGCAGAAGGGCGATCTGGCGGGCGCGCTTCACCGCCACTGCCAGCTGTCTCTGATGCCTTGCGCAGGTTCCCGTCACCCTGCGAGGTATGATCTTGCCCTGCTCCGTGACGAAGCGGAGCAGACGTTTCTCGTCCTTGTAGTCGATCTTCACGACCTTGTCCTGGCAGAACCGGCAGAATTTGCCGTGCCTCTCACGTCTGGCCATTTGTTCCTCCCGAAATCTTAGATTACAGTCCGAGCAGCCCGGGCTACTCGCCCATCACGATGTTCATGTTGCGGAGGATGTTCTCCCGCAGCCGATAAGCTTCCACGAGCTTCTCGATGGCCGCGGGATCCACTTCAAACGTGAGGAACGCGTAGTACCCGTCGTGCTCACCTCTGATCTCATAGGAGAGCCGACGCTTGCCCCATTTGTCCCATTCCTTGATCTCGCCACCTTCTGCTTTGATGAGCTCCTCGACCTTGCCCATCTCTTCCGTGAGGCCGGCCTCGTCGAGGCTCGGGCGGAAGATGAACGTACCCTCGTAGGTCCTCATTCCCTGCATCCCTCCTCCTGGTCTGACTGCGACCCCGTCTCCCGGACGGGGTGAGGAGATCCCTGGTCTACCAAAGACCGGGACTTGCCCCTCTCCTGTCACACACGACTCCAACTCTACCACAACCACTGCACACTAGTTGAAGTGAACGAGTACGACGTCCCCCTCATGCACCTCGTAGTCACGTCCTTCGGTTCTCAGGTGCCCGCTGTCGCGGACCGCGTGCATCGAGCCCTCGTCCACGAGGTCGTCGAACGACACGACCTCCGCCCTGATGAACCCCTTCTCCATATCCGAGTGTATCCTGCCCGCTGCCTCCGCGACGGTCGTTCCTGCGGGAACCGTCCAGGCCCGCGTTTCGGGGCCCTTGACCGTGAAGAACGTCACGAGTTTGAGCAGGCGGTAGCCCGCCCGGATGAGCCTGTCCAGGCCTCTCTCTCTGATGCCCCAGCCCTCCAGGAACTCCCCGCGCTCTTCCGCGGGCAGAGTCACGAGCTCGGCCTCGAGCGATGCCGATATGGGCACGATCTTCCAGACAGGTTCGCCCGTCGCAGCCGACAGTCGCATCTTCCAGTTGTCCTCGCCCGCCCCTGCATCGACCTCGGATATGTTGGCGACTATCAGATGATCCTTGGCCGTAAGGAATCGGTATTCCTCGAGGAGGTCACGCTCGGCCTCGGACAGCGTCGCGTCCCGAAGCAACGTCCCCGCGTCCAGAGAATCCCTCGCCTTCTCGAGTGCGTCCGCGGTCGGGCCGGCCTCCTTGTCACCTCTGGCCAGGTCCTTCTTCCGCTTCTCGAGATTGCGTTCGCTGGTCTCGAGATCGGCCAGCAGAAGCTCGGTCCTGATCGTCGACAGGTCGCGTTCCGGATCTACCGTTCCATCGACGTGTGCGACCGAGGAGTCCTCGAAGCACCGCACGACGTGAGCAACCGCATCGACCTCTCTGATGTTCGCGAGGAACTTGTTTCCAAGACCCTCGCCTTTGCTGGCTCCCCTGACGAGTCCCGCAATATCGACGAAACGAATCGCCGCCGGTGTCAGTCTCTCGGGAGCGAGAACATCCCCGAGCCTCGCGAGCCTCGGATCCGGGACGGCGACCACGCCCACGTTCGCATCGACGGTGCAGAACGGGTAGTTGCTGCAGTCAACGCTCGTCCCCGCCAGGGCATTGAAGAGCGTCGACTTGCCCACGTTCGGAAGGCCGATGATCCCGAGTTCGAAAGCCACTCACGCCTCCCCGCGACTGCTTCCGTTCTCCAGCTACCCCTTGATGAACAGCGGGGCAAGCACAAGGGAGATGACGGACATCAGCTTGATCAGGATGTTGATGGATGGCCCGACCGTGTCCTTGAGCGGATCACCGACCGTGTCACCCACCACCGCCGCCTTGTGAGCCTCTGACCCCTTGCCTCCGAAGTGCCCCTCTTCTATGTACTTCTTGGCGTTGTCCATCGCTCCACCGGAGTTGGCAGTCTGGATACCGAGCACCACGCCCGTCACGACGGCGCCGATCAGCAGTCCCGCCAACGCACGCGGGTCGTAGAGGCCGACCGCCACGGGCACGAGGATCGCCATCAGCCCGGGCTTCATCATGCCTGCGATCGCACCCTTGGTGCTTATGTCCACGCACGTAGCGGAGTCCGGCATGACCTTGCCTTCCAGAAGCCCCGGTATCTCCCTGAATTGTCTTCTGACCTCATCGATCATCTTGAAAGCGACCTTCGACACGGCGCCGAAGAGCATCGATGAGAACAGGAAGGGCAACATGCCCCCGACTAGGAGGCCCGCCATCACAGTTGGCTCCGACATGTCCGCCACCGTGATCCCGGCCGACACCATGTAGGCGGACAGAAGACCGATCGCGGCGAAGGCGGCCGAACCGATGGCGAAGCCCTTGCCGATGGCGGCCGTTGTGTTCCCGACAGTGTCAAGGTGATCGGTGACGTCCCTGACCTCCGGTGGCAATCCCGCCATCTCCGCGATGCCTCCCGCGTTGTCAGCAACAGGGCCGTACGAGTCGACCGCGACGACCATCCCCGTAGTTGCGAGCATCCCGAACGCCGCCATCGCTATGCCGTACATACCGGCGAAGTGGTGCGCCACGATGACCGAGATAGCCAGGGCGATCACTGGAATGGCCGTGCTGCCCATGCCTACCGCCGTGCCGGCCGTCACCGTGATGGCCGGGCCGGTCTGGCACGCTTCAGCGATGTTCTTGACGGGACCGTACTTCGACGACGTGAAGTACTCGCTCACCATCCCCACTATGACCCCGCTGACGATGCCGGTCAGCGTTGCGTAGAAGGGACCGAGCACGCCGTACGTTGTGCTGCCGACCGTGAACTCCGTCCCCATTGTCTTGATGATGAAAAAGCTCGCCACTGCCGTCAGCCCCGCGGCGACATAGGTGCCACCCATCAGAGCCGCCTGAGGGTTCTTGCGTCCCACCACCTTCACGAAGATGATGCCCAGGATCGATGCTGCTATCCCCGCTGCCGCGATGTTGAAGGGCAAGAGGACGAGCTTCTCAGAGATCGCCGCGCTGCTCACAAGCGCCACAGCGAGAGCCATGCTCGCAATGATGGACTCGACGTATGACTCCAGGAGATCTGCCCCTAGCCCTGCGACGTCACCGACGTTGTCGCCGACGTTGTCAGCGATCACAGCCGGGTTCCTGGGGTCGTCTTCCGGGAAGCCCGCTTCTATCTTGCCGACCAGATCCGCGCCCATATCGGCGCCCTTCGTGAAAAGCCCGCCGCCGGAGCGCGCGAACAGAGCCACGAGGGAAGCGCCCATCGCGTATCCGTTGACTATGGCCGGCACCTGGAACAACCAGTAGACGAGGACGAGGCCCAGGAGTGCCATGCTGGCCACGCTCATGCCC
>JAUWCJ010000139.1 GCA_030609365.1 Candidatus Eiseniibacteriota bacterium | reverse complement strand
GCAGTCCTCACCGTAGACGGACCCGTCCCGCTCCTCGATGTTCGCCGTTACGTTCACCATCTCCGGGTCGTAGCAGATCGCGGAGAGGTACAGGTTCTCGGCATCGCAGGCAAAGGAGAACTCCGTTCTGCCTTCAACGGTCGCGTCGTAGGCCGCGTGGAGCTTGCTGACCGGCGTGCAGCTCGCCCAACAAGCGTCAGACAGATCACCGTCTATGACAGGAGGATCCGACGTGATCCTGCCCGCCGCCGTTCTTATCACGCGCGCCGGCAGATCGACGTCGAGCAGCTTCCCGTTCGACAGCGGATACCGGCAGCTCATGCGCGGCGCCGGATAGAGCGCACCCTGGTTGAGCATCATGAAGGTCAGTGTCTCGGTCTGGCCCGGGTCGACCGCCACGATCGCTTCTTCGGGCTCGACGCTCCACCCTTCAGGAACGTCCCAGACCATCACGTCGTCGATGGCACTACCCGTCACATTCTCGATCGTGACCTCCACGGGCGCACTGAGCGATGCGTTGTCGAAGACCCTCACGGCGCTCACCGTGACCAGCTCGCTCTCCACTCGTTGGATCTCGCGGACATCGTCCTGCGTCACCACGTCGCGCGAGTAGATGCCGCCGAGGTCGATGACCGCCAGCTCGTAGCCGGGAGACGTCACGGTGACCCAGCCGAACTGGAAAAACTCTCCTCTGGTGACCGGCTGCTCGGCGCTCCGGTACATGCCGCCTCCCGAGCTGCCGATGACCGTGTAGTCGATACCGTCGAACTCTGTCGTGAAGTAGTGGTGCAGGTGGCCGTTGAAGACCGCATCCACGCCGTACTCTAGGAAGATGTCGTGCAGCGCGTCCGGCTGACCCAGCACGAGGGTCTGTGCCCATAGCGGCCTGTGGGCGAACACGAAGGTGTTCTCGGCCTCGCTGTGCCGCGCAAGGTCCGCGACAAGCCAATCTCTCTGCTCCTCCGGGAAATCCGCGGCCGCATTGATGCGGCTGTTGTCGAGAATCACGAAATGCGTGTTCTCGTAGTCGAACGAGTAGTAGGGGTCAAAGCCCGTTCTGGCCCTATACATGACCTCGGACTCGTCGTCCCAGATATCGTGGTTGCCGGCCGTCATGTACAAGGGCGCCTCGAGCGCGCCGATGAGAACCATTAACGAATCCCATTCAACCTCAGATCGCTCGTAGTCCTCGCCGTATCCCTCGATATAGTCGCCGACTGCGACCACGAAATCCGGGTTCAGGAGGTTGATCTCCTCGATGACCTGCGGGTAGATGCCCGGCGTGTGCCCGCCGGTACGGTCACTGAGTATCGCGAACCTGAAGAGCGGCTCCGAACCTGTTCCAGCGGCGGGCGAACAGAGGCACGCGACCAGGCAAACGACTACCGCTGACGCCACGAACGTCCTTCTCATGTCGACAACCTCCTTCTGCGACGTGAATTTGCCCGCCGGAGCGCAAGATGTTCCTGATGGTGGAAGAAGCTCGATGCTAACTCGCGTCCCCCGGGGTGTCAACCGCGCGCGCATCTGGTCAGCGCCGCGGATTCGCCGGCACCGGCCGGAGGGTGCGCCGCAGATTCAACGACGTCGCCCGGAGGAGACGCCGCAAGTCCAACCGTGGCGACCGGAGGAATCGTCGCACGTGCGCCGAAGGCTCGTCGCAAATCGACGACGGCCAAAGAGTTCACCGCGCGAGCCGACCGCCGTCACCAGGAGAGCGTCGCGGCACCGGCGGACCGATCGTCGAACTCGAGTGTGCGCTCTGGCTCATCAAGGTCGCGCTTCCCGACCGAACGCGCGTCCCGAGCGTGCCGACGTCGCCCGGCCATGACTGTCGCCGTGCATTATTTTCTTTGACTCCGCCTGACACGTTGTTAATATTCTACTCGTTCACACAACACCCCTCGCGACACATCTTGAAGGAGCTACAACGTGGGCACCTGTCCGGAATGCGAGTGTGAGTTCGAGGAACCCATCGAGGTCTGCCCGCACTGCAACGTCCCGCTGATCACAACAGAAGACCGAGTGAGCCAGACCGAAGAGGAAGACGACGTCGACGGGAACCTTCCGGCTGAAGGTCTTGTCGTCATCGAGACCACGGAGGACGACGAGCGAATCGGCGAGTTGAGAGAGCTGCTCGAAGAGAGCGGCATACCATGCTTCCTCAGTAACGAGCTCTTCCCGGCGGAAACACGTCCGGATGAGACGAAGGTGTTCATCCCGAGAGAGATGGCCGGAGATGCTCGGAAGTTGATACGCGAGTTCTCCTGCTGACGGAAGCGGCGCGACAAGATACTGCCGCGCCGCGGAATCCCCACACAGATTGCGAGCGATGTCCTCCTGGAGGGTGACACCCGGGGACTACCTCTCGTACTACCTCTTGTACCCGATGGTCCGAAGGAAATCCCTGCGCGCCTTGATGTCATCCTCGTTCTCGACGCCCCTCGGGCTCTCACCGTCAACGACTCCGAGAATGCCCCTGCCCTGCCCGGTCTCGACGACGATCGCCTCGACGGCGTTGGCGGTCGCGCAGTAGACCCGACACACCTCGGGACAGGCCTTGACCGCGTTGAGAACGTTGATGGGGAAGCCGTCAGTCATCACGATTGCGAAGCTGTGCCCCGCGCCCACGTCGCTCGCGATCTTCACGGCCGCCGCCTTGAGCTCTTCATCGTTCCCGTCGAACCGGATCAGGCACGGACCGGACGCCTCGCAGAACGCCACGCCGAACTTCATGCCCGGCACGGAACTGATCAGGATCTCGTAGAGATCCTCAACCGTCTTGATGAAGTGACTCTGTCCGAGGATGATGTTGGCGCCCTCGGGGAACCTGATGGGGACGCTCTTCGTTTCCATGTTCGTACCTCCTTTCCTGGTTCTCCGCGCTCACTATACAGACTCGGGCAGACGCTGTCACGTCTGCCCGAGCTTGCATCTGAAACGGTCCACTAGAGAGAGGCGTGGCAACTGCCTTATCTCACAACGAGCACCTTCGCCGTCTCCTCGATCTCTCCGGCCGTGAGCTTGATGAAGTAGACGCCGGCGGCTGACGGCTGACCTCTGCCATCGGAGCCGTCCCACGTCCTGACGTAGCGACCGCGGTCCAGCGGTTCGTTCACGACGGTCTTCACGATCTGCCCGCGCGCGTTGTAGACAACGAGGCTCACGGGACCGCTGTGATCGGCGAGGTCGAAGTGCAGGGTCGTGGACCCTGCAGTGGGATTGGGAGCGACAGGATGGAGCACCGTGACCAGGGAGCCGTCCGTCCGGACGCTCACCGGGCCGCCAGACACGACCTCTTCGCCTCCATCGACCATCATGGCCCGGACCTCGTACCAGAACCGCGTGTCCGGCCATACGGAGGTATCATCGAAGACACCGCTCGACTCGGCCTCGAGAGGACCCTCGTTGATGCGCGTGAACGGTCCTTCCTCTGAGGTGGCACGCCATACGTCGAACGACTGGATCCCCACGAGCGATGCCACGCTCCAGCGCACTCTCACGCCGCCCGATTCCGCAACAACCGCGTAGCAGTAGCCCTCAACGGGCGTGCCCGTGTCCACGGCGTACTTGATGGTTGCGTAGTCGTAGCCCGTGCCCACACCTTCGCTCTTGCCCGTGACATAGACATTGCCGTCACCGTCGGCACCGATCGAGTGACCCCAGTCCTCATCGCCAGCGGGCCCGTCGTACCGCATGACCCACTCCTCCTCACCGGCTGTGCTGTAGCCGATCGTCGCGTAGTCGAGACCGGTGCCCACGCCTTCGCTCTTACCCGTGAGGCAGATGTGGCCGGGGGACCGCATGACCATGTAGTAGGGCTGGTCGTGACCCGATGCCGGCCCGTCGTACCGGCGCACCCATTCGGTGACCCCATCGCTATCGTACTTGACGGTGGCGTAGTCGTAGTCGACAGCGCCCATGCTGTACCCAGTGACGTAAGCGTTCCCCGCCTCGTCGATGACCATGTCGCACAGTTTGTCGTCTCCGCTGACCGGGCCGTCGTACAGCACGGACCATATCAGTGTTCCGTCGCTTCCGTATCTCAGTGTCTTGAAGTCGTAGCCACTCGCCACGTAGCCGGCGCGCGCGCCCACCCAAACATCGCCGGAGTCGCCGACCCTGATGGCCCATCCGCCTCCGTCAGAGCCGAAGGCGCCCAGCGAACTCTGGACCCACTGTTGGGTGCCGTCCGATGCGTACTTGATCGTCACGACATCGTGCCTGCTGCTGTAGTAGCTGCCGCCCGTCACGTAGGCCGAGCCCTCGGCGTCCACAGCCACGGCGTGCGCGCGGTCGTCTTCCCCGGCATCGTACCTGCGAACCCAGAGCTGCGAGCCATCCGGTCCGTACTTGACGGTGGCGTAATCCGGCGTCATGTATGGATCCGACAGACCCGAGCTGTTCCCGGTGACAAGGACATTGCCCGCGTCGTCCAGGGCTATCGCGTACGCGGCGTCGTACCAGTTCGCCGGGCCGTCGTATCTGCTCACCCACTGCTCGTTCCCGTCGGCATCGTATTTGATGGTCACGTAGTCGCGCCCCGTACCGACGCCGTCGCTCAGCCCGGTGACGTAGACACATCCCGCGTCGTCCACGGCTATCGCATAGCCCCAGTCCTCACCGCTGGCCGGGCCGTCGTAGCTGGCGGACCACACTACGTTCCCGTCGGTGTCGTACTTGAAGGTCCGTATATCGTCGTCGGTCAGAACCTCACAACTCCCTCCGGTCACATACGAGTTCCCGGCGGCGTCCACGGCCATGGCGTAGGCCCAGTCATGCTGTCCTTCGTCAATGGGTCCGGCGTAGACGGCCGTCCAGAGTCCGGCGCCGGTCGGGCCGTACTTGATGGTCACGTAGTCCATCCCGCTCCCGATGCCAGTGCTCCTGCCGGTGACCACGACGTTCCCGTCGTCGTCAGCCGCCACCGCCCATCCCCAGTCGTGCCCGCCGGCTTCGCCGTCGTGTCGCATCGCCCACAGCAGGTCGCCATCGGCGTTGTACTTGACCGTCGCATAGTCCTCGCCGGTGCCGCTGCCGTCGCTGTACCCCGTCACGGAGACGCAGCCGTCCCCGCCGAGAGCGATCGTGTAGGCACGGTCGGTCCCGCTCACTGGACCGTCGTACCGCCGGACCCACTCTTCGACACCATCGCTGTCGTACTTGACGGTCGCGTAGTCGAACATGGTTCCGATACCGGTGCTTCGTCCGGTCACGTAGACGGCCCCGTACTCATCCAACACCATCGTGGAGGCGGAATCCGTACCGCTGGCAGGTCCGTCGTACTTCGCGGTCCACAGCTCCGCGCCGGACGCGTCATACTTGACGGTCACGTAGTCCTGGTCCGTGCCGGCGGTATCGCTCC
>JAUWCJ010000125.1 GCA_030609365.1 Candidatus Eiseniibacteriota bacterium | reverse complement strand
ATGGCGCGACCCGCGACCAATCCCTCTACGGAGTTAAGACGCTCAGCGATCTCCTCATGGTTGAGGAGCGGGTAGAGCACCCACTGCCTCAGGAGCCGCGCGCCCATCGGCGTGTCGGTTCTGTCCAGCACGGACAGCAGCGTTGCCGCAGGGTATGCGCGGTCCAGAGGTTCAACGAGCTCCAGGTTCCTCTGAGTGGTCTCATCGAGGACCATGCGTTCGGAGTGACGGATACGTCTGAGAGAGGTTATCTGCCCGAGGTCACGCTTCTTGAGGTCGGTCAGGTACCGAAGCGCGGCGCCCGCCGCGGCGATACCCTCCTCGAGATCGGAGCACCCGAAGCCGTCCAGATTGGCGACGCCGAAGTGGCTCTCGAGCGTTTCCCTCGATTGCTCGATGCCGAACTCCCAGTCGGCGACCGGACTCACCGGAACATCGGGAATGTCCGCGAGGAGCGAGGCGAGCGGTTCCTTCTCCAGCTCGCCTTCCGGCACGAGCAGCTCCGATGCGTCCGCGCGAAGCACCTCGCGACGCAGGTCGGAAGTATCCAGTTCGGTGACGCTGAACTCGCCGGTCGAAAGGTCGATCCTGGCGAGACCCGTGCGTTCTCTGCCCGGCGCCAGCGCGACCAGGAAGTTGGAGCGTCTCTCGTCCAGCATCGTAGAGGAGAGAATGGTCCCGGGGGTTATTACCTCCGTGACCTCTCTCCTGACGATGCCGCGCGCCTGCTTCGGGTCCTCCACCTGGTCGCAGATAGCGACGCGGTAGCCCGCGTTCACGAGCCGGGCGAGATACGATTCGAGCGCGTGGTGCGGGACGCCCGCGAGCGGGACCGGATTCTTGCCGTTCTTGTCGCGCGTGGTCAATGCCAGCCCAAGGACGCGGGAGGCCGTCTTCGCGTCCTCGAAGAACGTCTCGTAGAAGTCGCCCATGCGGAACAGGAGGATCGCATCCTCATGCTGCGACTTGATCCTCTGGTACTGCTCCATCATTGGTGTGAGCTTCGCCATCGGGTCTCCGGTCCCACGAGCCTCTCACGGGGCCCACGAACGAACAACCACCGGTGGAGGCCCGGTGGTCGTTTCACTCATGCCTCCAAGGGTCACTGCTCGGGCGACTCCGGCGGATCGTCCGGCAGCAATGCTGTCGTGTCGGGGGCATCACCGTACAGAAGCGTGCTGTCAGGAAGCGAGTAGGTACGGAGCCTCTCCCGAGCCAGCACCGCCTCGTAGCTGTCCGGGTAGTCCGAGACAAGAAGCGCGAGCGCCGCAACTGCCTCTGCATCGGCGCCGGCGGCTTCGTGGCTCTCCGCGGCGCCGGCAAGCGCTCGGACCCGGACCTCCATGTCGTCGTACACGCGTGCCGTTCTCTCGAACTGCTCCGCGGCCTCCGGCGCTCGTCCGGCCGCAAGCAGCGCCTGGGCGAGCCCGACCTCCGCGACGGGCGTGAACTCTCCCGGTGTGGCGCCCCAGTCCGCGATGGCCCGGTACGCCTCGACCGCTGCCCCGGCATCGCCCGCTGCCAGGATGCTCCTTGCGCTTTTCAGGTCGGCAGGCCCGGGACCCCGCTTCGAGGAGTGTTTTGCCGCCTCATTGTACTCGTGGCTCGCGCTGAGATAGAGGCTCTCTGCGAAGTAGCTGTCGCCCCTGAGCATGTGCGCCGCTTCCAGCAGGGCATCGTTGCGGGTTCTCTCGATGGCGCGAGCCGCGTACTCCCGGCAGAACTCGGCGGAGCTGGACAGGCGGGCGGCCTCGAGCAGCACCATCGCGTTCTCCGCGTGTGCTCCGTTCTCCTGCTCGACCAAGTCTGTCAGGTAGGTCTCGGCATCGGTGTCGTGGCCCTGCCGCACGAGCGCGCGTGCTTTCTCGCAGGCCTCCGCGGGCGTCGGGACATCGTCGCACCACGCGCGAGCAGCGAGGCAGAGGGTCAATGCCGTGGCAGCGAGTGTGGCGTGTGCAGCGAGCGTTACGATTCTCCGCCTAGCACTCATTGATCCATGCCCGGCAGGAGGTGCAGCGCCAGCCATATCCGTCGAGCTGCGTCTCGCAGCTCGGACACGTTCGTTCCTTGCGGTGTTCCGAGAGCCCGGCGAGGAGCGTCTCCGCCGCCTTGGCGGCTTCCTCGTAGCGCTCGTGTCTCATCAGGATCTCAATGAGCTGTCTGTGTCCCTCGAACGTGCTGCCCTCGTGCTTGACTGCCTCGCGCGCGATGCGCAGAGCCTCATCGACCGCGCCCTTGCGCTCAAGCATTCTCGACAGGCCGGTCAGTGCCATGACATTGGATGGGGAACTTGCGACCAGCTGCTCGTAGATGCCCATCATGCGGCCGAAGTCGCCGATCTCGAAGTACGCCTTCTCAAGGCGCTCGAACACGAGGTGGGCGCAATTCGGCTTCTCGGAAACCAGTCGCATCCAGTAGGCGACTGCACGCTCGGCGTCCTCTTCTCTCACGGCGATGTCACCGAGGTACACGTACGCCAGAGCGGCGCCCGGGTCTTCCTTGACCGCCGCCTGGAACTCCGCCTTGGCGCGCCGGGTGTCGCCCCTCTTGAAGGCCACGAGCCCGAGGTGCGCGCGGTAGACACCCGCTGAAGGCTGGCCCTCCGGCGAGCCTGCCTTCAGCAGATCCTTGTGGGTCTGCGCTGCCTTGTCCAGCTCACCCGCGGACTCGTAGGCATCGCGAGTCATGGCGAGGACGGAGGGATCCGAGCGCTCCCCACGGGGCAACGTGGCAAGGTGTTCGAGTACATCCAGCCACCGCCCCGCCGACGCGAGGTCACGGGCGAGGCTCTTGATGATCTCGTTGCGGACGCTCTTCGGGAGTTTCCTCTTGACCAGGAGTTCCCTGTGGATCTGCGTGGCCTGCTTCACCTGTCCGCGGTCGCGAAGGATGTTCCCGAGCTTGACGTATGCGTCGACGTTCCTGGGGTTGTCTCGGACCGCCCGGGTCAGGTGCTCTATCGCGCGGTCGCTGTGTCCAGCGATCAGCGCATCCAGGCCGAGATGGTAGGGTGATTCGTCGAGCTCGCGTCCGCGCGATCTCGCGCGTCTCGCGCCGACGTACCAGAAGACGGCGCCGGCCGCGATGACGACTGCAGCGATAATGACGAAGGCCATGTCGGTTCCCTTCCCTAGATGCCGGGCCCTGACGTGTCGTCCCGCGCAGCGTGTCCCTCGATCTCCTGTAGCGAGATGCTGTGCAGGCCGGCGATCTCCTGATTGAGGTCCGAGTTCTCGCGCTTGAGCTTTCTGATCTGGCGTCTAAGAGCGATCTCGTGGAAGATCGAGACGACGAACCAGACCACGGCGCCCAGCACGAAGGCCTCGAACAGCAGGAGCACGAGGGGAACTTCGTAGAACACAAGCGTCTTCTGCCACAGCGTCACGGTCGCATGCTCGCCGCTGTTCTGCATGGCGAAGCCCGTGACTATCACTACCAGAACGAGGGTCAGGAGCATTCTGACGACCCACACGGTGTTCACCTCCAGGTATGGGAACGGTCTTCGGCCGGAACGACGCGCCTCACAAGTATCGACGCAGTCGGACGTTCCGCGTGACACAACCCCATTGATGTACGCGACAGTCTATCAGCGCCCTACGGCGAGCTGCAAGGGCTTTCTCCCGAAGTTCCTCACGACAGCGCAGGTCAAGACAACACAGGATTCACACCGTGGAGTGTCCAGGCGCTCGCGGAGGCGATCTTCACGTTGACGATGTGCCCGGCGAGCCCCGCGTCGCCCGGGAAGACGACGACCTTCCCGGTCCTGCTCCGGCCGAAGAGGAGTTCCTTGTTCTTCTGACTCGGCTCTTCGACGAGCACCTCGGCGCTGCTCCCGACGAGCGCGGCGTTCACCTCGCTCGTCACCTGCTGCTGGAGGCCGATGATAGTCTGGAGTCGCGCTATCTTGACGTCCTTGGGTACGTCGTCGGTGAACTCCGCCGCGCGCGTCCCTTCGCGTACGGAGTAGTGGAACATGAAGGCCGAGTCGAATCGGATCTGCTTCATGAGTGAAACGGTCTCGCGGAACTGCGCATCCGTCTCCCCCGGGAATCCGACGATGATGTCCGTCGTGAGCGCGACGCCGGGGACTCCCTCGCGGATTCTCTGCGCCAGGGTCACGTACTCCTCGCGCGTGTACGACCTGTTCATCGCTTCCAGAACTTCGGTGGAGCCCGATTGCACCGGTAGATGGATGTGCTCGCAGACCTTGTCTATGGAGCCGACGGCATCGATGACCTCGCTCGACAGGTCCTTGGGGTGAGAGGTGGCGAATCGTATCCGCCGGAGCCCCTCAACGCCTGCGACCGCACCGAGAAGGTCCGCGAACCCACGCCCCTCGTCGCTGAACGAGTTAACATTCTGGCCGATGAGCGTGACCTCGCTCGCGCCCAGTGTCACAAGGTTCGCAACCTCGTCCACGATACTCGAGGTCGGACGACTGCGCTCGCGTCCCCTGACGTACGGTACGATGCAGTAGGAGCAGTAGTTGTTGCATCCGCGCATCACGCTCACGAACTCGCAGAGCGACGCCTCGTCCGCGCGGGGCCTGTCGTCATAGGACTCCCCGGTGCCCGCGTCCACGGCGACGGCAATGCGTCCGGCGCTCGCGCTCTCGATGATGTCCGGCAGCCGCCAGTACTGCTCGGTACCGACCACGAAGCTCAACCCCGGGACCTCGCGCAGCAGCCGCTCGCCCAGGCGCTGCGCCACGCAGCCGGCGATGCCGAGCACCGCTTCCTTCTGCATCAGACCTCGAAGGTGTCTCAGTCGCCCGAGCACCCTGGCCTCTGCGCGGTCGCGCACGCTGCAGGTGTTTACCATCACGACGTCGGCCGTGCCCAGGTCTTGCGTCATACCGTGCCCGCTGTTCGTGAGTATCGACGCCATGACGCGCGAGTCATACTCGTTCATCTGACAGCCGTATGTCTCTATGTACACCTTCATCTCTGCTCCTGCACCGGGTGCCTCAGCGCGCGCTTCCGGGATCGATATCGCCCCAGGTAGAAGTTTCGTCGGCGCCCCTCACCGTCACGCCGACGAACCTGTTCTGCATGGAGGGATCACCCTCGGATCTGACCCTGACATAGTTGCTGGTCAGCCCCGTCAGTGAGTGCTCCCCGTCTCCTCGTTCCTCGACCAGGATATCGAGGCTCTTCCCGACCAGACCGCGTCTGAACCGGAGCGAGAGCCTGGAGCCCAGTTCCCTGAGATGCAGGCTGCGTCGCTTCGACTCCGCCGGAGGCACCTGGCCGTCCATCTCAGCGGCTGGCGTGCCGCTTCTCGGCGAGTAGGCGAACACGTGGAGGTAGGTGTAAGGCAGAGATTCGATCGTCGACACCGTATCGGCGAAGTCCTCCTCTGTCTCGCCCGGGAACCCCACCATCACGTCGGTGCCAAGTCCGCACAGAGGGTCCGCGTCCGTGACCCGGCGGACGGCCTCCGCGTATCGGGCGCGCGTGTACCCCCTGCGCATTCTCGCGAGTACGGCATCCGAGCCGCTCTCGAGGGGCACGTGCAGGTGGTTGCATACCTTCTCCGTCTGGAGGACCGTCGCGGCAAGTTCCTGGGTCAGCTCCTTCGGCTCCACCGAGCCCAGCCGCAGGCGGACCAGACCGTCGATCTCGGCCAGCGCCCTCACGAGTTCCGGCAGCCTGCGTCCGTCCGGGTCCTCGAAGGCCCCGATGTGCACGCCTGTCAGCACCAGCTCCCTGTATCCATTGGTCACGAGTGTGGAAGCCTGTTCGAGGACATCGTCGAAGTGTCTGCTGCGCGCCGGTCCCCGGGCATCCGGGACCGCGCAATAGGTGCACCGCTGATCGCACCCGTCCTGTATCTTGATGAACGCCCGCGTGTAGCCCCGGAAGCGACTGATGTCGAACGCCTCGAAGGCCTCGTCTCTCAGTGACCTCACCTCGACACGCGTCTCGCTGCTGTCCCCGGCATTGGATTGGAGGCGCTCCACGACCAGCGTGGCCAGGTCACGCTTTGAGCTGTTCCCGACGACCAGGTTCACCTCGGGCATTGCGGCGAGCACGTCGGGATCGCGTTGAGCGTAGCAACCCGTCGCGACCACCAGTGCTCCCCCGCACTTCCGGGCCGCTCTGCGCAGCATCTGCCTGGAGCGGTAGTCGCTGCGGCCCGTGACAGTGCACGTGTTGACGACGTAGACGTCGGCGGGCGTGTCGAAGGGAACAACGACGAAACCATGCTCTTCCAGGCGTTCCGCTACTCCCTCCGTCTCGTACTGGTTCAGTTTGCAGCCGACGGTCATCAGGCCGACGGTTCTGGACTTCCCGGTCACGGCGTTTCTCCGTCCGCAAGAGCAACAGGGGGACTCATCCGTCGAGTCCCCCCCCGGTGCACTTCCAGTCAGAGGTCATAGACCGGCCGTTACCTGGACCACGGGGTCTCAGGCGGCTGCTCTAGGCGTCCTCTGGCTTCTTCTCTTCTACGGCTTCGTCCGTGGCCTCGGGCTCCGCCTCTTCCTGGGCTTCGTCCGCGACCTCGGGCTCCGACTCTTCCTTGGCTTCGTCCGTGGCCTCAGGCTCTGCCTCGTCCTTGGCTTCGTCCGTGGCCTCAGGCTCCGCCTCGTCCTTGGCTTCGTCCGCGACCTCAGGCTCCGCCTCGTCCTTGGCTTCGTCCGCGACCTCAGGTTCCGCCTCGTCCTTGGCTTCGTCCGTGGTCTCAGGCTCCGCCTCGTCCTTGGCTTCGTCCGTGGCC
>JAUWCJ010000196.1 GCA_030609365.1 Candidatus Eiseniibacteriota bacterium | reverse complement strand
GGTCCTTCGCCTGGTGGTAGCGAAGATAGACCTCGTCGTTCACGATACCCACAATCTCGATCTTCCCCGTCCGGTGCGACATCACGAACTTGAAGTTCTTGCTGTGGCCGTCGAGCATCGCCTTCGCTTCCTCGACGATTCGATACGCGCGCGCAAGCGGGACCTGGAAGGAACTCTTCACACGCTTGACGGGCCGGCACTGGAAGACGTAGTAGGGGCTGACCCCGATCCTGACCAGCCGGCGCTGGAGTTCCGCGAGAACATCCGGGTCGTTGTTCACTCCCTTCAGGAGTACTGCCTGGTTGCTGACGATAACACCGGAGCGGATGAGCGCGTCGACCGCCGACGTCGACTGCTCTGTGACCTCCCTCGGGTGGTTGAACTGCGTGACGACGTAGGTGCGTTTGCCCGGACGGGAGTACTCGCGGAACACGGCGCGGAGCTCGCTGTCCTCGAGGATCCTGTCCGGAAGCACGACCGGCACGCGCGTGCCGATCCGGACGAAATCCAAATGGTCGATTCGGTTGAGGCTCTCCAGGAAGAGGGCGATCGAGTCCGTCGAGAGCACGAGCGGATCGCCGCCGGTCAAGAGGACGTTGTTGATCTCGCGGTGCTCCGCGACATAGCCAGCCGCATCCTCGAACCGCTTGAGGATTTCCTCGCTCGGCAGCCCGACAAGTCGCTTCCGGAAGCAGTGCCTGCAGTAGACCGCGCACCTGTTCGTCACGAGTATGAGCGCGGTCTTCGCGTACTTGTGCTGGAGCCCCGGTAGCTTCGTGTTCTCGCGTTCCCCGCTTGTGTCGTAGGAGCCGATGGGGGAGAGTTCTCCATCAGAGGGGATCGCCATCTTCCTGATGGGATCATGTGGGTCCGACCAGTCGATCAGCGAGAGGTAGTACGGTGTCACGCTCATCGGATGGCGCTCGGTCACGCTCCGGAGCCGCCCCGTTTCCTCGGAGGTCAGGAGGCCGCGGGCCTCGAGTTCGTTCAGGTCGTGGATGTTGCTGGCAAGGATGCTCTTCCACACCATCGGTTTCGTCACCTCCCCACATGGGGACATCAAGGCACCTGAGGCGCCGACTCGAAGCTCCTGAACCGTCAGATGTTCACACCAAGTGTGCGCCTCGAAGGGCCGCAACTCGGATGGGGCGCGCGCCGCGCGCATACTGCGAGGTACCTCAAGGGGGCTGCCTAGAGGTCCGACTGACTCCGCAGAGGCAGCTACGCTCATAATGCTCGCTCAGGCGGGAATTGTCAAGCGTGGCATATGGCGGGTAATGTATCGTTTCTACATCTAGCCATACTTGACTGAGTGCGTCTCAGGTGGTATCATGCCCACTTGGGAAGTTTTGCAACTGCACAATCCCGCCAACACACTCCTGCTCTATGCAGCCGTCAGCGGCTGGAGGAGGCAGATCATGAGGGTCACCGCATTCGTTGCGCTGGTCCTGGTGCTGTGTGCCGTCCTGGCGCATGCAGATGTCCCGCGCACCGTGAGCTACCAGGGCGTCCTTCGCGACAACGAGGGGAACACCGTCCCCGACGATTCCTACTCCATCGAGTTCAACATCTACGACGTCGAGGTGGGCGGCACGCCGGTCTGGACCGAGACGCAGAGCGCCGATGTGCGCGACGGGCTCTTCAACGTCATCCTCGGTTCGACCACGTCACTCGACATCGACTTCGACGTTCGGTACTGGCTTGGCATCACGATCGAAGAGGAGAGCGAGCTGGACCCGAGGGTCGAGCTTACCGCCGCGCCCTACGCGCTGCGCGCGGCCGTGGCGGATTCCGTCAAGCCCACGGCCGTCATCGACGATGGCGACTGGGAGGCCTCGGGCACAAAGGTCTGGCACGAGGGTAACGTCGGCGTTGGCGTCGGTTCTGCCAACCCATCGAACGCGCTGGAGGTCGTGGGGCACGCCTACTTCGTCAATAGCGTGGATGTCGGCAGCACAACGAACCTCTACGGCAAGGTCTACTTCTGGGACGACGTCGTACACTTCAACGGCGATATGGATATCTATGACGGTGATCTGTCCATCGGCACGGGCACGATTCACACTCAGTCTATCCAGCCGTACGGCAACTTCTACATATCCGACGGTGTTACTCCATTCCTCGTGATCAGTCCTTCGGAGGCCAGCGTGGGCATCAACACCTGGTCACCAGGGTACACGCTCGACGTGAACGGCACCGTCAACTGCATCGGGCTCAGGTTACCCACCGGCGCGACGAATGGCCACGTGCTCACGAGCGACGCGAGCGGCAACGCCACGTGGCAGTCGGCGCCAGCGCCGGCGCTTGAGTCCGGC
>JAUWCJ010000002.1 GCA_030609365.1 Candidatus Eiseniibacteriota bacterium | reverse complement strand
GGCGTATCAGCGTGTGGATGTAGATGTGTTTCCATCCGGGACGGTGAAGAACTTCGGTCTCTCTGACATCACCGCCGAATTCGATGTCGCGTGTGTCATCACGGATGCGTCCAGAGCGGTCGTCTACGCCGACACCATCGTTCATACGGGTACGATGATTTCCGCGCAGACCGACCCCGTGACGTTTACGGAGCTGTGGCATCCAACTGAACTGGGTGAGTACACGGTGACGATGACGACGCTGCTCGCGGGCGATGAGCAGCCGGCGAACGACTCACTCCAGAGTGCCACGGAGGTGGTATCGCACTACGGCACCGGCGGTCCGGACGCCTTCGGTTATCGCTGGGTCGACAGCGATGAACCTGACGGACCGGTCTACGACTGGATCGAGATCAGTGACACGGGAACGTCAACGATCATGTACGGCGTCCCGACGTTCTACGGAGATGACAACTTCTCGGAGCCCATTCCGTTTGGCTTCACCTTCCCGTTCTACGGGTTCGACAGAACTCACATGTACGTCGACACGAACGGCGAGATCCTGCTGGCTGATAACAACTGGTACGAGCCCTACCCCAACGGCGGCTGGGACAACGACGGCTTCATCTTCAACTACACGTACCCCATCCCCGGCTACAGCTACATGCCCGCGCTGGTGTCTCCGTACTGGGATGATCTGGAAGCGTTCGAAGGCAAGAGCGACGTCTACTTCCAGACCTTCGGTGAGGCGCCCGACCGCTACTGCGTCATCGAGTGGCACGACTTCGGGTACGGCTACGGTGCATCAGAGGACACGACGCTCACGTTCGAGGCTATCTTCCATGAGAACGGTGACATCATCTTCCAGTACCAGGACGTGAACATAGGGCACAGCGGTTCCGCAGCCTTGCACGACAACGGCGCGAGTTCGACGGTCGCCATCCAGAACGATGCCGCGGATGCCGGCCTGTGCTATTTGCAGGAGGTCGTAGAGGGTAGTCAGTACGTCGGCGTCGAGCCTCCGGGCAACCTGCTCAGCGACGGCCTTGCCATTCTGTTCTTTGCGGGCACCGACGAGCAGCCGCCCGTCTTCGGCTACGAGGAGATAGGCAACACGTTCGACACCACTCCCACAACTGCCGTTATGATCAACGATATGTCGACCGTGCTGACAGACTCGCTCTACTACAACTACGGCGCCGGTTGGTTGGCGGTGACCCACTCGAGCTTCGAGGCGCCTAACATCTACCACTACGTGCTTCCGGAGATTCCGAGGGGCGTGGGAGTGGACTACTACTTCGTTGCCACGGACGGTTCTCCAGCCGCGAACCGCGGGACGTTCCCCGCCGGGGCCCCTGGAGACTGTTACGCGTTCAGGATCCTGCCGACGGACGGAGTCCAGGTGCTGTTGGCGCATCCAGGCACGGTTCCCGGCTACCAGGACTACCAGAACATCGAGTTCCCGGAGTTTGTTGCGGGTTTGGACGCCGCGGGTGTCGCCTACGACATCTACAATTGGGCCGAGTACGAGACATACCGCTTCACGGAGAACTACAGCACCATCTTCGTCTACTCAAACTCCACTAGTGCGAGCGCCGTGAATGATTCTCTTGCCGTCGCGCTCATGGAGTTTCTGGACGGGGGCACGAACGAGGAGCCGAAGAACATGTTCTTTGCCTCCGACGGCCTTGCGACGTCGCAGCATGCCTACCCGAACGACAAACCGATCACGAAGTTCTTCCAGGCGTACATCAGAGGCACCTATGTTCCGGACGGCACCGTTGGCGTCCCGCCGAACGGCGGCACCGACGGGATCGGCGGTCCCTACACCTACGACTATTCCTACGGCAGCGTCATCGGGTGGGCCGGTTCTCCCGTCTCTCCCATTGGCGATGCCGGCGTTGAACTCCCCGTCTACTCCAACAGCCCCGATGTCATTGTCAATGATGACTGCCCGGACTGGTACGCCGACCAGGTCTCGAACCCCGAACTCTGGTCGTGGGCTTCCTTCGCGTTCGAGGACGGTCCGATCGGTGGCTACGCATACGCGTACGAGTTGGGCGCCGGCATCTGGCTGGACAACCTCATCTACAAGTCGTTTTTCATGACGTTCGATCTGTCGCAGTTTACCAGCGAGGCGGACAGAAGGATGCTCATCCAGGACGCGGTTGACTGGTTCGGCGTCGCGACCGGTGTCGACGACCCCTGTGACGATGTCGTCCCGGGTGTCGTCACACTGTCGCAGAACCACCCGAACCCGTTCAACCCTGTGACGACCATCGCGTACAGCATCCCCACGGCGGGACACGTGACCGTCGAGGTCTACAACGTGTGTGGTCAGAGGACGGCTACGCTGGTCGACGAGCACAGGTCGGCTGGAGCACACGAGGTTGTGTGGCGCGGGAAGAGCGACGACGGCGAGCCAGTGGGAAGCGGAATCTACTTCTATCGGATCAGTTCCGGTGGATTCACGTCCGCGAGGAAGATGATCCTGCTGAAATAGCACAACAAGGAGAAACACGGATGAGAACAGCAGCGGTGGTTGTCGTGATCGCGCTTCTCACGGTCGTGTCGGCCCTGGCCGACGTCGGCGTGCTCTCGATCGGCAAGCCGGGTACGTCCGAGGTCGTGGACAGGGCCATCACGCCGTCGGGAATCGTGCAGAACTTCAGTGGCTCCGAGGTGACGGCGAGCTTCGAAGTAATGTGTGAGATCGTCGATGAGTCGTTGGCTACCGTGTATCTGGACACAGTGGTCCATTCGGGCACGATCGCGCCGGGTGCTACGGTCGCAGTTACCTTCGTGGACACGTGGCTGCCGACCGAGCTGGGCACGTACACGGTCACCATGGCCACCGCTCTTGCCGGTGACGCGAACCCCGCGAATGACTCGCTCGAGACCGAGACCGAGATCGTCGAGCACTTCGGGACCGGCGGACCGGACGCGATGGGATACGAATGGATCGACAGCTGGGAGCCGGGTGGTCCCGTGTACGACTGGATCGAGATCAGTGAGACGGGCACGTCGACGATCATGTACGGTGTGCCCACCTTCTTCGGTGACGACAACTTCTCGGAGCCGATCCCGATCGGATTCACGTTCCCCTTCTACGGGATAGACCGCACGCACATGTACGTGGACACGAATGGCGAGATCCTGCTGGCAGAGAACACCTGGTACGAGCCCTACCCGGACACGGGTTGGGACGACGACGGTTTCTACTTCAACTACGTCTACCCGATTCCGGGCTTCAGTCATGTGCCCGCCCTGATAGCTCCGTACTGGGACAACCTGGACGGTTTTGAGGGCATAAGCGATGTCTACTTTCAGACCTTCGGGGAGGCGCCCGACCGCTACTGCGTCGTCGAGTGGCACGACTTCGGGTACAGCGCCGGGGTTACAGAGGACACAACGCTTACGTTCCAGGCCATTCTCCACGAGAACGGTGACATCGTCTTCCAGTACCAGGACGTCGAGATCGGACAGAGCGGCAGCGTGACGAGCCACGACAACGGCGGGAGTTCGACCGTCGCCATCCAGAACGATGATGCCGACATAGGTCTGTGCTACCTGAGAGAGCTCTCGTCAGGCGGCGTGTACTACGGTGTCGAGCCGCCCGGCAACCTCCTCAGCGACGGGCTTGCGATTCGCCTGTTCATAGAGACCGATGAGCAGGCGCCCGCGTTCGTGTACGATAAGGAGATCGGTAACACGTTCGACACGACGCCCGGGGTATCCCTGACGATCACCGATGCGTCCGGTGTGTCGACCGACTCTCTCTACTACAACTTCGGCGAGGGCTGGGCTGCCGTGACCCACGCCAGCTTCGAGGCGCCGAACATCTTTAACTACGTGCTACCGGAGATCCCCATCAGCACGGAACTCCAGTACTACTTTGCTGCGACCGACGGCGCGCCGGCGGGTAACAGGGCGACGCTGCCGGCGGGCGCTCCGGCCGAGTGCTATTCCATCCGGATGCTTCCCACGAACGGCATCGAAGTGCTGCTGGCCCATCCGGGCACGGTTCCCGGCTACGAAGACTATCAGAACATCGAGTTTCCGGAGTTCGTCGCGGCACTGGACGCCGCTGATGTCGTCTACGATATCTACAACTGGGCCGAGTACGAGACATACCGCTTCACGGAGAACTACAGCACGATCTTCGTCTACTCCAACAGCACCGGGTCGGGCGCCGAGACAGACACGCTTTCGGCTGCTCTCATCGACTTCCTCAACAGCGGCACAACAGGGAGTCCCACGAACCTGTTCCTCGCGTCGGACAACTTCGGGAACTCTCAGCACGCCCTCTCGTACTTGAGGCCGATGAAGAAGTTCTACAGGGGATACTTGAGAGCCCTGTATGTCCCTGACGGTACCGTGGGCGTTCCGCCGAACGGAGGTACCGACGGGATCGGCGGTCCGTACACGTACGACTACTCCTACGGCAGCATCATCGGGTGGACCGGTTCTCCCGTCTCTCCCATCGGCGATGCCGGTGTTGAGTTGCCCGTCTACTCCAACAGCCCGGACGTCATCGTCAACGATGACTGCCCAGAGTCCTACTGGGGCGAGGTTTCGAACCCCGAGCTCTGGTCGTGGGCGTCATTCGCTTTCGAGGACGGACCCATCGGTGGGTACGCATACGGTTACGAGCTGGGCGCGGGCATCTGGCTCGACAACCTCATCTACAAATCGTTCTACCTGACGTTCGATCTGTCACAGTTCACTAACGAAGCTGACAGGCATATGCTCATCCAGGACGCGGTGGACTGGTTCGGCGTCCCGACCGGCATCGATGACCCCGGCGATGAGGTAGTTGCCGGCGCTGTCACACTGGCGCAGAACTGCCCGAACCCCTTCAATCCCGTGACGACGATCGCGTACAGCATCCCCACGGCGGGACACGTGACCGTCGAGGTCTACAACGTCAGTGGGCAGAGGACCGCCACGCTGGTCGATGAAGACATGGACGCCGGAGCTCACGAGGTGTTGTGGCGGGGGAGGAGCGACAGCGGAGAGCCCGTCGGAAGCGGCATATACTTCTACCGCATCACGGTCGGAGAGTTCAGTTCCAGCAGGAAGATGATCCTGCTGAAGTAGCGGTATCAGTAGCAGGACTACGATCGAGAGGTGTGACGCGAGGCTCCCGCGGCTAGTGCGGCGGGAGCCTCTGCATTTGTGGAAGGGCGCGGGCTATCTCAGGAATGTCATCTTCTCTGCAATGGTGTCGCCGGCAAGTTCGACTTTGCAGAAGTAGGTCCCGGAGGGCATCCTTCTGCCGGCGTCGTCGGTGCCGTCCCAGGAGAGGCGGTACTGCTGGGCGGGCAGCTCCGAGCGAACGATGCTTCTGACCATCCGTCCGCAGACGTCATATACGTTCACCGAGACGATACCCGGTGTGACCGTCTCAAACTCGATCGTGGCAGTCGTGGCGGAGGGACCGAACGGGTTCGGGTAGCTCCGAAGGTCGCGCAGAGCAGATCTGAGTTCGGCCGTCGCCTGCACACCCGTCCCGGGAGCGAGCCGGGCCAGCCAGATGTCGTATTCGCCCTCGGTGAACGAGTATGTGTCGCCAGCGACGACGTACCCACCGTCCGAGCACTGGCGCACCGATCTTGCCCAGTCGTGGTCGCTTCCTCCGAGTGTCTTCGTCCAGAGGGTGTCGCCGTTGTCGAGCACCCTGATAAGCCAGAAGTCGTCACCGCCGGCGCCGAACGACTTCGTGTGACCGGCAACTATGCAGCCGCCCTCGTAGCACAGATCGATGGACTCGCCCCCGTCAGACTGCGCCCCTCCGTATGTTCGCGTCCACAGCGTGTCGCCGCTGCTGTCGGTGCGGATGAGCCAGACATCGTCCAGCCCCGCCCCGAAGGACTTCGTGTACCCGGTGAGGAGGCATCCTCCGTCCGGCGTTTGCGTGACGTCGAGGCCGCCGTCGGAAGCGCCGCCGCCGAAGGCTCTCGTCCACAGCGTATCGCCGGCACTGTCTGTCCTGACGAGCCACACGTCGCGGCTTCCCGCGCCGAAGGAGTATGTGCTTCCCGCGACGAGGTATCCCCCGTCCGAGCACACCTGAACAGATTCGCCCCAGTCGGAGCTTTCTCCTCCGACGGTCCTGGTCCACAGCGTGTCGCCCGCGCTGTCGGTCCGGATGAGCCAGAGAGCGCTGTCCCCCGGCCCGAAGGACTCCGTGTAGCCCACGAGCACGTAGCCCCCGTCCGCGGTCTGCTCAACGGAGTAGCCCCAGTCCCAGGCGCTTCCGCCGAAGGTCTTGGACCACGAAACGTGGCCGGCGCCATCGGTCTTGATCAGCCAGATATCGTAGGTACCGGCTCCGTAGGAGCCCGTCACGCCTGCGATGACATAGCCGCCGTCGGCGGTCTGGCGGACCGAGTAGCCGCGGTCCTCATAGATGCCACCGTACGTCTTTGCCCAGGTCTTGTTGCCACCCCCGTCGGTCTTGATAAGCCACACGTCGAAGCCGCCCGTGCCGTAGGAGTAGGTGTCACCGACGGTGATGAATCCCCCGTCCTGCGTTTCCTGGACCGATCTGCCCCATTCGAACTGACCGCCCCCGAACTCCCTGGCCCACAGGGTGTCCGGCGGGGTCTCTGCGGCGGCGGCGCCCGCGAGCAGCATTCCACACAGTATGATGACTACGCTTTTCATTCTGTTACCTCCACCAGCCATTATACCACAGGCAGGACGCGCTTGAAACGGCACAGTGCGTCAAGGATGCGCGGCGGGTCTCGGACGTCTGCGGGCCGGGGTGGCAGGCTGTGCGGCGCGTCTCCCGCGTCTGCTGGCCGGGGTGCCAGGGTGCGTGGCGGGTGTCATGACGCGGGGTGCCGGGCGGGCAAAGGAAAGGGCGGTGACTTACGTCACCGCCCTTCCGGAAAGCTTATGGTGCTCCACCTTAGCGGTAGAGCGCCTTGATGCTGGCCCAGGACTGCTCCTCGACCGGCGACACCTCGAAGTCGATGCAGCCGCAGAGCTCGTGCGGCGGGTCGCCCCAGATGTCACCGTACAGGCACCAGTAGATCGGGATGCCGTAGAGCTGCGTGGCAACCGCGACGTCGACCGAGACTGTCGTGTACTCGTCACCCCAGAGCTCGCCGTAGCCGCCGTCGTTGTCGAGCCACATGGCCGTCGGGCCGTCCGGAACCAGCATGTCCCAGCTCGGACGGATGGGATCGGGGACGATCGGCACGTATGACATCGAACCCTCGTCAGCGACCCAGCCATCGGGGAACGTGATGAGCACATCGGTAATCCACTCGGCATCCGTCGATGCGTTGTAGACGCCGAACGTGAACGTGTGGGTCTCGCCGGGGCTGATGGCCGTGGGCGACACGAGCTCAACGTACGAGTCCGCAATGCTCCGCGCGCCAGCAGAGACGGCGACGGCCAGAACCAGCACAACGATTAGCAGGTTCCTCATCCCTCTACCTCCTATAGTACGTGACGGTGCACCAAAACTCACGGCAGACCAAGTGAATGTTGGAAACAACGGAACGGTATCAAATGTGGGACAGGTCGTCAAGAATAATCTGAGGGCGAGTCGGGTTTCCCCGAGTTGGCAACGCGGCTGATCCCTGAATTCAGAGTCAGTCCGGATTGGCGTATCCGGAGGCACCTCCGGCCTGGGGCAACGGTCGGTATGCCCGCGCCAGCCACCACGCGTGCTCGGGGAACGATTTCGACGCCCGGCGGCGGCGAACCCGGAGCGTGCTCGCTGAACCGTTCTTGACGCTAGGCCCACTGCATGCTAACATTTGCGGGATTTGGCAGTTCCAGCCTGCGCGGGCGCCCGCCGACGCCCGCGCAATTTGAGATTCGAGGCTCAAGCGTCGAAGCGTTGGTCTACGTACAGTCGGCGCTCCAGCAATCCTGCGGAGGCCCCAGTGCCCAAGAGGCATGGTACCGTACAGGTCTACACCGGAGACGGGAAGGGCAAGACGACCGCCGCGCTCGGCCTGGCTCTCCGCGCCGTTGGACACGGGCTCTCCGTCTACATGCTGCAGTTCATGAAGGGCAGCTCGAACTACGGCGAGCTGACGTCCGCCGCGAAGCTCCCGGGCTTCATCATCGAACAGTCCGGCCGCGACGAGTTCGTCGACAAGAAGAGCCCGGCGCAGGTTGACATCGACCTTGCCGTCCAGGGCCTCGAGAAGGCCCGCGTGGCCGTCGCAAGCGGCGAGTACGATATCGTCATCCTCGATGAAGTCAACGTGGCGCTCGACTTCGCGCTGATACGTATCGAGGACGTCCTTTCTCTTATCGAGACGAGACCCCCGCACGTCGAGCTCGTTCTGACAGGCCGCTCCGCTCACCCGAGTATCGTGAGGGCGGCGGACCTTGTCAGTGAGGTGCTGAATATCAAGCATCACTACGACGCCGGGGTCGAGGCGCGAGAGGGCATCGAGTTCTAGAGGGCGCCCGGTATCAGCCGACATGGGGGAGCATTGAGGAGCGCAAGTGTCCCGGAGCTGGTCGAGAGACTGAAGAATGGCGACGCGCTCGCGCTGGCGCGGGCCATTTCCTGGATAGAGAACGAGGACCCGCGCGGTCTGGAACTCCTCGATGTCGTCTATCCGGACATCGGGAGGTCCTACCGGATAGGGATCTCAGGGCCGCCAGGTGCGGGGAAGAGCACGCTTGTCGATGGCCTGACCGAGCACCTTCTGGATGAAGGGAGCACCGTCGGTATCATCGCGGTCGACCCGACCAGCCCCTTCACGGGCGGCGCGCTTCTGGGCGACCGCGTCCGTATGCAGCGGCTGGGGATCAGGGAAGGCGTCTTCATTCGCAGCATGGCGACCCGTGGCGGTCTGGGCGGACTGTCGCGCTCCGCTCCGAGCGTCGCGGCGGTGATGGACGCGGCGGGTTTCGACTACGTCATCTTCGAGACGGTCGGCGTCGGACAGTCGGAACTGGATATCGCGGGGACCGCCGACACCACGGTCATAGTGCTCGTGCCTGAATCCGGCGACAGCATCCAGGCAATGAAGGCCGGACTCATGGAGATCGGTGAGATCTTCGTGGTCAACAAGGCCGACAGGGATGGCGGCGACATGACGGTGGAGGAGATCAAGTCGATGCTCCTGCTCAGAGATCCGTCGCTCGGGTGGATGCCGCCGGTACTCAGGTCCGTCGCGACGACCGGCGAGGGTGTGGCTGAGATCGCCGGGACGATCGACGAACACAGGGCGTTTCTGACCGAGCACGAACTCCTTCAGAAACGCAGGCGCGACCACTTCAAGTCGCAGGTTCGGGGCATCGTGGTCGATTCGCTCGAGCGGGAGCTCTACGAGCGGCTCGGCGGCGAGTCAGGGCTCGACTCGATGATCGGAGACGTAACCAGGGGGCACAGATCCCCTTATCAGGTTGCCAGGGAAGTGATAGACAGCATGGACGGAAGGACGTCCTAGGGAATCGGCAGGTCACACGTTTCGGAAGGGAGCAGACTGCATGGACTTCGCACTCACCCAGGATCAGAAGATGGTCCGCGACATGGTGCGCGAATTCGCGGAGAAGGAGCTCGAGCCTATCGCTGCTGAGATAGACGAGAGTCGCGAGTTTCCGACGGCCTCGCTCAAGAAGATGGCCGGGCTCGGACTCATGGGTGTCGTTATTCCCGAGAAGTACGGCGGGGCGGGCCTGGACTTCACGACCCTCGCTATCATCTGCGAGGAGATCTCTCGCGTGTGCGCCTCGCACGGCGTCATCACCGCGGTCAACAACTCCTTGTGTGCCTATCCCATCTATCACTTCGGAACCGAGGAGCAGCGCAGGCAGTACCTGCCCGACCTCTGTTCAGGGAAGAAGTTCGGCGCCATCGGTATCACGGAAGCGAATGCGGGCTCCGACCCCGCGGGCATGGAGACGACGGCCGTCGACAAGGGCGACCACTACGTGCTGAACGGAACCAAGGCGTGGATCACGAACGGGACCGATGCCGGGACGTTCGTCATCTTTGCGTACACCGACCCCGAGCAGCGCCACAAGGGCATGAGCGCGTTCATCGTCGACAAGGACTTCGAGGGCTTCAGCGTCGGTAAGCACGAGAACCTCATGGGCATCCGCGCGACCGGTAACTGCGAGCTCATCATGGACGAGTGCATCGTTCCCAAGGAGAATCTCCTGGGTGAGGAGGGCGGCGGTTTCAAGGTCGTCATGCATACGCTCGACGTTTCCCGCATCGACATCGGCGCGCAGGGCGTCGGTATCTCACAGGGCGCTCTCGACGCCTCCATCAAGTACGCCAAGGAGCGCGTCCAGTTCGGGAAGCCTATCGCAGAGTTCGAGATGATCCAGGACATGATCGCCCAGATGTCGGCGCAGACCGATGCGGCTAGGCTGCTCGTCTATCGGGCCGGGTCGATGAAGGACGCGGGCGCCAAGAGGTTCACGCGCGAGGCGGCGATCGCGAAGTACTTCGCCGCCGAGACGGTGGTCGCGGTCGCGCGCATGGCCGTGCAGATACACGGCGGGAACGGCTACTCCAAGGAGTATGCGGTCGAGCGGATGTATCGCGACGCCAAGATTATCGAAATCTACGAGGGCACGAGCGAGATCCAGAAGATAGTCATCGCCCGCAACGCGCTGAGGTAGGCCGCAGCGAGGCACGAGATTACGGACGGGCGCCAGCCGGAAGGCGTGGTGTGAGGCGGCGCCCCGAGTGGGTCGGACGGGAGAAGAAACTAGCATGGCTGTTTCACTGCAGGAGAAGTACGAACTCCTCGGGTGCATCCAGTGCGGACGCTGCACGGCCGGCTGTCCCGTTTCCATGCGGACGTACCTGAACGTGCGCAGGGTGGTGTACGACGGCATGACCGGCGTCGGTCCAACGGATGCCAAGGGACGCCCGGAGGCGTGGAACTGCACGACGTGCTCGAACTGTACGGAGCGTTGTCCGAAGGGGGTGAAGCCGATGGAGCTCATCATCGGCCTCCGCTCGGCGGCCATTGAGAAGGGGCGGATCGAGCCGACGATCCGTGACGCGCTCGAGAGCACGTTCAAGCACGGCAACCCCTGGGGGCGGATACGCGACAAGCGTACGGAGTGGGCGGACGAGCTTTCCGTGCCCGTCGCCGCAGAGGGCGAGGCCGTGCCGTTTCTGTTCTACGTCGGCTGCACACCGGCCTACGATCCGAGGGCGCAGTCCATTGCGAAGGCGCTGGTCGCGCTCTTTGCCGCCGCGGGCGTCGAGTACTCGACGCTGGGAACCGATGAGTCGTGCTGCGGGAACGAGATCCGGCGGATGGGAGAGGACGGTCTCTTCGAGATGCTGGTCGAGGGGAATCGGGAACTGTTCGGCGGTCACGAGGTCGGCACGATCGTCACGGCGTCACCGCACTGCATGAACACGTTCAAGAACGAGTACGGTGAGCCGACGCCGGACGTCGTTCACTACTCGCAGCTTCTCGCCTCACTTCTGGAGGCCGGGAAACTGACGTTCAAGGGGAAAGTTGAAAAGAAGGTGACCTTCCACGACGCGTGCTTCCTGGGTAAGCACAACGGCATCTACGATGAACCGCGTGAGGTGCTCGAGCAGATCCCGGGCGTGACGTTCGAGGAGATGGACCGCTCGCGTGAGCGTGCGCTCTGCTGCGAGGGTGGCGGCGGTCGCATGTGGCTGGAGGCGACGGAGGAGCGGGGAGAACGGCTGGCAGAGACCCGCGTCAAGGACGCGGTCGAGCTGGGCGCGGACTACCTTGTTACCGCCTGTCCGTTCTGCCTCATGACGCTCGAGGATGCGGTCAAGACCAGCGGCAACGAGGGGAAAATAGAGATAATCGATCTCGCCGAACTAGCGGCGATGGCGCTGTAGCGTAGCCGGGTGGCACGACGATCCCGGGTGGCACGACGATCCCGGGTGGCACGACAATCCCGGGTGGCACGGCGGGCCCGGGTGGCACCGCCGCGCACGACGGAGACCACGGTCAGGCGCGCAACCGAAGTAATGGAGAGAGACCAAGACATGAACATCGTTGTCTGTGTGAAGCAAGTGCCCGAGACGGCCGAGGCTGATCTCAAGATCGCGGCCGGCGGGAAGGGCATCGTCGAGGAGGGCCTGGCTCTTCAGATAAACGAGTCGGACAACTACGCCCTCGAGGAGGCGCTCCTCATTACGGAGGAGCACGATGGTGACATCACCATCATGACCCTCGGCCACGAGTCGTCGGAGGAGGTCCTCCGCATGAGCATGGCCAAGGGCGCGGGGACCGCGGTCCGTGTCGCCGATCCGGCGTTCGACGGCGGCGACGCCATCGCGACCGCGACGGCGCTTGCGGCGGCCCTCAAGGACGTGGAGTACGACCTGGTCCTCACGGGCTGCATGGCCTCGGACGACGGCGCGACGCAGGTTGGCGTCGCCCTGGCCGAGCTTCTGGACATCCCGCACGCGACGTACGTTACGGAGGTCGAGGTCGGGAGTGGAGAGGTGACGGTCGGGCGCGAGCTCGAGGGCGGACTCATAGAGAAGCTGACCATCAAGCTGCCGTGTGTGCTGGGTATCCAGACCGGCATCAACGAGCCGCGCTACGCGTCCATCATGGGTATCGCCAGGGCCTCGAAACGAGAGATAGAACTGAAGAGCGCGGGAGACATGGGTCTCGATGCGTCGTCCGTCGGTGCTGCCGGGTCCGGGACCGTGCTCGAGGAGCTTACGTTCCCGCCCGTGGGTGAGGGCGCGGATATCCTCGAGGGAACGCCGTCTGAGGCGTCCGGGAAACTCGCCGACATTCTGAAGGAGAAAGGGTTCGTCTAGATGAACGAGATTCTTGTTCTTGCGGAACACAGAGGAGGCGAACTCAGGGACGTCACCTTCGAGATGCTGGGCAAGGCCGGAGCGCTGGCCGGGGCCTCGGGTGGGGCGGTGACCGCGCTGCTGCTGGGCGCGGGAGTGAGGGACATGGCGAGCAGGCTCACGAGCTACGCGGACGAGGTCCTGGTCGTCGATCACGGCAACCTCACCGATTTCAACTCGGCCGTCTACCAGCCGGTCATAGCTGAGGTCGTGAAGTCGCGTGAGCCTTCGCTCGTCATGGTCGGCCACACGGCGTTCGGCGTCGACCTGGCGCCGAGCCTCGCCGTCGCCCTAGGGCTTCCGCTCGCGAGCGACTGCATCGATGTCGTCCTGGACGGAGGCGCCGTCTCCGTTACCAGGCAGATCTACGGTGGCAAGGTCGACGCGCGGTTGAGCTTCCGCGACTCGGCAACCGCCCTCGTGACCGTGCGCGCCGCGGCGTTCCCGGTCGAGGACGGCGCACGGAGCGGTAGCGTGACCGAACTCGATACGCCCGTGTCCGACGAGCCCGCTTTCCGCAGGTTTGTCCAGTACGTGGAGGCCGCCATCGGTGACGTGGACATCACGAAGTCCGACGTCATCATTGCCGTGGGGCGTGGCATCAAGGAGGAAGAGAACCTGGCGCTCGTCGAGGAGCTCGCTGGTCTCCTGGGCGGAGTCGTCGGTTGCTCGCGACCCGTTGTGGACGCCGGGTGGCTCCCGAAGGACCGGCAGGTCGGGTCTTCGGGCAAGACCGTGAAGCCGAAGCTCTACGTCGCGATCGGCATCAGCGGGCAGTTCCAGCACATGAGCGGAATGAAGGCGGCCGAGACCATCGTCGCCATAAACAAGGATCCCAAGGCCCCCATCTTCTCAGAGGCCGACTACGGCATCGTCGGAGACCTGTTCAAGATCGTCCCGGCGCTCAAGGAGAAGATAGCGGAGGCACGCGCTTAGGCGCAGGCCTTCAGAGACGGCACGAACCGGAGGAAATGCGTGGCGGAGAAGAGCACATCGCGCGAGCAGAGACTCGGCGTCTACGTCTGTCATTGCGGGGTCAACATCTCGCACACCGTCGATGTCGAGAGGGTGGCCGAGGTGGCCGCAACGCTCCCCGGCGTCGCACTCGCCAAGACCTACCCGTACATGTGCTCCGACCCCGGGCAGAATCTCATCTGCGCGGACATCAAGGAGCACGACCTCACGGGCGTCGTCGTCGCAGCGTGTTCGCCGAGGATGCATGAGCCGACGTTCCGAGCCGCACTGGTCTCCGCCGGCGTGAATCCCTACATGTTTGAGATGGCGAACATACGGGAGCAGTGCTCGTGGATTCACGACGACAAAGAGGCCGGGACCGAGAAGGCCATCGACCTGATGCGTTCCGCGGTGGCGAGGGCGGGGTACCTGGAGGGTCTCACCGAACGTGAGATCGACGTGACTCCGGAGGCGCTGGTCATAGGCGGCGGCATCGCCGGCATACAGGCTGCGCTCGATATCGCCGAGGCCGGATTCAAGGTGCACCTGGTCGAGAAGGAGCCGTCCATTGGTGGGCGCATGGCGCAGCTCGACAAGACGTTCCCCACGCTCGACTGCTCGGCGTGCATCCTGACGCCGAAGATGGTCGACGTCTCCCGTCACCCGAACATCAACCTGATGACCTACAGTGATATCGAGGACATCTCGGGCTACGTGGGAAGTTTCACTGTCACCATTCGGAAGAGAGCGCGGTACGTCGACGTGGACGAATGTACCGCGTGCGGTGACTGTGTTGATGTGTGTCCCGTGGCGGTACCCAACGAGTTCGACGAGGGTCTGGCCACGAGGAAGGCGATCTACCAGTCGTTCCCACAGGCCGTGCCGGCGGCCTACGTTCTCAACATGGATGAGTGCCTGGGGACCAACCCCATCGCGTGCGGCAAGTGTCTCGAGGCCTGCGACAAGCAGTGCATCGACTACGACGCGAAGGATGAGGTGGTCGAGATCAAGGTCGGGACCATCATTGTTGCGACAGGGATGGACATATTCGACGCGACCGAGATCGGCGCGCTGGGGTACGGAAGATACGACGACATACTCACGTCGCTGGAGTTCGAGCGGTTGGTCAGCGCCGGGGGGCCGACCGGCGGCGAGCTGGTCAGGTTCTCTGACCGTGAGGCGCCGAAGTCGGTGGTGTTCCTTCAGTGCGTAGGCTCCAGGGACGCGACAGTCGGCAACGAGTACTGCTCACGCGTCTGCTGCATGTACACCGCGAAGCAGGCTCATCTGGTCAGGGAGAAACTCCCCGACGCCGAGATCACCGTTTTCTACACGGACATCCGGGCCTTCGGCAAGGGCTTCGAGGAGTTCTACGACCGGGTCCGCAAAGAGAGGGTCATCTACCGGCGCGGAAGCGTCTCGGAGATCTACAGGCGAAAGGGTCGGCTGATCGTTCGGGGCGACGACACGCTCATGGGCGAACCGGTCGAGATCGAGGCCGACATGGTCGTTCTTGCCGTGGGGCTCGTGCCGCGGCCGGAGACCGACGGCGTCGCTTCTTTTCTCAAACTCTCGAAGTCATCCGACCGGTTCCTCATGGAGGCGCACCCGAAGCTTCGTCCTGTCGACACGGCCGTCGAGGGCGTTTTCGTTGCCGGGTGCTGCCAGGGCCCCAAGGATATTCCGGACGCAGTAGCGCAGGCCAAGGCCGCGTCGTCGTCGGCGATCGCCCCCATGGCGCGAGGCACGGTCCGGATGGAGGCGATATCCGCGAAGGTCGACGAGGACATGTGCTCCGGGTGCAGGATCTGCGTGAGCGTCTGTCCGTACGAGGCCATCACATACGACGAGAAGGACAAGGTCTCGCGCGTCAACGAGGCACTGTGCAAAGGGTGTGGGACCTGCGGGGCGGCCTGCCCGTCCGGTGCCATGTCGACGATACACTTCACCTCTGGGCAGATGCGGGCGCAGGTGCTCGCGCTCATCGGAGGCAGTGATGACTGATGCAAAGAAGAAGGGCGCCACGGCAACGGATGCCCGGAGGGCCTGGGACGAGAAGGTGTCCTCGTCCGCCAGGCAGCGCGACGCTCTCTTCACCTCCATCTCGGGTGAGGAGGTCGATCTCCTTTACACGCCCGAGGACATCGCCGACCTGGACTACGAGCGCGACCTCAGCTTCCCGGGCGAGTTTCCCTACACGCGCGGCGTGCGGAGCAACATGTACCGGGGGCGTCTGTGGACGATGCGGCAGTTCTCCGGCTTCGGCACGCCCGAGGATTCGAACCGGCGGAATAAATTCCTGCTTGACCATGGACAGACGGGTCTGTCGGTAGCGTTCGATCTCCCGACCATCATGGGGTACGACTCGGACCACGAGCGCGCCGAGGGCGAGGTCGGAGTGTGCGGCGTGGCCATCGACTCGCTCCGCGACATGGAGACCCTGTTCGACGGCATCCCGCTGGACAAGGTCAGCACGTCGATGACCATCAACGCGCCGGCGGCCGTGCTGCTCGCGATGTACATCTGCGTGGGCGAGAAACAGGGCGTGCCGTCCGAGACGCTCCGGGGGACTCTTCAGAACGACCTCCTGAAGGAGTACATCGCTCAGAAGACGTGGATCTTCCCGCCGAACCCATCGATGCGCATCATCACCGACATCATGTCCTACTGTGCCGAGCACGTGCCGCAGTGGAACACCATCTCCATCAGCGGCTATCACATCCGCGAGGCCGGGTCCACCGCGCTGCAGGAACTCGCGTTCACGCTCGCGGACGGGTTCGCGTACGTGGAGGCGGGGATAGCGGCCGGCATGGACGTCGACGAGTTCGCGCCCAGGCTCTCGCATTTTTTCAACTCGCACTTGGACTTCTTCGAGGAAGTGGCGAAGTTCCGCGCGGCGCGCCGCATCTGGGCGACCGACATGCGCGAGAAGTACGGCGCGAAGAACCCGAAGTCATGGCTCATGCGGTTCCACACGCAGACCGCCGGGTGCAGTCTGACGGCCCAGCAGCCGTTCAACAACGTGGTCCGGACCGCCCTCGAGGGCCTGGCGGCGGTAATGGGCGGCACGCAGAGCCTGCACACGAACTCGATGGACGAGACACTGGCGCTCCCGTCGGAGGAGGCCGTGCACGTAGCGCTCCGGACTCAGCAGGTCATCGCGTTTGAATCCGGCGTTGCGAACGTCATCGATCCGCTGGGAGGTTCCTACTACGTCGAGGCGCTGACCGACAAGATGGAGAAGGGTTGCCGCGAGTACTTCGAGCAGATCGAGAAGCTGGGCGGCGTCATCCCTGCGATCGAGAAGGGTTTCTTCCAGCGCGAGATCGCGAGGGCCGCCTTCAGGTATCAGCGCGAGATCGAAGAGAAGAAGAGGATCGTCGTCGGCGTGAACGACTACGTCGACGAGGGCGAGGAGATCAAGATAGACCTTCTCAGGATCGGCCCCGAGGTTGAGGTGCGGCAGAAGAAGGTCCTGAGTGACGTCAGGCGCGACCGCGACGATGCTGGTGTCACGGCAGCGCTGGCAGGTCTGCGCGCGGCGGCAGAGGGCACCGACAATCTCATGCCGCACTTCATCGATTGCTGCCGCGTTTATGCCACCGAGGGCGAGATGATAGACGTGTTGAGGGAGGTGTTCGGGGAGTACCGCGAACCGCCCATCTATTGGTAGAAGGCAGTGCCGGAGGCAGGATCCTATCGATCGATGCGGCGCCTGAGTCCTCCGCGAACAAGCGCAAGGAGACGAGAGACGTATGGCAGACCGAATCCGTGTTCTGGTAGCGAAGCCCGGGCTTGACGGCCACGACCGCGGCGCCAAGGTGGTCGCGAGCGCCCTCAGGGACGCGGGCATGGAGGTCATCTATACGGGCCTTCACCAGACGCCCGAGATGATAGTCAACGCCGCCATTCAGGAAGACGTCGACGTCGTCGCGCTGAGCATCCTCTCCGGTGCGCACATGACGATGTTCCCGCGTGTCCTCAAGCTCCTGAAGGAGGCGGGCGCGGACGATGTCGTCGTGACCGGGGGTGGTGTTATTCCGGCCGAGGACATGGCCGAACTCGCGAAGATGGGCGTCGACAGGCTCTTCGGACCCGGCAGTGACACGCGTGAGATCGCCGCATACATCCGCGAGATCGTCGCCACGAAGCGCGGCTAGCGGAGCCAACCTCATGTCCAGAGGGAACGATGTTCGATTTGAACGATCAGCAGAAAGAGACCCGCGCCTGGGCGCGTGAGTTCGCTGAGCGCGAGGTGCTCCCGCGAGCGGCCGAGATGGACCGGTCCGCCACCTACGACCGCGCCGTCATCGAGGCGATGTTCAAGGCCGGGCTCATGGGACTGCTCGTGCCCGAGCAGTACGGCGGGCGGGGTCTGAGCGCGCTCGAGCACGCGACGGCCGTCGAAGAGCTGGCGCGCTGTGACGCGAGCACCGCGCTCGTCATGTCCATCCACAGTTCGCTCGTGGCTGCCCTCATTGCGGAGTTCGCGTCCGACGAGATGAAGGACGCGGTGCTTCCCGGTCTTGCTTCCAGCAAGGTCGGGGCGTTCGCCCTGACCGAGGAAGACCCTTCCGTCCCGACGAAGGCCGATCCTGCGGGAGACGCGTTCACGGCCAACGGCACGAAGATGTACATCACGAACGGCCCGGTGGCCGATCTCATCGTGCTCTTCGCCGTGACCGGTGTGACAGAGACAGAGCGTGACGGGAAGGTGAGGCAGCGCGACGAGGTGAGCGCGCTTCTGGTCGATGCCGATGCTGCCGGCCTCACGTGCACGCAGATCGACGGCAAGATGGGGCTGACCGCGGCCCCCGTAGGACGGATGGTCTTCCGCGACGTGTCCATCCCGGCGTCGCGCCTCGTCGGTGAGAGGGGCGAAGGGTTAAGGATGGCCATGAGCATGTTGAACGTGGGGAGGATAGGCGCGGCGGCCATGGCGGTCGGTATCGGACAGGCCGCGCTGGAAGCCGCGCGATCGTACGCCACGACACGCGTGACGGGAGGGCGTCCCATAGCGAAGTTCCAGGCCGTTCAGCTCATGGTCGCCGAGTCGGCGACGAGACTCGAGGCGGCCCGCGCACTGACGTATCAGGCGGCTTCCGCCGCGGATCGCGGGGAGCCGATCTCGGAACTCGCCGCGATGGCGAAGCTCTTCGCGTCCGAGACCGCCTCGTTCGTGGCGTCGAAGGCGCTGCAGGTGCACGGCGGCTCAGGTCTGGTGCGGGAGCTGCACCCCGTCGAGCGCTACTTCCGCGACGCGAGGGTGATGGAGATCATCGAGGGCACGTCAGAGATCCAGAAGCTGGTGGTGGCGGGGCACGAGCTGAAGGGGTAGCGTCGCGACCACCGGGATACCGCCGCGGTCGCCGCACTGTCGGACGGCCGACGGAACGCAAGAGGAGTCAATGGCGAACGTCAGAACCATGCTGGACGATACGGAGCTTGTGAGCCTCGACGCGGGGCAGTTCCCCTACGACGGTGGAGCGATGTTCGGTGGCGTTCCCAAGGTCATCTGGGGCAACCTGACCCCGGTCGACGAGTCCAACCGCATCATTCTCGCGCTCTCACCGCTTCTCATTCGCGCGGGCTCGAGGAACATCGTCGTTGACGTCGGATACGGGAGCAGACACACGAAGAAGGACCTCCAGATCTGGGGCTTCGACCCGGCGGTCACGGTCGTCACGGCGCTCGAGGGGGAGGGGCTCAAGCCCGCCGATATCGACACCGTGATTCTCACGCACCTGCACGCCGACCACGCCGCGGGCTCGACGAGCGACGGGGCGGACGGCATCGAGCCGACGTTCCCGAACGCGCGCTACATCGTGAACGAGACCGAATGGGAGGCCGCGAACAACCCCGACGCACGGAGCGCGGCCGCGTACAAACCCGACGATTTCATGCCGCTCGAGCGCGCCGGGCTTCTGGACCTGGTCGGCGACTCGCACGAGCTCGGCGACGGCGTGAGTGTCGGGCGCACGGGTGGACACACGGCCGGCCACATGGCGGTCTACATAGAGACCGACGCGGGCAAGGCCGTCTACCCGGCCGATCTCATTCCTACCAGACATCATGTCCGGGTGCCGTACATCGCCGGCATAGACCTGTTTCCCCTCGATGTGATCGAGAGTAAGAAGAAGATGCTGACGCAGGCCGTCGCCGAGAACTGGGTCGTCATTCTTGACCACGACGTCGCCGGTAACATCGGCCACATTGAGCAGGACGCGAAGGGCAGGTTCGCCTTCAGAGACTAGAGAGGCCACCGAAGCCATGTCGAGAGAAGAGAAGTTCACAGAGCTGGACGAGAGGCTGGAGGCTGCACGGAAGGGCGGCGGTGAGGAGCGGATGGACCGCCAGCACAAGGCCGGCAAGCTCACGGCCAGAGAGCGGCTCGACCTCCTGCTCGACGAGGGCAGCTTCCGGGAGATAGACGCGTTCGTCACGCATCGCTGCACCAACTTCGGGATGGAGAAGAAGCTCATCCCCGGCGACGGCGTGGTGACGGGCTACGGGACGGTCGAGGGGCGGCTCGTCTACGTCTTTTCGCAGGACTTCACCGTCTTTGGCGGCTCGCTCTCCATGGCCCACGGCCAGAAGATCTGCAAGATCATGGACCTGGCCATGAAGAACGGCGCGCCCGTGGTCGGGCTGAACGACTCCGGTGGAGCGCGCATTCAGGAGGGCGTCTGGAGCCTGGCGGGCTACGCCGAGTATTTCCTCAGGAACGTCCTTGCCTCGGGCGTCGTCCCTCAGATCTCGGTCATCATGGGCCCGTGCGCGGGTGGCGCGGTCTACTCACCCGCGATCACCGACTTCGTTTTCATGGTCGATAAGACGAGCTACATGTTCCTCACGGGACCCGATGTCATTAAGACCGTCGTGCATGAGGACGTGACGCACGAAGAGCTGGGCGGCGCGTCCGTCCACAACTCGAGGAGCGGCGTCGGCCACTTCGCCCATGCGAGCGAGGCCGAGTCGCTGTCCGAAGTGCGGCGTATGCTCGCGTTTCTCCCATCGAACAACACGGAGAACCCGCCTAGGAAGGAGTCGACCGACGACCCCGACCGCCGCGACCCGGAGCTGGACGAGATCGTCCCGGAGAACCCGAACAAGCCCTACGACATCAAGGACGTCATCTCGCACGTCGTCGATGACGGCGATTTCATGGAGGTACACAAGGACTTCGCGAAGAACATCGTCGTTGGATTCGCGCGCTTCGACGGACAGCCCGTGGGTATCGTGGGCAACCAGCCCGCGGCGCTCGCGGGCGTGCTCGACATCAACTCGTCGGTCAAGGGCGCGAGGTTCGTGCGGTTCTGCGACGCCTTCAACGTGCCGATCGTGACGTTCACCGACGTGCCTGGGTTCCTGCCGGGGACGGGCCAGGAGTACGGTGGCATCATCAAGCACGGGGCCAAGCTGCTCTACGCCTACTGCGAGGCGACCGTGCCGAAGATCAACGTCATAACACGGAAGGCGTACGGCGGCGCCTACGTCGTCATGAGCAGCAAGCACATACGCGGTGACGTCAATGTCGCCTGGCCGACCTCCGAGATCGCGGTGATGGGCGCCGAGGGCGCGGCCAACGTCCTCTATAGAAGAGAGCTCAAGGCGGCGGACGATCCGGCGAAACTGCGTAAGGAGCTGACGGACGAGTTCCTCAAGACATTCGGCAGCCCGTACGTCGCGGCCGCAGCCGGGTTCATAGACATGGTCATCAAGCCGCGCGACACGCGGCCGGTCATCATAGATTCACTGAGAATGCTGGCGAACAAGCGGGACAGCAACCCGCCGAAGAAGCACGGGAACATCCCGCTGTAGCCGGGCTGGACGTCGGGCCGTGGGCGCGCCCGAGGGCGGCCCGCTTCGCTTGCGTCACTCACGATGCGACGGAGATGTCGCATCGTGGCTCCGACGCCGCCTACGGGCGGACCCACGGCCCGACGCCTGACCCGAGGCCCGCGGCGGTGTCCCCGCAGGCGGGCTCAGAACCAAGTCGCGCCAATCCGGCGCGACGAAGGTGATGGAGCGGAGCGCCCCGCCCAAGGGGACGCCCCCGTGGGTCGCGAACCTGAGGAGACACGGAGACACGATGTTCAAGAAGGTGCTCATAGCCAACCGGGGCGAGATCGCCATCAGGGTCGTGAGGGCCCTGCGCGAGATGGGTATTACCTCGGCCGCCATCTACTCCGAGGTCGACCGCACCTGCAGGCACGTCCGCTACGCCGACGAGGCCTACCTCATCGGCCCGCCGCTGCCGAGCGAGAGCTACCTCAAGATAGATGCGATCGTGGAGCTGGCGACGAAGATCGGAGCGGAGGCCATCCATCCCGGCTACGGCTTCCTCGCCGAGAACGCGGGGTTCGCGGCCGCGTGCGAGAAGGCCGGGATCGCGTTCATCGGACCCTCGAGCGAGACCATCTCGCTCGTGGGCGACAAGATGCAGGCGCGCAAGACAATGGTGGCCGCCGGTATCCCGGTGGTTCCCGGCGGCGACAGACCGCTCTCTAACCTGGCAGAGATAGAGGCCGAGGCCGAGCGCATCGGTTTCCCCGTCATGATGAAGGCCGCGGCCGGCGGCGGTGGGAAGGGCATGCGCGTCGTCCGCGAGAAGGCCGGGTTGGAATCCGCGGCGAAGGCCTCACGCTCCGAGGCGGGGTCGGCGTTCGCAGACGACCGCATCTACCTCGAGAAGCTCATCGAGAACCCGCGCCACGTCGAGTTCCAGATCATCGCCGATTCACACGGCAACATCGTCCACCTGGGCGAGCGCGAGTGCTCGATCCAGCGTCGTCATCAGAAACTCGTCGAGGAATCGCCGTCGGTGGCGCTCACGCCGTCGCTTCGCGCGAAGATGGGGGAGGCGGCCGTTGCGGCCACGCGGGCGTCCGGATACGTCAACGCGGGAACGGTCGAGTTCCTGCTCGACGGAAGCAAAGAGTTCTTCTTCCTGGAGGTCAACGCCAGGCTGCAGGTCGAGCACCCCGTGACCGAGCTCGTGACTGGCATAGACCTCGTCCGCGAGCAGCTGCGCGTCGCGGCGGGCGAGAAGCTGTCATTCAATCAGCTCGACATCACAAACAGGGGCGCGGCCATCGAGTGCCGGATATGCGCCGAGGATCCCGAGAACAGCTTCTTCCCGTCGACCGGGCTCATCGAGCGCCTGCGGGAGCCGTCCGGTCCCGGCGTGCGCGTCGAGAGCGGCATACACGGTGGTTACGAGGTCCCCGTCTACTACGATCCGCTCATCTCGAAGCTCCTCACGTGGGGCAAGACCAGGGAAGAGGCCATCGAGCGCATGCAGCGCGCGCTGTCCGAGTACGACATCGAGGGCATAAGGACGACCATTCCGTTCCACAAGGCCGTGATGGAGAGCGACGCGTTCCGCAACGGTGAGTTCGACACGGGCTTCGTCGATGACGTGTTCTTCCCGACGTACGCCGGCAAGAAGCCGTCCGATCCTGAGGTGGCAGCGGTCGCCGCCGCGCTGGTCGCAGATGCGGAGAGGTCACTTCACAAGCCGGTGGGTGGCGCAGGGACCGGCGGCTCCGGGCGGAGCGGCTGGAAGCAGCCGCCCGGCAGAGCGACGTGGGGAGGATGGCAGCTCCACCAGAAGTGACGCGCGTGTTCTGTGGCCGCGGCAGCGCATCACAAGGACGTGACCGCGCATCGGAGTGAAGAACGCAGAAGTGACGAACGCAGAAGCAACGAACACAGAGGGAACATCATGAAGTACAAGGTCCGCATAGCCGAAGAAGACATCGAACTCGAGGTCGGGCACTCTGGAGACGCGACCGAGGTGGTAGTGGGCGACCGCGTGCTTGCGGCAGACCTCGTCCGGATAGCGGGCTCGCCCGTCTACTCGCTCGTGCTCGACGGCAGGTCCCACGAGGTCTCCGTGCACCGTCGCGGCGGACGGTTCGAGCTTGTCGTCGGCGGGGAAAGCTACGATGCCGACGTCATGGACGAGCGCGCGATGCGGATAGCCGAGGCGACCGGAGACGTCGGGGCGAAACAGTCCGGCGAGACGGTGCTCTCGCCGATGCCCGGCGTGGTTATAGGTATAGGCGTTGCCGTCGGCGACACCGTGGCGCCCGGGCAGGGCGTCGTGACGCTCGAGGCCATGAAGATGGAGAACGAACTCAAGAGCGCGGTCGAGGGCGTGGTCACAGAGATCAAGGTAGAGGTCGGTCAGGGCGTGGCCCAGGGCGAGCCTCTTGTGGTGATAGAGTAGCGGTGAGACATCGCCGGGTGGCATTCTCTGACCTCGGTTTGGAGCGCGGTTGAGCGGAAGCGGCGACAACAGAAAACGCTGGGAGAAGACGACGCTCCGGAGGACCTTGGAGCGCTTCCCGGAGCGGAAGGACGAGTTCATGACGGGCTCGGGTCTTCCCGTGGACGGTGTCTACATCCCGGACGACGTGCCCGGATTGGCTCACGGCTCGGACGGAAGTCCGCGGGACGTGCTCGGCCTCCCGGGCGAGTACCCGTTCACGCGCGGCGTCCAGCCGACGATGTATCGCGGCCGTCTCTGGACCATGCGGCAGTACGCGGGGTTCGGCACCGCCGCCGAGACCAACGAGCGCTTCCGCTACCTGCTCGAGCAGGGACAGACCGGCCTGTCGGTGGCCTTCGACCTGCCCACGCAGATGGGCTACGATGCCGACGACGAGATGGCCGAGGGCGAGGTGGGGCGCGTCGGAGTCTCCATCTGTTCGGTCGAGGACATGAAGGTGCTCTTCGACGGCATTCCGCTCGGCGAGGTTAGCACCTCGATGACGATAAACGCGACCGCGCCCTTCGTGATGGCGATGTATCTGGTCGCCGCGGAAGAGACCGGAGTCGACTTCGGGGGCTTAAGGGGCACGGTCCAGAACGACATCTTGAAGGAGTACGCGGCGCGCGGCACACATATCTATCCGCCGAAGCCCTCGGTGGGATTCGCGATGGACCTGTGCGCCTACTGCACCGAGCACGTCCCTAAGTGGAACACGATATCGATCAGCGGATACCACATACGCGAGGCGGGCGCGACCGCGGTCGAGGAGCTGGCGTTCACGCTCGCCGACGGGATCGCCTACATCGAGGCGGCGAAGGAACGCGGGTTGGACGTCGAGGTGTTCGCGGCGCGGCTGTCGTTCTTCTTCGACGCGCACAACGACCTCTTCGAGGAGGTCGCAAAGCTCCGAGCGGCGCGCCGGATGTGGGCGGGCATCGTGAAGGAACGCTTCGGCATCGACTCGCCCCGCGCGCAGATGCTCAGGTTCCACACGCAGACGGCCGGCTGTACGCTGACGGCCCAGCAGCCCGAACTCAACGTCGTTCGCGTGACGCTGCAGGCTCTGGCAGCCGTGCTGGGCGGGACGCAGTCGCTGCACACCAACTCCCGAGATGAGGCGCTGGCGCTTCCGACCGAACAGAGCGCGCGTATCGCCCTCCGCACGCAGCAGGTGATAGCGGAGGAGAGCGGCGTCGCAAGCGTGACCGACCCGCTCGGCGGCTCTTACTACGTGGAGGCGCTCACGGACCGCATCGAGAGCGAGGCTGCGGCCGAGCTCGACAAGATAGACGGGATGGGTGGGGCGACCGCGGCCATAGAGAACGGCCACTTCCAGCGCGCCATCGCCAAGAGCGCGTACCGACAGCAGAAGGAAGTCGAGGACGAGGAGCGCATCGTCGTCGGCGTCAACAGATACACCGTGGACGAGCCCGCGCGTATGGAGGTCCTGCGCGTGGACCCCTCCATCAGAGAGGACAAGATTGAGGCTCTGGCGAGGCTGCGCGACTCGCGCGACTCATCGGCCGTGGAAGTGGCGCTGAAGCGGCTCGGAGAGGACGCGGCCGGAGGACTGCCCACGATGGAGGCCGCGCTGGAGTGCGCGCGACGGCGCGCGACGCTGGGCGAGATGTCGAGGGCGCTGGAGCAGGTGTTTGGCAGGTACAGGCCGTCCCAGACCGCGTGGTAGAGAGGGCGGTGCGCGAGGAACCGATGAGCGAGAGCAGAGCAAAGGCGACGCGGGTAGACCACATCTCGATCGTCGTCGAGGACTTCGATCGTGCGTACGACTTCTACGCCAACCAGCTCGGCCTGGAGGTGCTCAAGGTCGAGGAGTCGGAGCTTCATGGCGTGAAGGCCGCATTCCTGAAGATCGGCGACATGATGATCGAGATCATCCGTCCGCTCGGGGAGGGACCGATCGCGGATTTCCTCGCGAAGCGCGGCCCGGGGTTCCATCACGTCGCGTTCGAGGTGCCCGATCTCCCGGAGGCGCTAGACGAGGTGGCCGGCGCCGGCATCCGCGTTCTGGGCGAGCCCAAGCCTGGCATCCACGGTGGCCGTATATCATTCCTGCACCCGAAGGATACGCAGGGCACGATGGTCGAGTTGTGCGACACGAAGGAGCCCGAGGACTCATGAGAATCTTCGACCGGATGAAGAACAGAGGGCACGAGCAGCTCATCTTCTGCCTGAACAAACCCACGGGGCTTCGGGCGATCATCGCGATCCATGACACGACGCTCGGTACGTCGGTGGGCGGCACCAGGCTCATGGAGTACGAGCGCGAGGAAGATGCCGTTATCGATGCGCTGAGGCTCTCGGAGATATCGACGTTCCAGAGCGCCTCGTTCGACAGCGACATGGGTGGGGGAGCGGCGGTGCTCATGACCCGGGAGGGGCAGGAGACCGACGAGGCGTACTTCAGGGCGTTCGGCAGGTTCGTGGAGGGGCTCAAGGGGCTCTTCGTCGCCTACCCGGCGCTCGGGACGGCCGACAGGGACTTCCGGTACGTGCGTCGGGAGACGACGAGCATTGTCCCCATGGAGGGCAGCCACGAGATCACGGCGGTGGGTGTTCTGTGGGGGATGAAGGCCTGCGTGCGCGAGGTGACCGGGAGCGCGAGTCTGAAGGGTCACCACGTTGCCGTCCAGGGCGTGGGTGACGTCGGGCAGCTTCTGGTCGACGAACTGGTCCGGGAGGAGGCACGGATCACGGTCACGGACATCAGGTACGACGCGATCAAGGTGCTCCAGGACCGCCATCCCAACGTCGGGATCGTGAGGCCGGAGGAAATACTCGGGCTGGACTGTCTCGTCCTGTCGCCCTGCGCGGTGGGGCGGATCCTGAACGACGAGACCATTCCCAAGCTCAAGTGCAAGATCGTCGCGGGCGCAGCCTCCGATATGCTCGAGGCGGCGCGGCACGCCGACGCGCTGAAGGAGCGCGGCATCCTCTACGCGCCCGATTTTGTCATTGGCGGGGCCGAACTGTACCAGACCGAGCCGGAGTTCGCGGACGCTCCGAGGGAGCGGCTGTTCGAGGAGGCACGGCGGGTCTATGATGTCGTGGCGGAAATCGTGTCGAGAGCGAAAAAAGAGGGGACGACCCCGTACCGGGTCGCCGTGGCCGCGGCGGCGAGGCGCGTGGGTCGCATACGTATGGTGCGCAACATAATGTGCTAGCGGAAGGTCAACGGCAACACGCGCTGGCGGGAAGAGAGGTTTACATGGCAGGAATCATCGGTTACGGCGCTTACGTCCCGAGGAATCGGATCAAGGTTGAGGAAATCGCCAAGGTCTGGGGCGCCGACGCACCAAGCTACAAGAAAGGCCTCATGCTGCGTGAGAAGTCCGTTCCGTCACCGGATCAGGACGTCATCACAATGTCGGTGGAGGCCACAAGACACGCACTGACGCGCTGCGGGATCGACCCGCAGAAGATCGGTGCGGTGTACATCGGCTCGGAATCGCACCCGTATGCGGTCAAGCCGTCCGGCACCGTGGTGGCGGAGGCCATAGGCGCCACGCCGGACTGTCACTGCGTTGACTTCGAGTTCGCATGCAAGGCGGGTTCGGAGGCGATGTTCGTGTGCATGGGGCTCGTGGATGCGGGCGCTATCGAATACGGGCTGGCCATTGGCGCCGACACGTCGCAGGGTGCGCCCGGCGACGCGCTGGAGTACTCGGCGGCGGCGGGCGCTGCAGCGTACATCATAGGTCCAGGCGACGGCGTCGCGAAGATGCTCGCCACTCATTCGTTCATGACCGACACGCCCGACTTCTGGCGCAGGGAGTACATGCACTACCCGCGCCACGCCGGGCGGTTCACGGGCGAGCCCGCCTACTTCAAGCACGTGACGGGCTGCGCCAAGGCGATGCTCGAGAAGACCAACTCGAAGCCGTCGGACTACGCCTACGCGGTCTTCCATCAGCCGAACGGCAAGTTTCCGATGAGAGTCGGGCAGCAGCTCGGGTTCACGAAAGAGCAGATAGAGCCCGGGTGGCTCGCGCCGACCTTGGGCAACACGTACTCGGGCAGCTCGCCGATGGGTCTCACGGCGACGCTCGACATTGCAGAGCCCGGCGACAAGATCTTCATGGTCTCCTACGGCTCGGGCGCCGGCAGCGACGGCTTCGTCTTTGAAGCAACGGACGAGCTGCCGAAGATGCGCGTGAAGGCGCCGTTCACGCGTACGCTGCTTGACGAGCACAAGGTGTACATCGACTACGGCACCTACACGAAGTACCGCGGGAAGATCCGCAAGGGCGAATAGGCCATCGTGTGGAACGCCACGATCTTGTGAACGAGGACTTGCTGACAGGAGAACACGATATGAGGGATGTAGCAGTCATTGGCGTCGGGATGATGAAGTGGGGCGAGCTCTGGGAGAAGTCGCTGCGCGACATCTTTGTCGAGAGCGCTCTCGAGGCGGTCAAAGACGCCGGAGTCGACAGAATAGATTCGATGTACGTGGGCTGCATGAGCAGCGGCCTGTTTGTTGGACAGGAGCACCTGGGTTCGCTTTTGGCGGACTACCTCGGCATGGGGCCGATCCCCGCGCTGAGGGTAGAGACGGCATGCGCGGCCGGCGGAGCGGCCTTCAAGCAGGCCGTGATGGAGGTTGGTTCGGGCATGAGCGACATCGTGCTCGCCGGCGGGGTCGAGAAGATGACGGACATCGGTGGCGACGGGGCCACGTTTGCGCTCGCGACGGCTGCCGACGCGGAGTACGAGGTCTACAATGGTGTGACCTTCCCGGGTCTGTACGCCATGATGGCCGTGGCGCACATGGACGCCTACGGCACGACACGGGAGCAGCTGGCCGCCGTGTCGGTCAAGAACCACGCCAACGGCGCGAAGAACCCACACGCGCAGTATCCGTTCGAGCTGACGGTCGACCGGGTTCTCAACTCGGTTATGATCGCGGACCCGCTGACCATTCTCGATTGCTCGCCGATCACGGACGGCGCGGCCGCGGTCATTGTCTGTCCGCTCGACATGGCGAAGGACCTGACGAAGAACAAGCCGATCAAGGTTCTCGCCTCGACGCACGCGACCGACACGATCGCTCTGCATTCGCGAGAGGACATCGCGTGGCTCGGCGCGGTCGCGAAGGCGGGCGAACTGGCATATGCGCAGGCGGGGCTCTCACCGTCCGACATCGACCTCGCCGAGGTTCACGACTGCTTCACGATCGCAGAGGTCTGCGCGATCGAGGCGCTCGGCTTCTTCGAGAGGGGCAAGGGCGGCGCGAGCGCCGAGAGCGGTGAGACCGCCATCGGCGGGCGCATCCCGGTCAACGCGAGCGGTGGACTCAAGTCAAAGGGCCACCCGGTTGGCGCGACCGGCATCGCACAGATCATCGAGGTGACGAAGCAGTTGAGAGGTGAGGCCGACAAGCGTCAGGTCGAGGGCGCCAGGATCGGAATGACCCAGAACATGGGTGGGACGGGCGGATCGTGCGTGGTGCACATACTTGGGGCGGAGTAGCCGTCACGGATATGCGCCGCGCGATCGAGAGCGCGGATGGGTCCCACCGCGGGACCACCGCTCTGAGACGCAACTGACACGATTCCTTTTCGTTCCGGAGGTATTGAGATGTCAACATCAGCACGTTACTGGAGAGAGATACCACAGCGCTACAGGTACGAAGGCGCCAAGTGCAAGAGCTGCGGCAAGATCAGCTTCCCGCCGCGTGTCGTGTGCAAGAGCTGCGGTGGTCGCGAGTTCGAGAAGGTAGAGCTTGCGAAGCAGGGCAAGCTCCTGACTCACACGGTCATCAGGGTCGGCCCCTCGCAGTTCGCGGACCAGACTCCGTACGCCGTCGGCGTCGCGGAACTCGATGACGGCGTGCGCATGACGGCGATGATCGCCGACGTAGACTTCGAGGAGCTGAAGGTCGGTATGCCGGTCAAGCTGGAGTTCCGGAAGGTCCGGGATGAGGGCGAAGCCGGGATCATCTGTTACGGATACAAGTTCGTTCCAGTCAGGTAGTGCTGCTGCGCCCCCGGTGGCGCGTCCCCTTGGGCGGCCCGCTTCGCTTGCGTCACTCGCGATGCGCCGGAAATGGCGCATCGCGGCTCCGACGCCGCCTGCGGGGACACGCCGCCGGGGCGCCGGCACTACCACAGGCACGAAAGGCACCCGATGTACAGACTAGAGAGCAAGATCGATCCGAAGAGCGCGGAGTTCCAGGAGAATCGCACGCGCATGCTCGAGCTGGTCTCCGAGTTCAAGGAGCGGCTCGAGACCGCGAGGCTGGGCGGCCCTGAGTCGCAGCGCACGCGGCACAGGGAGCGCGGCAAGCTCCTCGCGCGCGAGCGGATCGCGGGTCTGTTCGACGCGAACACGCCGTTCGTCGAGCTCAGCCCTCTGGCCGCGTACGACATGTACGAGGGCGCTGCCCCCGGGGCGGGTGTGGTGACGGGCGTCGGGCGTGTCCATGGACGTGAGGTGCTGGTCGTTGCCAACGACGCGACGGTCAAGGGCGGGACCTACTTCCCCATGACCATCAAGAAGCACGTCCGCGCGCAGGAGATTGCCATGGAGAACAGGCTACCCTGCGTGTATCTGGTCGACTCGGGCGGTATCTTCCTGCCGCATCAGTCCGGTACGTTCCCCGATCGCGACCATTTCGGGCGCATCTTCTACAACCAGGCGCGGCTCTCGGCCATGGGCATCCCGCAGGTCTCCGTCGTGATGGGTTCGTGCACGGCGGGCGGCGCCTACGTTCCCGCAATGAGTGATGAGACCGTCATCGTGCGCGAGCAGGGCACGATCTTCATCGGCGGCCCGCCGCTCGTGAAGGCGGCCACCGGGGAAGAGGTGACCGCGGAAGAGTTGGGCGGGGCCGACGTGCACTGCCGCATCTCAGGTACGGCCGACCACTACGCGCAGAACGACGAACACGCGCTGGTCATCGCGCGGAACATCCTGGAGACGCTCGAGGCGCCGAGGCGGTTCGAACTCGATGTCAGGGAGCCCGAGGATCCCGCGTACGATCCCGAGGAGCTCTACGGCGTCATTCCGGCCGACGCCAAGAAGGCGTTCGACATCCGGGAGGTCATCGCGCGCCTGGTGGACGGCAGCCGGTTCCAGGAGTTCAAGGAGCTCTACGGCATCTCTCTCGTCACGGGCTTCGCCCGCATCATGGGTTACCCGGTCGGCATACTTGCCAACAACGGCGTGCTCTTTTCCGAGAGCGCCATGAAGGGCGCACACTTCATCGAGCTTTGCACCACCAGGAAGATCCCGCTCGTCTTCCTTCAGAACATCACGGGCTTCATCGTCGGCCGCGAGTACGAGCACGGCGGTATCGCGAGGAACGGCGCGAAGCTGGTTCACGCGGTGGCGAACGCCGACGTTCCCAAATTCACCGTCATGGTCGGCGGCAGCTACGGCGCCGGCAACTACGGCATGTGCGGCCGGGCCTACGCGCCGCGGCTTCTGTGGATGTGGCCGAACTCGAAGATCTGCGTCATGGGCGGCGAGCAGGCGGCCAACGTGCTCCTGACCGTGAAGATGCGGCAGATGAAGAGGAAGGGCCACGACATGACGCCGGCGGAGCAGGAGGCTTTCAAGGCCCCGATCGTCGCGAGGTACGATGAGGAGGCGTCCGCCTACTACTCGACCGCGAGGATGTGGGACGACGGCATACTCGACCCGCCCGACACCCGGTCGGCACTGGCCTTAGGGATAGCAATGTCGCTGAACGCCCCGATCCCGGATCAGAAGTACGGCGTGTTCAGGATGTAGCGGAGGAATCGGCAGACATGGCCTACACGACAATCAGAACGGACGTCGCCAATCAGGTCGCGACCATCACGCTGACGCGGCCCGAGGTGAAGAACGCGTTCAACGACGTGATGCTGGACGAGCTCTTCGACGCCTACGGCAAGTTCGAGTCCGATTCCGCCGTCCGGGTAGTGGTCCTGACGGGAGAGGGCAACTCGTTCTGCGCGGGCGCCGATCTCAACTACATGAAGAACACCATCAACTACACGTTCGAGGAAAACGTCGCGGACGGCATGAAGATCTCCAACGTGATGGAGAAGATACACAGGTTGACCAAGCCGACGGTCGGACGAGTCAACGGTTACGCCATAGGCGGCGGCGCGGGACTCATGGCGGCGAACGATATCGTCGTCGCGGCCGATACGGCCGTCATCAGCCTGTCCGAGGTCAAGATAGGTCTGATCCCCGCGTGCATCTCACCCTACGTCGTGATGCGCGCCGGACCCGCCGCGTGCCGGGAGTTCTTTCTCTCCGGAGAGCGCATGAGCGCCGACAAGGCGTTCCGACTGGGGCTGGTCAACGCGGTCTGTGCGCCCGACGAGCTGGACACGTGCGTCGCGGATTTCACCGGCCGTCTTATCTCGAGCGGCCCCGAGGCCCTGCGTGTCTGCAAGGAGCTTCTGGACAACGTCTACGGCATGCCCCTCGAGGATGCCAAGGGCTACACCGCGAAGGTCATCGCCGAGGTGAGAATCTCGGATGAAGGTCAGGAAGGCATGTCGGCGTTCCTCGAGAAGCGCAAGCCCGCGTGGCTTGAGTCGAAAAAGTAGGCCAAGAACCTGGGAGCAGGTCACCACGTGAAGAAGATCCTCATAGTCAACAGGGGCGAGATCGCTGTCCGGGTGGTCAGGGCGTGTCGCGACATGGGCATCCCGTCGGCGGTCGTCTACTCGGACGCCGACCGTGCTTCGCTGCACGTGCTCGAGGCGGACGAGGCCGTGCGCATCGGTCCGGCGCCGGCGCTCGAGAGCTACCTCAATATCGACGCGGTCATAGCGGCCGCACGCGAGGTCGGCGCAGACGCCATCCATCCGGGCTACGGGTTCCTGGCTGAGAACTGGCGGTTCGCCAAGCGCTGCGAGGACGAGGGGCTGACGTTCATCGGCCCGACCTCGGACGCCTTACAGCTCGTCGCAGACAAGATCCGCTCGCGCGAGACGATGCTCGCGCAGAACGTGCCCATCATTCCGGGCATGATGTCGAGCGGTAAGGACATGAAGGACTATCGCGAGAAGGCCGCGGAGATGGGATATCCGGTTCTGGTCAAGGCATCCGCGGGCGGCGGTGGTAAGGGCATGCAGATCGTGCGCGAGGAGGAAGGCCTCGAGGCGGCCATCGAGACCTCGAGCAGGGTGGCGGGCTCCGCGTTCGGTGACGACACGGTCTACATCGAGAAGCTCATCGAGCGCCCACGCCACATCGAGTTTCAGATACTTGCGGACATGCACGGAAACTGCGTCCACCTGTTCGAGCGCGAGTGCTCGATACAGAGGAGGCACCAGAAGATAGTCGAGGAGTCGCCCTCGCCGGTGGTAGGTAGCGAGCTCAGGGCGAAGATGGGCGCCACGGCCATCCTTGCGGCGAAGGCCTGCGGCTACACCAACGCGGGCACGGTCGAATTCCTGCTCGACGAGGACGGCACCAGCTTCTACTTCCTGGAGGTCAACGCGCGTATCCAGGTCGAGCACCCGGTTACCGAGATGGTGACCGGCGTTGACCTGGTGCGTCAGCAGATACTGATAGCGAGGGGAGAGAAGCTCGAGTTCACGCAGGGCGACCTGTCGCAGACGGGCCACGCCATCGAGTGTCGCATCTACGCCGAGGATCCCAAGAACAACTTTCTCCCGAGTTCGGGGAGAATCAGCCTCTTCCGCGAGCCGCAGGGGCCCGGTATCCGCCACGACTGCGGCATATACGAGGGGTGGGAGGTACCGGTTCACTACGACCCGATCCTCTCGAAGCTCATCGTTCACGCCGAGGACAGAGACGCCGCGCGGGCGCGCATGAAGCGAGCGCTTGGGGACATGAGCATCCTCGGGATCGCTACCTGCCTCGAGTACCTCTGGTCGATCATCGACAGCGAGGCCTACGCGGCCGGCGAGACGCAGACCGATTTCATCGAGAAGCACATGTCAGACTGGCCGACCAGCACGGCCTCAGATGAGACGGAGCATCTGGCGCTCATAGCGGCGGCGCTCTCGCTCTCGACGGAGAGCTCGACCGGCGGTGCGGTGCGCGAGAAGGCGCCGTCCCCGTGGGACACGCTCGGCAGCTGGCGGATCGGGGCGGGCGGCGGCCGCTGACCCGCACGGATGCCCGGCCGGCGTCGTCGTATCGACGGCTTTGGACGGACGACCCATTCGGAGGAACGACTTGGAATTCGAGTTCACGACAGACGGCGAGAAGCGGCGGGTCAAGACCGATGCCAGGTCTCCCCGGACGGAGGTCACGATCGACGGGACCTCCTATGACGTCGATTGGGCGCGCGTCAGAGACGGCGTCATTTCACTGGTGATCGACGGGCGCTCGCACACGGTGCAGGTGGCGCGGCGCGACGGTGGGGTGGACGTCCAGCTGGAAGGGCGTCAGTTCTCGTTCGGCACCGGTTCACGTGATGACGACAGCGCGGTGGCGGCCGGCGCATCCGCGGGGGCCGGCGGCACCATCAAGGCGCCGATGCCGGGCAACGTGGTCAAGGTCATGGTCGCCGAGGGCGACGAGGTTACGGTTGGGACCAGTCTCGTTGTCGTGGAAGCGATGAAGATGGAGAACGAGGTCAAGTCTCCCGTCGACGGCGTCGTCAAGAAGGTAAACGTCGCGGCCGGGGATTCAGTAGGGACCACGGAAGCGATGATCGAGATCGAACCGGCGGAGTAATCGCTGGACGCGGTGACGGCACAACGGAGCGACCGCCGGACGCGGCGACCGCACAACGGAGTGACTTCTGAAAGGAACCAACATGCTCAGTGTACTCTACACGGAAGAAGAGAACGAGTATCGCGAGCAGGTGCGCGAGTTCGCCGAGAGGGTCGTGGCGCCCCGGGCCCAGGAGATCGAGGACACGGCGGAGTACCCGCGCGATCTTCTATTCGAGTTGGGCAAGGCCGGCTACATGGGCGCCCTCATTCCCGAGGAGTTCGGCGGGACGGGGCTGGGGATGGTCGCCGAGACCATAATCGCCGAGGAGATCTCGGCCGTCTGCGCGATGCTCGACGTGACGCGCGGCGTGACGTCGGTCTACTTCGCGCCGCCCGTCTACAAGTTCGGCAACGACGAGCAGAAGGGCAGGTACCTGCCTCCGATCGTCACGGGCGAGAAGATGGGCGCCATCGGCATCACCGAACCGGACGTCGGCTCCGACACGGCCGGGATGAAGACCACCGCGGTCCGTGACAGCGACGAGTTCGTCATCAACGGCGAGAAGCGCTTCATCACGAACGGAAGTCTCGCCGACTACATGCTCCTGTTCGCCGTGACAGATCCCTCGGTCAAGGCGCGCAAGGGCATGAGCACGTTCATTTTCGAGACGGACAACCCCGCGTTCAGCGTGGTCAAGGACTACGACCTGATGGGGCTCCGGGGTCTCAAGGTCTCTCACCTCAAGATAGACAACGCGCGCGTGCCCGCGTCCAGCATGGTCGGCGAGGAAAATAAGGGTTTCAGGATCCTCATGGACGAGCTGGACACAGAACGCACCTCGCTGGCGGCGGGCGCCGTGGGTTACGCCCGGGCGGCCTTCGAGTACGCCCTCCAGTACTCGACGGAGCGCGAGCAGTTCGGGAGAGAGATTAGGGGATTCGAAGGCGTCAGTTTCAAGATCGCCGATATGGCGGTCAAGCTGGACGCGGCACGGCTGATGACACTTCAGGCCGCACGGCGCATCGACTCGGGCCTTTCGGCGACACGGCAGGGCGCTTCGGCGAAGCTCTTGGCCTGCGCGTCCGCTCAGGAAATAGCGACGGCGGCCCTGCAGGTGACGGGCGGTATCGGTTACACGAAGGACTGCAAGACCGAGCAGCTCTTCCGCGACGCGCGGCTCATGACCATCGGCGGCGGGACGACCGAGATCATGAAGTACATCATCCAGCGCGAGGTGTACAAGGAGAGAGGCTACTAGGTTCTCGGTTGCAGCGGAGGCCGAGCGCGGGAAACACCGCGCGTGCGGACCCTCGCGTCGAAGCAGACCTGCGCGCACACGCGCGAAAGAGGTGGAGATGTCGGCAGAGAAAACAAAAGGCGCCGCGAGCGAGCGGATACTGGCACTGAACCCTGGGTCCACGTCCACGAAGCTCGCGGTCTTCGACGGCGAGGAATGTGCGTTCGAGGACAAGATCAGTCACACGCCGCTCGACCTGTCGAATTTCGAACGCATATGGGACGAGTACGAGTATCGGAAGGCGATGATCCTTGAGTTCCTGGACGACAGGGGCATCGCGCTGAACACGCTCGCGGCGGTCGTCGGACGGGGCGGTGTCTTCGCACCTACGGTCAGCGGCACGTACGCCGTCAACCAGCAGATGATAGACGACGCGAGGACGGCCGAGAGGGGAGAGCACGCGTCCAACCTGGGCGCGGTGCTTTCATACGGCATCGCGTGGGACGTAGGGATTCCGGCCTTCATCGTCGATCCACCGTGCGTCGACGAGCTGGACTCCGTCGCGCGCTACTCCGGCCTGCCGGAGGTCCCCAGGACCAGCCTGGTTCACGCGCTCAACGTCAAGGCGACCGCGCGAATCGTCGCGGAGAAGCTGGGCGGCAACTACCACAAGATCAATCTCGTGATCGCGCATCTTGGCGGCGGCATCAGCATCTGCGCTCTCAAGAAGGGACGGATGGTCGATGTCACGAACGGACTCTATGCGGGGCCGTTTACCCCGGAGAGGGCGGGCGCGGTCCAGACGGGCGGCCTTGCGAACATGTGCTTCTCGGGTGAGTACACCCGGGATGAGATCGAGTGCAAGCTGGTCGGCGGCGGCGGGTTGGTGGCCTATCTTGGCACGACCGACGCGGACGCCATAGTCGCCCGGATCGAATCCGGCGACGAGGAAGCCGCGCGCGTCGTCGCGGCGATGGTCCATCAGATCGCGAAAGAGATAGGGGCCATGGTCGTGGCGATGGACGGAGAGCTGGACGCGGTGGTGCTCACCGGAGGGCTGGCCAACAACGAGTACATAATAGAGAGACTCCAGGCGAAGATCGCCTTCCTCGGGAAGACGGTCATTGTGCCAGGCGAGGACGAACTCAAGGCGCTCGCGCTTGGGTGCCTGAGGGTGCTCAGGGGTAAAGAGACGGCGAAGACCTACCCCCAGACGGTCGAGGGCGGGCCGGCGTCGTGCAACGAAGCGGAGGAGAGATGAACCTCAAGAACCTCACGGTTGAGAAGGACGGACAGATCGCGGTCGTCACGATGAATCGTCCGAATGCTCTGAACGCCATCAACATCGAGACCATGACCGAGATCGGCCACGCGATGCTCGAGCTGGGTGGAGATGCGGACGTCAGGGTGATCATCGTTACGGGCGCCGGGAAGGCGTTCGTCGCGGGCGCGGACATCTCGGAGCTCCAGGCCAAAGACGGCATGCAGTCCAGGGGCATCTCGCAGCACGGCCAGCGGACGTTCTCGATCGTGGAGAATCTCCCGAAGCCCGTCATCGCGGCCATCAACGGGTTCGCGCTGGGCGGCGGGCTCGAACTGGCAATGGCGTGCGATGTTCGGATCGCGTCCACGAAGGCCAAGATGGGTCAGCCCGAGGTCACGCTCGGTATCGTGCCCGGGTTCGCGGGCACCCAGCGGCTCCCGAGGCTCGTTGGATTCGGTCGCGCCAAGGAGATGCTCCTGACCGGCGCTCCGATTGATGCTGCGACCGCGCTCTCGTGGGGTCTCGTCAACAAGGTCGTGGAGCCCGACGAGCTCCTGGACGCCGCGAAGGAGATGGCGGTGCGAATCGCAAGAAACGGTCCGGCGGCCGTCGGACTGGTGAAGGCGTGCGTCAACAAGGGCACCAGCACCGACGTGGACGCCGGCGGCACCCACGAGTCCGACGCGTTCGGGCTCTGCTTCGCCAGCGGCGAGGCGCGAGAGGGTATCACCGCGTTCTTCGAGAAGCGTCCCGCGAGTTGGATTAAGAAGCAGCCGGAATAGCGGCAGGCGCCGCGCGGCATGATTCGGTCGCGCGCGGGCGGAGGTCCCAAATGGAAGTCTTCAAGGCTCTGGAGCACGCCGAGCACGAGCAGGTGAGCTTCGCGTTCGACGAGGTCGCGGGTCTCCGCGCGATCGTCGCTATACACAGCACGGTCCTGGGTCCCGCCATCGGCGGGACGACCATGCGTGTCTACGAGAGCGAAGAGGACGCGCTCGAGGACGCGCTCCGACTGTCCTTCTCTATGACCTACAAGGCCGCGGCGGCCGGTCTCAACTTCGGCGGCGGTTCCGCCGTCATCATGGGCGATCCGGAGAAGGACAAGACGGAGCTGTTGTTCCGGGCGCTCGGGAGACACATAGCGAGCCTGAACGGGCGCTACATCACGTCGCAGGGTCTGGGTACTGACGTCGAGGACATGCAGCGCGTCCGTGTCGAGACGGAACACGTCGTCGGCCTGCACACCGCGTACGGCGGATGCGGGGACCCGGCGCCGATCGCCGCTCACGGCGCCATCGCCGGCCTCCTGGCGTGTCTCGAGGAGGTGGGCGCGGGCCCGGGGCTGTCCGGACTCACGATGGCGGTGCAGGGTCTTGGCAGGGCGGGTGCCGGACTTGCGAAGGCGCTCGTCGCGTCCGGCGTGAAGGTCATTGCCTGCGATTTCGATTCCAGAGTCGCTCAGCGCTCTCACGACGAGCTGGGCATCACCATCGTGGATCCGGATGACATCTACGATGTCGAGTGCGACATCTGGTGTCCATGCGCCGTAGGCGAGGTGCTCAATCCCGAGACTATCCCGCGGCTCTCCTGCCGCGTCGTCGCGGGCCTGGCGAACAACCAGCTCGCCGAACCCGAGCACGTGACGCTTCTGGCGGACAGGGGCATTCTCTACGCCCCGGACTTTGTATTCAATTCAGGCGCCCTGATCGCGGTCACCGAGGAGATCGCCGGGTTCTCGATGGAGCGTGCAATGCGGTGCGCCGAGGGCATCTACTTGATGCTCAAGAAGGTATTCCGGGTCGCGCACGATCGCGGGATCAGCACCGCCGAGGCGGCGAACGTCCTCGCGGAGGAACGGATTCGCAACGTGGGTGACCTCTCCGGACAGGTCCGGAGCAGGTGACGGCGCCGCCCGGAGAAGGCGGCGAGGGCGTGCCCCGCGCCGGTGATGCAGGGGAGCGAGCCGGTGGAGGAGCCGCCGACCTCGGCGTCGAGCCCGGGACCGTGCTCGACGGCCCGTGTGATCTCGGTCTCGCTACGGCCCGTGTCGGGCGCACCGTCCATTACCTGCGGACGGTGGACTCGACAAGCAACAGGCTCAAGGCGCTGGCGCTGGAAGGCGCTGCGGTCGGCACGGTGGTGCTGGCCGACGAGCAGACCGGGGGCAGGGGTCGGTCCGGGCGCACGTGGTTCTCGCCAGATCGTATGGGCGTATGGATGTCAGTTCTGCTCGAGAGCGGTGCGTCGGCGGAGAGACTCGCTCCGCTCAGCGTAGCGGCGGCGGTCTCGGTCGCGGACGCTCTGCGGGAACTCACCGGGCTCGACGTGCGGGTCAAGTGGCCGAACGACCTGCTCGTTGGCGGCCGGAAGCTGGGAGGACTCCTCGTCGAGTCGATGCAGACCGCGGGGGAGAGGGTCGTGAGCGCGGTGCTGGGTATCGGCCTGAACGTCGGCCTCTCCGAGGACGATCTACCCGCCGAGCTGGCTGGCGCCGCGACGTCGCTGCAACTGGCGCGGCACCGGCCCGTCGCGCGGCTCGATGTGCTGAGAGCGACACTGCTCGCGCTGGAGCAGTGCTTCGAGCGGTACGAACGTGAGGGGATCGCGGGGTTCCGGGAGCGTTGGCGCGAGCTCTCGAGCACGCTTGGGCGGAAGGTGGCCGTCACGCCGCGAGCAGCGAACACGCCGCAGGAGCAAGGCGCCGACGGCGAACGACTCGACCAGCGTGCCACAGGGGTTGTGACAGACCTCGCCGAGTCGGGCGCGCTCGTCATCCAGGACGAAACGGGCGCCACGCGCGAGATCTGGTTCGGGGACATCTCGCTGAGACACACAGGGACCGGCTGAAACACACTGAGATTAGAGGAACCGACGATGACTCACGGAAGATGCGACGACACGGGCTGGCTCGAGGTCATCTGTGGCAGCATGTTCTCGGGCAAGAGCGAGGAGCTCATACGCCGCCTGAGACGGGCGAAGATCGCGAAGCAGAAGATCGTGGCGTTCAAGCCGCGTATCGACGACCGCTACGACGAAGATGACATCGTCTCGCACGACGACAGGTGCATCGAGTCGATTCGTATCGAGGACGCATCTGAGATCCCGGGCTACGTCGGGCCGGACATCCAGGTTGTGGGCATCGACGAGGGCCAGTTTCTCGGCCCGAAGCTGCCCGAGGTGTGCGAGGAACTCGCGAACCGCGGCGTCCGGGTCATCGTTGCCGGGCTTGACCAGGACTTCATGGGACGTCCGTTCGAGCCCATGCCCGCGCTTCTGGCGGTAGCGGAGTACATAACCAAGACGCTCGCCGTGTGCATGCAGTGCGGGAAGCCCGCGAACAGGACGCAGCGCATCACGCAGTCCACGGAGCGCGTGGTGGTGGGCGCCTCGGAGGTCTACGAGGCGCGGTGCCGCCACTGCTTCGACCCATCGGAGCCTGCTGAACATGGAACTGCAGACGCTGGAGACACAATCAAACGGAAGGGAGTTATGGATGGATCTTGATGCCAGACTAGAGAACGTGGCCGTGCTTGGCGCGGCGGGCAAGATGGGGAGCGGCATCGCTCTTCTTCTCGCCCAGGAGATGGCAAGACAGAAGATAGCGTCGGGGGGCGACAAGAGCTACGTCCTCACGCTGATGGACGTTGATCAGGGTGCCCTCACGGGCCTCATGTCGTACCTCCGGGCACAGCTGACGAAGCTGGGTGAGAAGAGCACGATCGCTCTCAGAGCTGCCTACGCGGACCGCGCGGACCTCGTGGAGAACGGGGAGATCATCAACGCCTTCGTCGAGGACGCGCTGTCGTTCTGCCGGCCCACGACGTCCCTCGAGGCGATCAAGGGCTCGACGCTCATCTTCGAGGCCATCATCGAGGACAAGAACATCAAGCTCGACGTGCTCAAGAAAATCGACGCGCTGTGTCCCGATGCCTACTACCTGACGAACACATCATCGATTCCCATCGGCGTCATCGACAAGGGCGTTCCCCTGAACGGCCGCATCATCGGCTACCACTTCTACAATCCGCCGGCGGTGCAGAAGCTCCTGGAGCTCATCTCGCCCGAGGGCGTCAAACCGGAGCTGGTCGAGGCGGGTCAGGAACTGGCCGGCAAGCTTCGCAAGAAGGTCTTCCTGGCGAACGACATAGCCGGGTTCATCGGGAACGGCCACTTCATGAGGGACATCCTCCACGCGACGTCCGAGGTGAAGAAGCTCGCACAGGATGCCGGCGAGGCCGAGGCCGCCTACATGATGAACAGGGTCAGCCAGGAGTTCATGATCCGGCCGATGGGCATCTTCCAGCTCATCGACTACGTCGGCATCGACGTCTGCCGGTTCATAATGAACGTCATGACCGAGCACATTGAGGGCGAGACGCTCAGTGACGACCTCCTGAACCGGATGGCGGAAGCAGGCGTGATGGGTGGACAGCACGCCGACGGCAGCCAGAAGGACGGCTTCCTCAAGTACGAGGGTGGGCGGCCGGCGGGCATCTACGACCTGTCGAAGGGCGGCTACGTGATGTTCGCGGACGGCGACTGGGCGGCGACGCTCGACAAGAAGCTCGGGAGTCTGCCCGACGGCCACGCGCCCTGGCGCGCGCTTCTCATGGATCCGAAGAAGGACGAGAAGCTGGAGGTCTACTTCGGGAATCTGGCGAACTCCGGCGCTCTCGGTTCCAACCTGGCGAAGGCATACCTCGTCCGTTCGAGGGAGATAGGGGAGAAGCTCGTGTCCGACGGAGTCGCCAACTCGGCCGACGACGTCAACGGCGTGATGATGAACGGTTTCTACCATCTCTACGGGCCCATCAACAAGCACGTCGACCTGATGGTCGACGCGGTGCGGTAGGAGGGAAGCGATGAAGTCACTCAGGAAGCCCATCTACGCCACGGCGGCGTACAACACCGTGTCTCTCGGAACCGGCAGGAAGGAGTTCCACCCCAAGAAACCACGTCCCGGCATCGAACACTACATCACCGAGGCGGGGCGGGGGGCGCTCGCACAGATCAACGACGCGGCGAACATCGACGAGGGTGTCATCGCGAACTTCATGGCGCCGCGATTCAATCGTCAGGGGAACCTCCCGGCTCTCATGCCGCTCATCGATGCAACGCTCGAGTACAAGCCTCTCGTCAGTGTCGAGGGCGCGTGCGGGTCCGGCGGGCTGGGGCTCACGACCGCCGCGAAATCCATCCTCTCGGACATGGCGGACACCGTTCTGACGGTCGGATTCGAGGTCCAGAATACGGTCAAGGCCATCTACGGCGCGGACATTCTGGGAGGCGCGGGCCACTACGCGTCACAGAGGAAGTCGGGCCACGCCTATTTCTTCCCCGCGAAGTTCTCGGACAGAGCCGGTGCGGCGTACGAGAAGTTCGGGTACGACAAGGTGCGTGAGGCGATGGCCAGGTGGTACGAGCGAGCGGTGCTGAACGCCCGCGAGTGCCCGAAGGCACAGGAGCATCACAACAGCACCGAGGATCTCTTGGCGACCGGCATGACGAAGCCGAACGGCAAGACGTTCTGCGACTACATCAACGTCTACGACTGCTCGAAGGTCTCGGACGGAGGGTCCGCCGTTGTGTTCGCGTCGGAGGAGGGGCTTTCGAAGCTCGGCGTGGACAAGAAGGACGCCGTGGAGCTCCTCGGCTTCGGCCAGGTCGTCGCCGATATCTCGAAGGACCCCGAGGACCAGACGAAGCTCACGACGAGCGCGCGTGCCGCCAAGGCCGCGATGGAGATGGCCGGCATCAAGCCCTCGGACATCGGGATGCTCGAGGTCCACGACTGCTTCACCATCGGTGGGATCCTGTCGCTCGAGGCGATAGGGATCTGCGGATACGGCGAGGCGTTCGACTTCGTTCGCGAGGGCGGGACGGCTCCCACGGGAGCGATGCCGACCAACCTGTCCGGCGGACTCGTGGGCTACGGCCACTACACGGGCGGGACCGGCGTCAGGCAGGCGGCGGACATCGTCATGCAGTTCACCGGGAAGCCCGACGGCCAGAAGCTCGTGCAGGACGCGAACAAGCCCTACGGCCTCATGGTGTCGATGGGCGGGAACGACCGCACGGTCGTGTCGTGCGTGTTCAAAAGGGCGAGCTAGGCGCTGCAGGTCGCGCAGTGTGATTGTGTGCTCAGGGGGAAGCCGGTTGCCCGGGTTCCCCCTGTCTTTTAGACCGAATATCGGATGTTGACCGGGAGTTAGGCCTCCGCTACGATGAAAGTACCCACCTCTGGCGACACCCCCTGCGGAACAAAGGAGGTGTTCCATGAAGCGTCTGCTCCCGCTAGCCGCTCTCGCGCTCCTCATGACAGCCAGCGTCTCCCTCGGATCCGTGATCGTCGTCGATTGCTCGGGCGGCGGTGACTATCTCACTCTCCGTGATGGCATCGAGGCCGCCGTCATCGGGGACACGGTCCGCGTCGCCCCCGGCACCTACACCGGGCCACACAACCGCGACCTCGACTTCGCCGGCAAGGCGATCGTCGTGGTGTCGGAGTGCGGGCCCGAGGACACGGTGATCGATTGCGAGTCCGCGGCGCGCGCCTTCGACTTCCACTCCGCCGAGCCCATGGCAGCGCGGCTGAGCGGTTTCACCATTACAAACGGATCCGCCGACAACGGCGGCGCGATATTCTGTCGTAGCATCTCAAGGCCGACGATCGACGACTGCGTGCTCACGGCGAACTGGGCCACGAATGATGGCGGCGCGCTCAGCGTGATCTCGTCGGCCGGACCGTTTCTGGAGAACGTGATCTTCGACGCGAACGAGTCCGGGGTCAGAGGCGGCGCCATCTGCACGGCCCACGGGCGCACGGTGCTGAACGACTGCTCCTTCACGGGCAACTCGGCGCTGTACGGGGGCGCGCTCATGCTGGACTACGACATGTACGTCTACGTAGACGCGTGCGACTTCACCGGGAATTCGGCGCTCACGGGCGGCGCGATCTTCGACTACGGTTCGTCGCCGTCGATCACGGGCTCGACCTTCACGGACAACTGGGGCCACGGCCCAACCAACTACCGGTTCGGGGGGGCAGTCTGCATCATGAACAGCAACTACGCGGTGATCACCGACTGCGTCTTCGAGGGGAACGCGATCCACGGCTGGGTGGGATTCGGCGGGGGGCTGGCCGTGGACATGGCTAAGGCGACCGTGACGTCGTGTGTGTTCTCCTCGAATACGGCGACGGGCGAGGAGGTCGGCGTCGGCGGGGGCGTGTACTGCTACAACGAGGATGACAACTGGGGTCCGCCCGCGTCGTTCGATGACTGTACGTTCGTCGGGAACCGGGGGGACCAGGGCGGAGGCATGAGCTGCCAGAACACCGCGGCTCCGATCAGGCAATGCACGTTCCTCGGCAACGAGGCACGGACGGGAGGTGGTGCGTCTCTCACCCATTACACGGGGCCGTTCAGGGACTGCGTCGTCGCGGAGAACGTGGCCGAGACGCACGGCGGCGGGCTCTACCTCAGATCAGGTACGAGCTCTGTCACTAACGCCACCGTTGTCCTGAACGCGGCGCCCACCGGAGGTGGGGTGTTCTGTTCCACGGACGCGGCGCCGTATATCGGGAACTCCATCATCGCCCTGAACACATTCGGTGGCGCGGTTCAATGCAATGAAGACGTCGGGCCCTTGACGCTCTCGTGCTGCGACCTCTACGGGAACTGGGGCGGCGACTGGGTCGGCTGCGTCGCGGGTTTCGCGGGGATTGACGGAAACCTCTGTGAGGACCCGCTGTTCTGCGGGGCCGCCACCGGCGACTTCTCGATCGATGCCGCGTCCCCGTGCGCGCCCGCGAATGCCCCCGAGTGCGGGCTCATCGGAGCGCTCGACGTCGGATGCGAGACCACCGTCGTGAGGCCCGCGAGCTGGGGCGAGATCAAGTCGATGTTCAGATAGAGGGACAGGGCCATTGCCTGACGCGGAGAACGGCGGCAGCTTTCGCTGCCGCCGTTCCCGTTGTCCTTCGGTCACCCGATTACTGGTGCGCCGCCGCCGCCCGCCAGTTCGGTGCGGGCTCGCGACTGCCGACGCGCCGCCTACTGATTCGCCGCGGTCGGCTCCGCCTTGCGGGTTCTCGCCTCGGCCCTCTTCCCGATCGGGCTGGGCCCAAGCTCGATGATCTGCTCGACGAACCCGTTGATGACCTCGCGGAACCTGCCTCCCTCGCCGGCCGAGACCCACTCGAGCGCAAGCCTGTCCGGTTCGAGACCGAGGTCCGCGACCAGTTTCTTCAGGAAGGCCATGCGCCGCATGGCCTTGTAGTTGCCTTCCATGTAGTGGCAGTCACCGGGGTGGCATCCCGCCACCATGACCCCGTCCGCTCCCTCGGCGAAGGCCTCGAGAATCAGCTCCGGATCGACGCGGCCCGAGCACATGGTTCTGATAACCCGGAAATGTGGCGTTATCTTGAGCCTGGAGACGCCTGCCAGATCGGCGCCGGCGTACGCGCACCAGTTGCAGCAGAAGACCAGAACCCGTGGTTTGAAGTCGCTTGCAACCGTCTTGCCCATTCGGTTCTCCTCCAGGTCCCTGAGGTGCGTATCTCGACATCGTCACAGATGAGCTATCAGTCCCAAGAGGCTACCATTCCCGCTGTGACCCGGCAAGTGCAAAAGCCCGCACAGCGGGTGTTTTCAGGCTGTCCAGGGCCCACCTGCGTGTTCCGGGGAGTGCCGCGGCGGCCGTTTTGCGTTGCCGAGCCCCAGATCGGAGGCTATAATACATGGTTCTAGTGAACTCGTGCCGGAGACAGCATCATGGCCATCGCCGACAACGTCAGGGAGGTCCTCGGCCGCATCGAAGCCGCAGCGTCCCGGGCGTTCAGAGACCCGGGTGACGTCAAGCTGGTGACCGTCACGAAGACGGTAGAGCCGGCTCGCATCGTCGAGGCCATCGAGGCGGGGGCCACCTGCATCGGAGAGAACCGGGTTCAGGAGGCTGAGCGGAAGTTCACAGACGAGCTTCCACCCGTCGAGAAGCACCTGGTGGGGCATCTTCAGACCAACAAGGTCAGGAAGGCGCTGCCGCTCTTCGATATGATCCAGTCGGTGGACAGCATCCGGCTGGCGCGCGAGATCTCCACCGCCTGCGAGTCGACAGGCAGTGAGATCGACGTGCTGGTCGAAGTGAACACGTCCGGCGAGGAGACGAAGTTCGGGCTTGAGCCCGATGAGACGGTCGAGGCCATCGAGGGGATGGCCGACCTGCCGGGGCTTCGGATCCTTGGGCTAATGACTATCGGTGCGTTCCTGCCGGACCCCGAGGACGTCCGCCCGTGCTTCAGGCGACTTCGGGAGCTGAGAAACATCATAGAGGAGAGCGTTATCCCGGGCGTCTCGATGGATCACCTCTCGATGGGCATGACCAACGACTTTGAGGTGGCCATCGAGGAAGGCGCCACGATCGTGCGGGTAGGCAGAGCGATCTTCGGGGAGCGGGGATAGAGACCATGTTCGCAGTTGGCAATCTCATAGGCGCCATCGCTACCATTATCGACATCGCGCTGCTCCTCTATATGATAGCGCTTTTTGTCGTGGTGATCGTCTCGTGGTTTGCGCCGCGATCCGTGCACCCGGCAGTGATGTTCCTGAGGCAGATAACGCACCCGCTCCTGGCCTGGCTCAGGAGGAAGCTGCCTTTCGTCGTTCAGGGAGGATTCGATCTTTCGCCGATGCTGGCGTTCTTCGCCATCTACTTCATTCAGAGGTTCCTGGTGGCGACGCTCTACCAGCTGGCAGCTCGCCTCAAGTAGACGCGGGCAGGCGTAGGAGCGGACGGCGCCGCGCGGCGCCGTGCAACCAGCGGCGCGGGCAATAAGAACGTAACCAATACCGGAGGACCGAGAAACTCATGGCAGACACACTCAAGCTGACACAGAAGATAGACGAGGCCGTCGCGTTCATACGCAAGCAGTCCGCGGTCGTGCCCGAGGTCGCCGTTGTTCTGGGGAGCGGTCTGGGCAATCTCTCGAGCCGCATGGAAGAGGACGCCACCATTCCGTTCGGTGACATCCCGCACTTCCCTCAGTCGGGGGTTGCGGGCCACGCCGGCGAGCTGGTGCTCGGGACCGTCAGCGGCAAGCCCGTGGCGCTGATGAACGGGCGCGTCCACTACTACGAAGGCTACACGATGCAGGAGGTGACCTTCCCGACCCGCGTGCTGCGCGCGCTGGGCGCGGGGAAGCTCATCCTGACCTGCGCCTCGGGCGGTATGAACCCGCTCTACGAGAAGGGCGACATCGTCGCCATCGTCGACCAGATCAACCTGACGGGCGACAACCCGCTCATCGGCCCCAACGACGAGTCGCTGGGACCCCGTTTCCCCGATATGTCGCAGCCCTATGACCGTGAGTTCGTCCGACTCGCTGAGGACATCGCACTCGACGAGAAGATCCGCCTGAGGAAGGGTGTCTTCGTGGGCGTGGCCGGACCGAACCTCGAGACGGCGGCGGAGTACCGCTACCTGACCACCATCGGCGGGGACGTCGTCAGCATGTCGATGGTCGCCGAGAACATCGTGGCCATACACGGTGGGATGCGAGTTGTGGGTCTGGCCGTGATCACCGACATATGCCTGGCGGACGCTCTCAAGCCCGCGAGCCACGAGGAGATACTCAAGGTCGCCGCCGGCGCCGAGCCGAAGCTGACCCAGCTGGTCTTCCGCCTGATCAAAGAGATGTAGAACGCGCCCAGGGCCACGCGCCTAGGGCCACGCGCCCAGGGCCACGCGCCTAGGGCCACGCGCCCAGGGGACCGCGTTGACGCACAACGCGTTGGCACACGGCGCGGGGGCGACGCAAGAGGAGAACATGAGCTTCAGGGAACTACAGAAGAGCCAGTCGCTACCGGACATCGAGCAGGAAGTCCTCGAGTTCTGGGACAGTGACGATACGTTCCGGAGGAGCACGGACGAGCGTGCGGAGGCCCCGAGGTTCGTCTTCTTCGAGGGTCCTCCCACGGCGAACGGCCATCCGGGAACGCATCACGTGCTCGCGCGCACCGTGAAGGACGCCATCTGCCGCTACAAGACGATGAGGGGTTTCCTCGTCGAGCGGAAGGCCGGGTGGGACACGCACGGCCTGCCGGTCGAGATCGGGGTCGAGAAGCAGCTCAACCTCGAGAGCAAGGAAGACATCGAGAAGTACGGCGTCGCCGAGTTCACCGAGAAGTGCCTGCACAGCGTGTTCACGTACAAGGACGAGTGGGAGCAGCTGACCCGCCGCATGGGCTACTGGGTCGACATGTCCGACCCTTACGTCACGTGCACCAACGACTACGTAGAATCCGTCTGGCACATCCTCAAGCTGATGTGGGACCGCGACCTCATCTACAAGGGTCACAAGATCCTGCCGTACTGCCCGCGCTGCGGGACGCCGCTGTCGAGCCACGAGGTCGCCCAAGGCTACAGGGACGCGGTCGATCCGTCGGTCTTCATCAGGATGAAGCTCAAGGAAGACCCGGACACGTCCTTCCTCGTGTGGACGACGACGCCCTGGACGCTGATATCCAACGTGGCGCTTGCCGTCGCGCCCACCGAGAGCTACGTCAAGGTGAAGTCGGGGGGCGAGAACCTCATACTGGCCGAGGCGCTCCTGTCCGTGCTGGAAGAGGAGTATGAGATCCTGGAGAGCTACATGGGCCTCGACCTCATCGGCAAGGAGTACGAGCCGCTCTACACATACGTTCCGGTCGACAAGAAGGCCTGGTGCGTGATCGGCGGGGACTTCGTCACGCTTGAGGACGGCACGGGCATCGTCCACACGGCGCCGGCCTTCGGCGAGGACGACTACCGCGTTGGCGTCGAGCACGACCTGCCATTCGTCCAGCCCGTCGACGACACGGGCAGCTTCACGTCCGATGTGAAGCCGTGGGCCGGGATGTTCATCAAGGACGCCGACCCGCTCATCACCGAGGACCTGGAGAAGCGCGGCCTCCTCTACAAGAGCGCCACCATCACGCACACCTATCCGTTCTGCTGGCGGTGCGACTCGCCGCTCGTGTACTACGCGCGGCATTCGTGGTACGTGCGGACGACGCAGTTCAAGAGTGAGATGATCGAGAATAACGCAAAGATCAAGTGGCATCCCAAGGAGATCGGCGCCAACAGGCTCGGCGACTGGCTCGAGAACAACGTCGACTGGGCCGTTTCGCGCGACCGCTACTGGGGCACGCCTCTGAACATCTGGATCTGCGAGAAGTGCGAGCAGCAGGACGCCATCGGCAGCATCGCGGAGCTACGCGAGCGCGGCGGGAGCACGGTTCCCGACGAGGTCGACCTTCACAAGCCCTCCGTCGACGATGTGAAGCTCACGTGCGGCGAGTGCGGGGGCGTAATGACGCGCACGCCGGAGGTCATAGACTGCTGGTTCGACACCGGCAGCATGCCGTACGCGCAGTGGCACTGGCCCTTCGAGAATGTGGAGCAGTTCGAACGGAGCTTCCCGGCGGACTTCATTGCGGAGGGCGTCGACCAGACCAGGGGATGGTTCTACTCGCTGCTGGCGATCTCGACCATCATATCCGGGACGTCGTCCTTCAAGCGTTGCGTCGTCAACGACATGATCCTGGACGAGCACGGCAAGAAGATGAGCAAGTCGGTCGGCAACACCGTCGACAGCTTTGAGATCATGGCGGAACAGGGCGCCGACGCGCTCCGCTGGTATCTGATGTCGACGAGTCCGCCGTGGGTCCCGACAAGGTTCGACGTGGGCGGCGTCAAGGAAGTGGCGAGCAAGGTGCTCGACACGCTCAGGAACACGTACGGTTTCTTCGCGCTCTACGCGAACATAGACGGCTACGACCCGGAGGAGCACTTCGCTCCTCTTGCGGACAGGCCGACCATCGACAGGTGGGTAGTCTCACGCTGTAACTCAACGATCGCCGCTGTCACCGCCGACATGGAAGGCTACGACATCACGAAGGCGGTCAGGAAGCTGCAGCAGTTCGTCCTTGAGGACCTCTCCAACTGGTACGTGCGTCTGTCGCGCGCCAGGTTCTGGAGGGGCGAGATGGACGAGGACAAGAAGGCCGCCTATTCGACGCTGCGCGAGGTGCTGCTTGCCACGATGACGGCGATGGCGCCGGTCGCGCCCTTCCTGTCCGAAGCCATCTACGGCCGGTTGCGCGGCGGCGGAGGTGGCGACCTGCCTTCGAGCGTGCACATGTGCGCGTTCCCGGAGTCGGAGCCATCCGCCATCGACAGCGAACTCGAGTCGTCGATGGACATCGCGCGCTCGGTGGTCGTGCTGGGGCGCGCCGCCAGGAACGTGTCGAACATCAAGATCCGTCAGCCACTCGGCAGACTCCTGGTTGCCGGTGTTGCGGAGGCCGACCGCGCCGGCGTGATCGCGCTTGGCGAACTTGTTCTGGCGGAGCTGAACGTCAAGGAGATGGAATGGGCGGTCGCCGAGGAGCTGACGAGTCTCACGGCTTCGCCCATCTTCCCGGCGCTCGGCCCGAAGCACGGGAAGAACGTCAACCAGGTTGCGGAGGCGATCCGCAGCATGCCGGCGGACGACGTGGCGAGGCTCTCGGCAGGAGAGAACGTCAGTGTCAGCGTCGGTGACGACGCGGCTGTCGTCGAGCCGGACGACGTTGAGATAGGTACGAAGGGGCGAGAGGGGTTCGCGGTACAGAGCGACGGTACGCTTGCGGCCGCGCTCGACACCACACTCACGGACGATCTCGTGGACGAGGGGTTTGCCCGCGAGATGATCAACAAGATCCAGTTCATGCGCAAGGAAGCGGGCTTCGACGTGACGGACAGGATCAACGTCACGTACGAGGCCGGCGACAGACTGAAGGCAGCAATGGAGCGCTTCCTGTCCCGAGTTGCCGCGGAGACACTTGCCGTTAGCATCACGGAGGGAGCGGGAGCGGGGGAGTTCGAGAAGGAGTGGGACGTGAACGGCGAGTTGGCACGGATTGCCGTCGAGCGAGTCGAACGTGGCAGCTCGGGGTGATCCCGGAGTTCGTATGCCGGAGGTGACAGTTGAACAAGAAGGATACCCAGCACTTTGAAGAGAGACTGATCGAAGAGCGCCTGAAGCTTCTGAAGGAGCTCGGCTACTTCGAGGACAAGATCTTCAGTGACTCCCAACGCGACGCGGCGGGTGACCTGTCCGCCTACTCCGTCCATATGGCCGACCAGGCCAGTGACGCGGAAGAGCGGGAGAAGGCGTATCACATGGCCTCGTCTGAGGGCAGGTTGCTCTACCACATCGACGAGGCCCTGGCGCGTCTCAAGGGCGGGACGTACGGCGTCTGCTGTGCCTGCGGGACGAAGATCAAGAAGGCCCGGCTGGAGGTCGTACCTCACGCGCGTCTGTGCATCGAATGTAAGAAGGCTGAGGAGAATGGGTCTCTCGGGCAGTAGCCGGGGAGCGTCGCCCCGGGCTCAGTTGTGGTTCTTCTCGACCGCCCTCGTCATCACCGCTCTGGATCAGGTGGTGAAGAGGGTGGTTGTGCATGCCATGCAGATGGGCCAGTCGATTGACGTTGTCGGCTCGGTCGTCCGGCTGACGAGAACGTCCAACACCGGCGGCGCCTTCGGTCTGCTCCGCGGACGCGGCAACTGGTTCATCGTGGTCTCCATCATTGCGGCGCTGGCGATAGCGGTGCTCGCGAAGCAACTCGCCAGGGTACGGAGAGTCGAGAGACTCGCCTTCAGTCTGATCCTGGGTGGGGCGGTGGGGAACCTGATCGACCGCATCCGCATCGGAGCGGTCGTCGATTTCATAGACATCGGCGGCAGCGGCTACAGGTGGCCGGCCTTCAACGTCGCCGACAGTGCGATTACCATCGGTGTAACTCTCCTGGCCATAAGCCTCGTTTTCCTCGGCGGCGCGGCCAACGGTCGTGAGGCCGAGCCCGATGGTGCGGGAGACGGTCAATGAGCCGGCACATCGTCCTGATCGTGCCCGAGGACAGCCCGCAGGACCGACTGGACCACTACCTCGGCATACACGCCCCCGAGCTTTCCCGGACACGAGCGAAGGAGATCATCGTCGATGGTCTGGTGACGCTGAACGGCGAGCGCGTCAAGCCATCCACGAAGGTTGCCCCCGGCGATGTCATCGAAGGGGACGTGGCGGAGCCGCTCGCACCTACCGCCGCGCCGGAGAACATCCCGCTCGATGTCATGTACGAGGACGATGACGTTATGGTGATCGACAAGCCCGCGGGCATGGTTGTTCACCCTGCGCCGGGCTCGCTGACGGGCACACTCGTAAACGCGCTCCTGGGTCGAGGGGGCGGGCTGTCGGCTGTCGGCGGGCACCTGAGGCCGGGCATCGTTCATCGGCTGGACAAGGACACCACCGGCCTCATCGTCGTTGCCAAGAACGATATCGCGCACAGGGTGATGAGCGAGGCGTTCCAGGCGCGGAAGGTCAAGAAGGTCTATCTGGCGCTCGTGTGGGGCATCTTCCGCGAGTCGGAGGGTGTCGTCGATGAGCCCATCGGGCGGCGGGCGACCGACAGGAAGCGGATGGCGGTCGTCGCGACCGGCCGGCCGGCGGTCACGTCCTGGCGGGTCAGGGAGAAGTTCCCGTTCGCGAGCCTCCTTGAGCTCGGGCTCGAGACGGGACGCACCCACCAGATACGCGTGCACATGAGTCACCTCCGCAGGTCCGTTCTGGGAGATGGCGATTACGGCGGAGTCAAGAGCGTCTTCGGTGACGTACCACCGCACTACAGACGTCAGGCGAAGAGGATCAACGCGCTCGCGTCGCGACAGGCGCTGCACGCGCGGGAGATTCGTTTTCCGCATCCGTCGGGGAAGGGTGAGGTCAGCGTGTCCTCACCGATGCCGCCGGACTTCGCCGCGCTTCTGTCGGTCTTGAGGTATCCGAACGGCGAGACCGGGCGGGTGCTCGGGATCGACCCCGGCGAGGTGAGAGTGGGTGTTGCGGTCAGTGATGAGAGCAGGCTGCTGGCGCGACCACTGGACACACTGACGGGCCTCGATGACCGGGGAGTCGCTGCCGCGATAGCACAGCTCTGTGATGAGATGGACGTTCGCGTCGTGGTCCTGGGCCATCCGATCAGAATGGACGGCACCACAGGGGCGAGGGCGGTGAGGTCCAGGGAGCTTGCCGTGGCCATCGAAGACGCGACACGCGCCCGCGTCGTTCTTCACGACGAGCGACTGTCCAGCGCTGAGGCCACGCGCATCATGCACGAACGAGGCGAGACGACCCGGAACCGGAAGGGGAGGGTCGACGAGCTGGCGGCATCCGTGATACTCCAAGGCTATCTGGATTCTCTCGGACGGGGGGCGGACAGGTAACATGAAGGGCAAGTTCGTTGAAGCGACACCGCGCGAGCCGCGGGACAGGTCACTGTGGAGCCGCATACGGGCGAAGTGGTTCGTGCGCGACCTCGTCCTGGTGTCGGTGATCGCACTCACCGTGTTCGGTGTGCTGACGCAGGCCTTCTGGTTCTTAGCCGTGCACGAGCTGGACGAGCGCGTACTGGTCAAGATCCCGGAAGGGGCCAGCGTCAGGCGCATCGCCTCAATCCTCGAGGAGATCGGACTCGTCCGCGATCCCGACAAGTTCGTCCTCGCGACTCGGTTCCTGGGACAGACCCAGAGCCTGCAGGCGGGAACCTACGAGTTCGGCCCCGAGTTCTCAGAACTGGAGGTGATCCTCGTCCTGAAGTACGGCGAGGTGGCCGGGAGACATCTGACCGTGCCCGAGGGCTACCGCGCGTCGCAGATCGCGGCGCTCCTCAAGGGCGCGCTCGACATCGACCCCGCCGAGTTCATGGATCTCGTTCACGACCCCGAACTCATGGCGGAGCTGGGAGTGTCCGCTCCGTCACTCGAGGGCTTCCTTCACCCTGACACATACAGGTTCCGGATCGGCACGACGGCGCGTGAAGCCATCGTGCAGATGGTCAGTGAGAGCAGGCGCGTCTTCGACCAGCGCAGAAGGGCACGCGCCGACAGTATCGACATGAGCGTGCTCGAAGTTCTGACGCTGGCGTCCATCGTGGAGTCCGAGGCCATGCTCGACCGGGAGCGTCCCCGGATCGCCGCCGTCTACCACAACCGGCTCGAGCACGGATGGCGGCTGGAGGCCGACCCGACCGTGAGATACGCGATCGGCAAGTACCGCCGGAAGGTGTACTACAGCGACCTGGATGTCGATTCGCCGTACAACACCTACAGAAACACTGGATTGCCCCCGGGCCCCATCTGCAGTCCGGGCGTAGCCTCGATCGACGCCGTCCTGAATCCTCTTACGGGCACCGAGGACTTCTTCTTCGTCTCGAACGGCGACGGGACCCACACATTCACCCGGACCTTCGATGAGCACATAAAGGCGCGAAACAGGGCGGCTCGTGCTCAGGAACGGCCTACAGGCGGGGAGTTTTCGCTTGACAGTCCCGGGGGTGGGTGATAGCGTCCAGCCTCGGGCGGGCATCGGTGGCCGAAACGCGGAAAACGTATCGGCTGCGGGCTTTCTATACCTGTGAGGGACCGTGTCAGGAGTCAGAAATCTGATCGTCATAGCGTGTGGTCTGGTGCTCATCGCGCTCGGCTTTGTGTCTCTGGCCGCCGGGTCGATAACGCTGGCTCCCGTTCTCCTGGTCGCGGGCTACTGCGTGGTCATCCCGATCGGTATCATGGTGGGGGTGAAGAGACACGAACGGCCGTCGCGGAAGACCGGCGAGACACGGGCGAATAGCTCAGCTGGTTAGAGCACCTGCCTTACACGCAGGGGGTCACAGGTTCGAGTCCTGTTTCGCCCACCACAGCTGACAAGACCGACCGGACATAGACTTGAGAATGAGGGCGTTGACGGTTGCGCCAAGGAGGTGAGGAAGACTGTCCAACTGAGAACGTTGTGACGATGAGCGATTTCATGGAATGGATCACGTGTGAGTAACCGGAAGGGAGCAAGACGATGAGGTATGTTCTGATAGCAATCGCCATGGTCGCGTTCTGCGTGCCTGCGTTCGCGCAGGCCGGGAACGAAGGGGCGAAAGTGTTCGTCACCTTCACCACTCCGACTCCGGACAACGCGAGCGTAGTCAGTCGTATCGACCCCGATCCGTACACGGCCTTCACCGCGTATCTGGGGATCACGGACATCGGTGTCGGCATGACCAGTGTCTCGTTCATGATGTCGGTCACGGAGGGCGTCAGCTCGCCGCCCGCCTTCACGAACCTGCTTCCTGGCGACCTGGCCATCGGCAGCTGGAACACAGGCATAACGCTTGCGTCGACCGAGTGCATCAACGCCGACGCGGGCAGGGTGTACATCGACCCGGTGATCTTCGGGACGCTGGATCTGTTCTACCTGGGCGGCGCTGGTGACGTGACGTTCCTCGATCACCCCGAGTACGCTCGTTGGGTAGTGAACTGCGCCGAGCCCGTGGATTATGACCTCTTCTGCGTGTGGACCCACGGCGGGATCGGCAAGGACGCGGAGCCCGGCGACGAAGGCTGTGACGCGAACACGCCGATCGAGTCGCAGACGTGGGGCGCCATCAAGTCGCTGTACAGGTAGGCTATCCATCGAAGGTGGCTCTGCGCTGTATGCGACCGAATTGATTTTGTAGCACGGGTCCGCTCAAGTGAGCGGGCCCGTGGCATGTACCGACCGGAGCGATGCAGGCTGGGTAGTTTGGGCGGCGTAGCTGCCGGGAGGTTCGCCGTGCGGGCTATGCTGGAGCCTCAAGGTCTTGCGCTTGGGCGCACAGTGTGATATAATGGGTGTACCGGATGAGGAATCGGGCCCGCCCCTTGGGTGGGCCCGGTTTGGTCACTGTGGCCGGTCTGTGGGAGTACTTATTGCAACCATGGGCGTGCCAGGCCTGTCCAACAGGATGTGGACGGTGGATCCGGAGGGATCGCCAGGTGGCCAGCCGGGGAGCAATCCGGTAAAACAGCCCTCCTCAGCCTGGATTTCGGGGGCCTGTGAGTCCGGGGGCCGGGAGAAGGCCGCAGGCGGCTCTCCAGAATGTGCTTGCAAAGAAGTCCAAGCTGTGCTAAGATTAGCACTAGTTTCTGAAGTGGTAACTGACATTATCAACCGTGGGCAGGACTATCTCGAAAGGAGGTAGATGACGCCTCGCAGGTCTTTTTGTGGGTCTGTCATTGATGGGCCCTGAAGTGCGTGCAATCCCAGCGCGTTTAGTGGTACGAAGGAGGTAAAGAAATGTCAAGAACACTGGTGGGCGTTCTGGCAGGTTGCCTGGTCTTGGTCATGGCGACCGTCGCTGGAGCTGGTATTCCCGATGCAGATAACTCGTACGTAGCGATGGACAACGGCGGCAAGGGACTGAGCACGTGCCCGGCCGGCGATGGACCCGCGTACCGGTATATCACTGTGACCGCGCTTCGCACCGACCTGACTCCGATCCAGGGGATCTCGTCGGGGAACTTCTTCTTCACGGTCACGGGCGCCGGGAGCGGCAATGTCTCGATCAACGCCGTAGACGCCGAGACGGACGCTGGCGGCGCCATTAGGTTTGAGGCGCAGGGCACAGGTGCCATTATGTACGGTTCCCTGACAGTCGACGTCCAGATCTACACGGTCGTGCTGACCGACAGTGATACGCTGTGGTGCAACACGTTCGACTACAATGACGACGGCACGATAGACCCGCTCGACTTCGTTACGTTCGCCAGCGACTTTGGCGGCACGAACGAGCGCAGCGACTTCGACTGGAACGGAACGATCAATCCGCTCGATTTCGTTACGTTTGCGGGTCACTTCGGTCACTAGCGGCCGAGTTGGATTGCACGGGCGTCGTGATGAGGTTGATGTGCACGCATTGAGGCTTTCGTTCTATTTCCCGACTCAAACTTGAGATAGAGCGTGTGGTCAATGCAAGAAGTAGGAAGGAAGAAGTAGGAAGGATGGCACGTTAGCACCACACTACTGTTTCGGATGACGAGTGTTGGTGAGACATCATGCATCGCATCAGTCGAGAGCAAGGAGTTGCACAGATGAGGACTTTTCTTACGCTGCTTATGATCGCGGCGGTCGCGGTTCCGGCCCTGGCCGGCGGCAACCCCAACGTTAGTGCTTACATTGATTTCAATCCGCCGGACAAGGTGCACGCGTACGTGCCGGCTCCGTACGAGACCTTCGACGCCTACATCTGCTTCGGCGATCTGGACCAGGGTCTTACGTCGGCATCGTTTGCGATTCAGGACCCGGGGGTTAGTTGTCCGGGCGTCTTCGCCCCGCCGAGCTTCACGAACATCCTTCCTGGCGGTCTGGCGATCGGCGACATCTTCACGGGTATCACGGTATCGTCGACCGGCTGCGAAGCGCCGCCGGACGTTTGCGTCGGTTACCTGACGCTGTTCTACATTGGTGGTGAGTGCTGCATCGAGATTCTGGACCACCCGGACTATCCTCGTTGGATCACGGACTGCAACGAGCCGGTGGACTACGACTTCTACTGCGTGCTGTCGCACGGCAGTGTCGGTGGCGGTCTTTGCCCCGACGGTGACTGCGGCGCCTCGCCGACCGAGGACGCGACCTGGGGCGGCATCAAGGCCCTGTACAGGTAGTTCGCAGCACGAGCTACGAAAGAACGCTCAACGGGACCCCTTGGCAAGTCCACGGGGTCCCGTCGTTTTGTGGCAGGAGGCCGCAGAGCGTGGGGGGAGAGCCCGTGGGGGGAGAGCTGTCTTGCGCCTCCCTGAGGACCGTGTTAGCATATAGCATCTGTATGTGGAAATTGCGTTGGTACCCCTCTCATCCAGCTGTGGAGGCTTCAGGAGGCAGCCGTGTTTCTCACCAGAAATCTTCTTCTCGTAGTGCTGTTGGTCATGCTCGCCGCAGGCTGCGCTGTGATCCAGCGAGCCGAGCGGCCTGACGGACCGTTCGAGATCGCCATTCTCGCGGTCTCCGACACTCGCGGCGAACTTGAGCCGTGTGGCTGACACGGGGGCCAGAAAGGCGGGCTGGTCCGGAGGGCCGGCTACATCAACCAGACAGCACAGGAGACCCCATACATACTTCATCTCGACGGAGGCAGTTTCGTCACGCGCAGGTCGTATGAGTCCGAGCTTGTCGACGCGATGACCGCGAAGGGCATGATGGAGTCGGGGTGTGCGGCGACGACCATCGGAGCTTTCGACCTCTTCAGGGGCGGTGAGTACCTGAAGAGGCTGATCGCCGACCACGGCCTGCCGGTCGTGTCGGCCAACGTCTACGATGAATTGACAGGCGAGCTTTTCGTCGAACCCTACATGATCCTGGAGCGGGGCGGCGTGAAGTTCGGTATCACTGGAGTGCTCGATCCCGAGGCGGACATCAGGACTCACAACACGGTCGAGCAGCTCGGCGTGACCATCGGTGAGCCCATGGAGACCCTCCCGGCAGTCGTGGAGGAGCTCCACAAAAAGGCGGACTACGTCGTTCTCCTGAGCCAGTTGGGACTCGCGCAGTCGAAGCTCCTGGCCGAGGAGATGCCGGGCATCGATTTCATGCTGATCGGGGTCGCGGCCCAGTACTCCGCGAAGTCTTTCGAGATCGGCACTACGGTCCTGATGCAGCCCGGATACAAAGGTCAGCGCATGTGCGACTACCGCCTTCAGTTCGACGAGGAGAGCGCCTACCTCGGGTACTCGGGTCACACGTTCGACCTCGGGGACAAGGTCCCGTCGGACGCGGCCGTCGCGCTCCTTCTGAAAGAGCACAAGGTCGCCATAGAGGATGCGAACAAGCGTCGGGCGGCCGCGAGGAGACCCGCCGCCGACGCTGAGCAGGCGGCAGTTCCGTACACGGAGGACTGCCTCGGCGTGGGGGCGACGTGCCAGAGATGTCACCAGCCTCAGATGGACCAGTGGACGCAGACCAGACATGCTAAGGCGTTCGCGACGCTGGAACGTGCGAACCAATCCACCAATCCCGCGTGTCTGAGATGTCACACGACCTGCTCCATGGACCTTCCGCTCGACGGCTCTGCCAGGGTGCAGAGCAACATGAGGAACGTCCAGTGCGAGGTCTGTCACGGGAAGGCCACGGACCATGCTCGAGATGGTTCGTATGGGAAGGTAACGGTCGCGACGTGTCTGCGCTGTCACGACGACGAGAACAGCGAGGACTTCGACTTCGCGGTGTACCTGCCGCAGATCACTCACTAGGCGCGAGAGAGCGCGCACACTGCGCCGTCGCTCAGACGAGCTTGCGAACCCGACGTGGATGGCGAGGAAGGCGTGCTGACGGGGGGTTCAAGACGATGCTTCACAGGTCTACCTGGGCGGCCGTGGCGTTTGTCGTTCTCACGGCGGTTCCCGCGGCTTCAGTGAACGAGGCGCGCGTACTCGACTCCGAGGACAACGAGATACTGATAGAGCTCGCCACCGATGACTTCTCCCTCGAGGAGATAGCGGTCGGTGGCGAGTCCTATGTACGCGTTGGTGCGCCGCGGTACGACCACACCGACGTAGCTGGACTGCCGTTGCTTCCCAGGAAGGCCGTCCTCGTAGGAATACCGTTTGGCGCGCGGCTCCACCTGGAGGTCGTCTCGGCCGAGACAGAGGACCTGGGGTCGCATCGTGTCGAGCCGTCGCCCGCGGAAGAGATACTCGGGGACGGCGATTTCGCCACTCCGATTCAGCGGTTCACCATCGATGAGGAGTACTACAGCCGCGGAGGAACGTACCCCGCAGCCGTCGCGGAGCTCGGCGATCAGGGCACGCTCCGGCATCAGCGGGTCGTCCGTGTCGTCCTCAATCCCTTCCAGTACTCCGCGCGGACCGGCGCGCTGACGCTTCATCGGAGGGTCGTCGTCCGGATCTCCATCGTCGAGACGAAACGTCCCTCGGGCCTCACGAATGCGGTCAGCCCTGCGCCCGAATGGGACAGGACCTACGCGAGGACCGTCCTGAACCACCGACAGGCGGCGAAGTGGCGGGCGCGTAGCGAGCCTGGGCGCGCGGCGATGAGGGTCAGGCGGGACCACGAGGCGTACAGAATTCTGACCACGGAGTCCGGGATGCACCGTCTCGAGTTCGCCGAGCTCTCGTCGGAGGGACTGGGCGCGACCGTTCCGGTGGATGAGGTTGCGGTCTACCAGCGCTCGTACGACGCCGGCGAGCCCGACCCGTTCGTGGAGACGCGGCTTGCCATAGCGGTCATTGACGCGGATGAGGACGGACTCTTCGACGATGCGGACTACGTTCTCTTCCACGCGCTCAGCTTTGAACAGCAGCACATGCCCGTCGGATATGAGGATCGCTACGGTTCCGAGAACGCCTATTGGTTCGCCCAGGACGCGGATCTTGCCGTCCGCATGGACACGAGGCCCGCGTGGCTCGACGAGATCGGCCTCGAGACGCCTCCGAGCTTTCGGGACACGGTGAGGTTCGAGGAGGACACCTACTTCGATGTGGCGCCGGACGACGATGATCTGGATCTCTACCACTGGACGAAGTACCTGTACTTCGGCGACAACTACACGCTCCCGTTCACGCTCTACGACGTGTACGCCGCAGGTGACGCGCGCATGCGGGCGAGATACCAGGGCCTGACCAGCGGTTTCCACATCATCGACTTCCGCATCGCCTACGGCGCTACCGAGGACAACTACATTGGGCAGTTCTCGTTCAGCGGGATCAGCGAGACCATGGACGAGGACATCTATCAGGGCGGCCCGATCCCGACCTCGTACTTCACGGACGGGGATCACACGCTCCGGGCGACGGGCAGCGGGGACTCCGGCGCGAATCTCGACTGGTTCGAGTTTGGCTACGACAGAGAGTTCACGGCGCGCGGCGGGAGGCTGGGTTTCACGAACGCCGGGGAGACCGGCGTGGCGCAGTTCGAGGTCGGGAACTTCGGTTCGGACCAACTCCGGCTCTTCGATGTGACGGACCCGTTCGCGACCGCGGAGCTGACCCTCGGCCCTGAGAACATCGACGGAGGGGGCAGCGACTACTCTCTGACGTTCCAGGACGACGTGGCCGGGTTCACTCGCTACGAGTCGGCGGAGGGCGGAAGCTATCACGCGGTAACGGAGGTCGAGCGGCGCGAGCCCGCGAACCTGTGGGCAGACGAGGCCGACCTCATCGTCGTCTCTCACGACGACTTCTCGAGCGGTGCCGAGCGCCTGATCTCGCATCGCGAGTCCGAAGGGTGGATCGTGGCGCACGCGCGTGTGAGCGACGTGTATGACGAGTTCGGCGGCGGCCTCAAGTCGCTCCAGGCCATCAAGAACTACTTCGATCACGCGTTCACCAACTGGACCAGGACGCCGCAGTTCGTGATGCTGGTGGGCGACGCCACCACGGACCCCAAAGGGACGGAGTCCTCGAGCCAGCCGGATTTCATCCCGACCGTCCTTGGACATGGAAGCTCCGGCTACCCACAGATGACCGCTAGTGACCAGTGGTTCGTCTCTTCGGACGAGGGTTCCTTCTACTTCCCGCGGATGTTCATAGGACGGCTGTCGGTCGGTGGCACAACGCAGCTGGACAACCTCGTCTCGAAGATCCTCTCCTACGAGAACTATGCGCCGAACGAGCGGTGGCGCAACAATGTCTACTTCATCGGCGACGACCAGTGGCACTACGCGACGTACGGGAGCAGCTACTCGTGGGGGTGGAGCTGGCACGAGTTCACAGACATCTGCGTCGAGCTTTCGGAGATGGTCGCTGCGTCCCCCGCGGGCATCGACACGACGCTCTTCATGCTCAGGCGCTACACGGATGAGTTCCACGAGTCCAACGGTGTGACGCACGATCCGCAGCCGTGGGACTACTTCTTCTATGAAGTCTACCCGTACGTCCGAGGCACTCTGACGCCCTACCTGCTGAGCGAACTCAGTGAGGGAGCGGTGATTGTCAATTTCCAGGGACACGGCAACCGCTCGCTGATGGCACACGAGCAGGTGATCGAGGCAGGGAGGGCGATCCAGAACGACCTCGGTGACCTTCGCAACGACGGCATGCCGTTCATCTTCCTCGGGTTCTCCTGTCATCTGGCGGAGTTCCACAGCTACAAGGAGGGAACGACCAACGGCTACGAATGCATCGTTGAGCAGCTGATGAACCTCCCGGCCGGCCGCGGCGCCGTGGCCGGTTTTGCGTGCGCGGGAGCGGCCCAGCTCAGCAGCAACGCGAAGTTCAACCGTGCCATCTTCGAGGCGTTCTTCGAGGCCGAGACCCCCGCCGGACCGCCGTCGGACTACTTCTGGCCTCGTTGGACGCTGGGTTCGATCCTGGGCACGGGCACGGTGAACTACATCACGGCCGCGGGAAGCTCGCGACCCGCGCGAACCTACGTCCTTCTCGGTGACCCGCTCCTGCACGTGGAGATGAGCCCGCCGACCATGCAGGTCACGGCCGATGGCGTGCCGATCCTGAGCGGGGAGTATCTCGAAGCGAGCGACGGACAGCCCGTGACGTTCGTCGCCGATATCATCGACGAGGTGGAAATCGACCCGGCGAGCATCGTCGTGGAGGACCTCGACGGCGTCGTTGATCCTGACTTCTACACGGTCGAGGCCGTCGGCGACACACTGGGCGAACTCGGCAGGTGGTACCGACTGACATACGAGACGACGATAGTGTTTGAATCGTACGACATCAAGATATCCGCGACCGATGTCAACGGTCATACGGGAGTCTTCGTCGTCCACGTTGTCGGGCAGGAGAAGATCACGCTTGAGAAAGTCATCAATTACCCGAATCCCTTCCACGACACGACGAAGATCATCTATTGGCTGAACCAGAGCGGCGCCGACGTGCGCATCGACATCTACACGGTCGGCGGGCGCCTCATCAGGACCATTGACTACGCTACGGGAGACCTCAACTACAACGAGGTCGAGTGGGATGCCGTCGACGCGGACGGAGATCTCGTGGCCAACGGGCTCTACCTCTACGTCGTGGAAGCGCGCGGCGAGGACGGCACGACGGCGGCCAGCAACGTCGGCCGCATGGTCGTGGCTAGGGGGCCTCGCGTCAACAGGTAGCGTGGGTTGTTCGTCACGGGCGTCGGCGGTGCCCATCGCGGGCGTCCGTGGCTCACGGGGAGATGCATGCGAGACAGGCTCTCTGCCATCGGTGTCCAGTTGAGAGAAGAGACGGGCAGGGCGACAGCTCTGCCCGCAAGTGCGCAGGAAGTCGCCGCGGTCGTCAACCTGGCCAGGGACGAGGGCTGGGTCGTGACGCCGCACTGGGCTGAGACCGGGGACGGTGGCTCCGTGCTTCACCTCTCTCCTGAGCGGCTGTGCGACGTAGACGAAGTCGCACCCGCTGACCTCATGGCCGTGGTCGGGGCCGGCGTGACGGTCGCGGCCCTCGAGGAGCGCGTCGCTGCCGACGGGCTCTGCTGGCCTCCTTCCTCCTTCTGTGCTCCCGACGACATGATCGGCGACATCATCGCGCGTCTGCCTGGCGGCTGGACGATGGAGGGGAACCTCACGCGACGGTATCTGCTCGCGCTTGCGGCCGTGATGGCGGACGGGTCTCTGCTTCGCGCGGGTTCCAGGACGGTCAAGTGCGTGACCGGATACGATCTCAAGCAGCTGATGGTGGGTTCGTGCGGTGTCCTTGGTATCGTGACGTCGCTGACGCTGCGCCTGGAGGCGGCGGCCAATCGCGAGTCGGTTCTTGAGCGCTACCGGAAAGACTTCGAGGGGATGGCGCCCGTGGCCGACTCGGGCGCACGAACGGGCAGTGGCGACGGAGCGGCTGAGACCGGCAGCGGCGTGGACGGCGCGACTGACAGCGCCGGTGCGTCCGGAACCGCCAGCGGCGCGGACGGCGCGCTCCTCCTGCTCGAACGCCTCAAACGTGAGCTCGACCCCGACGGTGTGTTCCCTGACGTGACATCTCTCTTGCCCAGCGAGGCGCGGTTATGAGAGAGCCCGGTACGGAACTCAGCCGACGGCGGGACATCGCGGACAAGTGCCGGAGTTGCGGCAACTGTCGGGCTGTGTGTCCCATCTTCGCGGAGATCGGGCGGGAGGACTCCGTCGCGCGCGGTAAGGTCGCGCTGATTCGTGCCGTGCTCGATGGGGAGCTCGGTCTCACCGAGATCTTCGACGAGCGGATACAGCTCTGCCTCAACTGCAAGGCGTGCATCGATGTGTGCCCGAACGACGTGCGCGTCGACGACCTGATCCTGTCCGCCAGGAGCGGCCTCGTCGAGGCCGGACGGCTCCCGTTCATCAAGCGTTTCATCTTCCGCCATCTGCTTCGCCGCGGCAGGCTGCTTCCTCCGGTGGGGAAGACGGCAGCGTTCTTTCAGCGATTCGTGCTGAGAGGGCTGCCGAAGAACAGCCCCTTCAGACTGCTGCTCCCGGCCGTGGGCATCGACCGTGACAGGGTGTTCCCCCAGTTCGCGCGCGCCACGTTCATGGAGACTGTCCCTGAGGTTATTCCGGCGCCCGACACCGTTGCGGCATCCGACGGCCGCCCCCGCGTCGCCTACTTCGTCGGCTGCGCCGCCAATCTCATCTACCCGGAGAGCGCCCGCGCCGCCATCGAGATGTTGAACCGCGCGGGGGTCGACGTGGTTGTCCCGAAGTCGCAGGGTTGCTGCGGGACTCCGGTCTTCAACGCGGGCGATTTCGTCACGGCGAGGGAGATGGCCACACGCAATATCGAGGCACTGCGCGCGAGCGGCGCGGAGGCCGTTGTGACCGCGTGCGCGTCGTGCGGCCTCACGCTCAAGCGTGAGTATGCGGAGCTGCTCGGATTTGAGGACGGGGTGGGCATGCCCGTCTACGATCTCACGGAGTATCTTGTTCTCAGGGGAGGGGCGGCATCCGAGTCGCGTGAGGTAGCCGAACCCTCTGAGTCGGCCGGGTTCTCTGCGTCAGCTGAGCCCTCGGAGGTAGCTCCATCGTCTACGCGGGTCCGGGTCACGTACCACGACCCGTGTCATCTCGTGCGCGGCCAGGGTGTCTACGAGGAGCCGCGGCAGATCCTGCGTGCCATACCCTGGGTGGAGTTCGTGGAGATGAGGGACGCCGACCGGTGCTGTGGAGGGGGCGGGTCCTTCTCTCTGTCGCACTACGACCTCTCGAAGGCTGTCGGGCGACGGAAGGTGGAGGCCATCCGAGACGCCGATGTGGATATCGTGACCACCGAGTGCCAGGCGTGTGTGATGCAGCTCTCGGACATGCTCGCGCAGGCCGGAATGGACGTGGCCGTAATCAGCGTCGCGGAGCTGGCGGCGCAGCGGGGAGCGGGGGACACGGATAGCGGCGAGGCCAGGCGGTGGCCCGCCGTGGCCGGCGCCCAGGGCTGAGCCGATTCGGTTTGACAGGAGGTCTTCTCGTTGCTAGAATCTGTGTTTGGACGGGCGCGGGATTCCGGGCAGAATGGTCCGGGGCCGCGCCCTCTTGAACACAGTTCAATATTCTCCTCGGTAGCTCAATGGTAGAGCATCCGGCTGTTAACCGGAGGGTTGTAGGTTCAAGTCCTACCCGAGGAGCCAATTGTTCCAGTCTTCGAACCGTTGAGGGTTCGGTAACGCGTACCAGATCTCGATGGTTCGGCGGCTGTGGACGAGGACCTTCTTCACCATCCGGCGGAGGAGGTCCTTCTCTTATGGGTTCGTTCCCGCCGCCATCGCTCTCGCCACGTGATCCGGAGGATTAGGAGCATCCGGCAATCCATCACGACGTGGGGCTTGGTGGCCGCGGTTCCCCACGGCTTCTTGGCGCAGGAACCGGTACACCACTCCCATCGGCAACGGCTTGTCGCATCGCATGAAAGATTGTATCATAAAAAAGATAGAAAGGCCGTGCGTGAAC
>JAUWCJ010000050.1 GCA_030609365.1 Candidatus Eiseniibacteriota bacterium | reverse complement strand
AAGGTGGAGGCGGGCGGCGCGTCGGCGACCAGGAAGGTCGTGCTTCTGCGATAGCGGGATTCGGGCGACAGCTCACCGGATACCAATCATCAGGAGGGGCCGCCAGACGCGGCCCCTCTTCGCGTACCGGGGAGTCCGCGTCTCGGCAACCTCCCGCCGGCGTCGGGCCGGTCGCCGTGTCGCTTGATCACCGTGTCGCTTGACAGGGCGCGGGATTCAGGCGTATGCTAAAAGGTACAACGTCTCACCGCGTGCCGAAAGGCCGTCAGGGGAAACCGGTCAAATGCCGGTGCTGTCCCGCAGCTGTAGTCGGCGGCGAGCCCCGCGAGTCACACCGCAACGGAGTGTGTGGTCTCACGGGCAGTAGGATGCCGAGAGCCAGAGTACCTGCCGGTGGGAACGTCCGTGGGTCCGAGGAAAGACCCGTTGCGGGCGTATGAGTTTGCCCTGTCGCAGTACTCGCCGGTCTCTTCGGCTCGCCGTGCTTTCGGTTGGCCGTCCTTCCAGCGAGTGAGAGAGGCGCTCTTCCCACCGGCGTGTTGTATGGGAGGAGCGTTTTGATGTTCGACCCTCGTGCAGCGCTCGCAGTGCCAGTCTGTCTACTGGTCTGTATCTCCGCCACCGCCGCAACGAAGACCCCACCTGACGCCGACGTGCGCACGTATGTCGTGGACACCCTGGACGTGACCGCGGATCGCCCGGACCCGTACGACGCGATACGGGAGCTGTCCACGTTCGCCACCGTGCACGAGATCGGTGACGCACGCGGGGGAGTCGTCAGCATCGCAGACGTCCTTGAGGAAGGCGCGGGCGTGGATGTGAAGCGCTACGGGGGCCTCGGGGCCTTCAGCACCGCCTCCATTCGAGCCAGCTCTCCCGCGCAGGTTGAGATCCATCTCGACGGCGTACCGCTCAGGTCCCCGCAGTGGGGTGTTGTGAACCTGTCCGAGCTGCCGCTCTCGAGTGTCGAACGGGTCGAGGTGTACCGGAGCGGCGCTCCCGTTGGTCTTGGTGTCGCGGGAATCGGCGGCGTGATCAACCTGGTTACGCGGCCGGCGGGTGAGGACCTCCTTGGCTGTTCCGTGTCGACGGGCAGCCACGGGACGCTCGGTGCAGACGTTCTGAAGTCGGGGCAGCTGCGCTCGGTCGGCTATCTTGCTTCGTTCCACCACCTGAGGAGCGAGGGCGATTTCACCTACGTCGATCATCACGGAACGCCGGAGAACACCGATGACGATGCGGTTGTCCAACGGGAGAACAACCAGTTCCAGCAATCGGGCCTGTTTCTGCGGGTCGCGCCGCCGCCGTTCAGAGGCTGGCAGTTCGAGTTCTCGGACGACCTCTTCCTGAAGGAGAGCGGCATCCCGGGGATCGAGAACGTGCACATCAAGAGCGCCCACTTCGATGTGCTCCGCAACGTGCTCAGCGGCTCTCTCGAGTCACCTCTCCTCGTCGGGAACGCGCTTGAGCTGCGGGCGATGGGTTTCCATCACCATCAGAGAGACCGCTTCTACAACCCGGACAACGAGGTCGGGCTCAGCCGGTCCGACACCGACAACAGAAGCACGGCCACGGGAGTGAATCTCCTCGGCACACTGCACTGGTACCGAGGTAGCCAGCTGATCCGTCTGTTCAGCGAGCTTCGGGACGAGCGGTTTGTCCCGGAGGACATGAACCCGAACATCGGAGTCGGGTTCACTCGGAAGCGTCGTGTGTCGACACTGAACGCCGAGGATAGAGTTCTCCTCTGGGGCGAGAGCCTGGCGCTCGTCGTGGGATACCACTACCAGGAGGCCGTGGACAACTACGCCGGTCCCGTTCCCTTCGGCGGGCCGCCCGCTCCGCTCGACGAGCCGCACTGGACGGTCGCCCACGGACCGAGCCTCGGACTGCGCTGGTCGCCCGCGCCGTCGCTCGTCGTGAGAGCGAACAGGGCCCGGTACGGCCGCTTCCCGACCATGCTGGAGCTCTTCGGCGCGAACGGATACGTCGTCGGGAATGCCGAGCTCCTGCCCGAGGAGGGGACCACGACCGACGTGGGGTTCGTGCTTCGATCGGAACGGCCGGGAGTGGCCTCGTCGGTACTAGAGGCCGCGGTCTTCCTGTCGGAGAGAGACGACCTGATCACGTTTCTTCAGAACTCACAGAAGAGTGTCAAGGCGTTCAATCTCGAGTCCGCGCGCGTCTCCGGGCTGGAGCTTTCCGCGCTCTGCGCGTGGGAGCGGGGGCTGGAGCTTTCCGTGTCGTACACGCTGGAGGAGGCGAGGAACACCGGGCCGTCGCCCATCTACCACGGCAAGCGCATCCCGTACGTTCCGCGGGACAAGCTGTTCGTGCGGACGGCCCTTGCGACCGGCCGCATTACGTTCAGACATGAGTACCACTTCGAGAGCGGCACCTATCGCGACCGGGCGAACCTCCCTGAGAACATGAGCCCCGCACGACATCTCCACGGCGTCGGTGCGCGCGTCGAGCTCACGGAGGGTCTCGCTCTGGACGCACAGGTGCAGAACATCTTCGATGCAGCCGTCGCCGACGTCGAAGGGTATCCGCTTCCTGGAAGGACGTTCTACGTGACACTGAAGTTCGCGGTTGGTCTCAGCTGAAAGGAGTGACAACCATGCGCGTCCGCCCGTGTTCTTGTGCCAGGTTCCGCCTGCCGCTCATTGTTGCCGTAGTTCTGATTCTCTCGTCTCAGGTACAGGGGGCGCCGCCGTGGGACTACGTCTTTGCGGTCACCACCGACTACGAGACGAGCGGCAGGTTCTCGGTCGCCGATGTCGTTCCGCCGTGGAGCGTCGATGCGAATCTCGGGAGCATCCACAGTGATGCCGTCGCCCGCCATCACGGCGGCCTTATCTACGTCGTGAATCGTCTCTACGCTGACAACATCCAGGTTCTCGATCCTCAACAAAATTTCGCCACTGTCATCCAGTTCTCCGTCGGTCCGGGAAGTAATCCCCAGGACATCGCGGTCGTCTCCCCGGACCGCGCCTACGTCTCGCGGTACGAGACGGCGTGGCTCTACGAGGTGGACCCCGTAGTGGGCGCAGTTGTGGATTCGATCGACCTCTCGGGCTTCGCGGACGCGGACGGGATCCCGGACATGGCGCAGATGGCGCTCGTCGGTAATCTGCTCTTCGTTGGGATTCAGCGGCTTGACCGCGACAACTACTGGTTGCCGGTCTCTCCCTCGTATCTTGCCGTCATCGATACGAACACGAACGCGCTCGTCGACGCCGATCCCGTGGCTCCCGGTATCCAGGGAATCGAGCTGACCGGTCTCAATCCGACGTCGGAGATACACGTCGATGAGGCGGCGGGGATCATATATGTCGGCGAGAGCGGCCGGTGGAACGTGTCGGATGGCGGGGTAGACGCCGTCGATGCGGTGGGGCTGACGGCGCTCGGGTTCGTCACGACCGAGGGCCAGCTCGGCGGCGACGTCGGCGATTTCACGCTTCCCGTGAACGGCCGGGCGCACGCGGTCGTATCGGTCTCAACGCCCGGATGGGAATCGTACTGCGTCTCGTTCGACTGGACCAACGGAGACCTCATCGGCGAGGTGTGGAGGCCGGGCGGCTTCTCGGTCGAAGACATTGAGGTCCATCCCGGCACCGCGCAGCTTTTCCTCTGCGACAGGACCTACACTGGCCCCGGAGTGCGCGTGTTCAGCGCTATCGACGGCGCGCAGCTGACGACCGGCCCTCTGGACGTCGGTCTTCCCCCGTTCGACCTCGTCATCGTGGGGGATGCGGTGACCGGTGTCGAGGACACGCCGGTCGAACTGGGTTCGACCCTTCAGGTGGCTGCGAATACGGTCGGGCCGGAGGCTCTCATCGCCTTCAGGCTCCCGAGCGAGGGTCGCGTGTGTCTCGACATCTACGACGTCTCGGGGCGGCACGTGAGAGATCTCAAGCGGGGATTCGTGGGAGAGGGGGAGCACGTCGTCTCCTGGGACGGGCGGGATTCGCGTGGGCGACCGGTTGGCAGCGGCGTCTACTTCGTGCGTGTAGAGGCGGGTGGTGCGTCGGCGACCGGGAAAGCCGTGCTGCTGCGGTAGCGCGAGCCGGGCGATAGCCCGCCGAATACCAATCATCAGGGAGGGGCCGCCAGGTGCGGTCCCTCTCCGCGTACCGGGCGTCCCGCCTCACACACCCACGTCGGCGCCGGCGCGTGGCGATACTGCTACCATCACGCTGACGCGTGCGCTAGAATCCCTCTTTGCGTCATGGTTCTGAGCATCGCCTCATTGAGCACGCTCAGGGACTCACAAGATGTTCCAGGAAGGGAATTGCCAACATGGACAGTGGTCTCCTCGGGCTATGACGGCAACCGGCAAGCTCGGCACGCTCACGGGCATCCTTACGGAGATGGGAAGCGTGCTCGTCGCCTTCTCGGGTGGTGTGGACAGCACGTTCCTGCTGAAGGTGGCCTCGGATACGCTGGGCCCGCGGGCCGTCGCGGCGACCGCGACGTCGGCGATACGAGCGTCGGGCGAACTGACACGGGCGCGGAACCTGGCACGCGCGATAGGCGCCGAACTCGTGGTCGTCGAGTCGGACGAGCTCGACGAGCCGAACTTCGTTTCCAATCCACCCGAGAGATGCTACATCTGCAAGAAGCGGCTGTTCTCGGAGCTTCGAGGGATCGCGGACGCACGCGGACTCGCAGCTGTCGCCGAGGGTTCGATTGTCGACGATGCGGGCGACTACCGCCCGGGCATGCGGGCCGTTTCGGAGCTGGGCATCAGGAGTCCGCTCAGGGAGGCCGGGTTCACCAAGGCGGAGGTGCGCGCGCTCTCGAAGGACATGGGTCTTGCGACCTGGGACGCACCGTCCTCGCCGTGTCTCGTGACCAGACTTCCATACGGGACGGCGATAACGGTCGAGCGGCTGCGGCGGATCGAGCAGGCCGAGGCACTTCTGGCCGAGCTGGGGATCAAAGGACTCCGGGTCAGGGACCACGGCGACGTCGCCAGGATCGAGGTCTCTCGCGCGGACGAACGCGTGCTCCTCGATCCCGACGCTCGCGGGAGGGTCGCTAACGGCCTGAAGGCGCTCGGGTTCGTATACGTGGCGGTCGACCTCATCGGGTACAGGACCGGTAGTATGAACGAGACGCTGGCCGAGAGGGAGTCGGAACACGAGAGGGAATCGGATTGAACACGGACAGCATCAGGAAACTTCTGGAAGGTGTGAGCACAGGGGCGACCGGCGTGGATGAGGCGCTCGACGTCCTCAGGCGCCTTCCCTACGAGGACCTCGGTTTCGCCAAGATAGACACGCACAGGGATCTTCGCACCGGCTTCCCCGAGGTCGTCTTCTGCGAGGGGAAGACCATCGAGCAGATAGTCGGAGTCGTGAGGAGCCTGCCGGAAGGCGGATTCCTGATGGGAACGCGCGCTGACGCTGGCACGTACGACGCCGTGAAGGCGGTCCGTAGCGACGCGGTCTACCACGAATCCGCCAGGATCATCCTGGTCGGGGAGGGGAAGAAGAAGCGGTCGGAGAAGGCGATACTCGTCGTCAGTGCCGGCACTTCCGACCAGCCCGTCGCGGAGGAGGCCGCGGTCACGGCGGAGGCGATGGGAAACGCGGTCGAGCGGCTGTACGATGTGGGGGTCGCCGGCATTCACAGACTTCTTTCCCACAGGGAGAAGCTCACCGAGGCGAACGTTCTGGTGGTCGTCGCGGGAATGGAAGGCGCGCTCGCCAGCATCGTCGGTGGGCTGGTGGACCGGCCCGTCATCGCCGTTCCGACGAGCGTCGGATACGGCGCCAGCTTCCACGGCCTGTCCGCCCTTCTTACGATGCTCAACAGCTGCGCCCCGGGTGTTGCCGTGGTCAATATCGACAACGGCTTCGGAGCGGGATACATGGCAAGCGTGATCAACCGGACGTGTGAGGCGCCATGAGAATCGCATACTTCGACTGCTTCGCTGGCGTGGCCGGCGACATGATCGTCGGTGCCCTGCTCAATGCGGGGCTCGAACTCGCGGACCTTGAGCGTGAGCTCGCGAAGCTCGACGTCGGCGGCTACAAGGTCGAGGCGCGGAAGACGGAGAAGAACGGCATCTCGGGCACGAAGTTCGAGGTCGTCACTGAGGAGACGAATGCATCGAGAAGCGCCGCCGAGATCGTCAGGATCGTCGAGGACAGCTCGCTGGACGAGGACGTCAAGCGGGCCAGTGTCGCAATACTACTGACGCTCGCCCGCGTCGAGGCTAAGATCCACAACGCGAGCGTCGAGACGATCCACCTGCACGAGGTCGGTGGGCTCGATGCAATAGTCGACGTCGTGTCGGCGGTCGCAGGGCTCAAGCTGCTGGGCGTAGACGAGGTGCGCGCGTCGAGTATCCACGTGGGTACGGGCTTCGTCGAATGCGCGCACGGAACGATCCCGGTCCCCGCCCCGGCGACCCTGGCACTGCTCGAGGGAGTCCCGGTGGTCTCGCGCGGGATCGAGGCCGAGCTTGCTACTCCCACCGGCGTCGCCATTGTGAGAACGCTCGCGGCGGGCGGTGGCGAACCCATTACCGAGGGCACTGCCGAATCCATCACCGAGAGCGCCGCGGAACCGAGGGCCGGGGGATTCGGCCCGATGCCCGCGATGCGTGTTGAGACGACGGGCTACGGCGCCGGAAGCAGGGACCTTCCCATTCCAAACCTCCTCCGGGTGACCATCGGGCAGGCCGACAGCGCGTACGAGGCCGACGAGGTGGTGCTCATCGAGACCAACATCGACGACATGAGCCCGGAAGTCATCGGGTACGTCTGTGAGCTCCTCCTGTCGCAGGGCGCACTCGACGTCTATACTACCTCCGTCTTCATGAAGAAGAACCGCCCCGGCACGCTTCTGAGCGTGCTCGCTCGTCCGGTGGAGGAAGGCGCCGTCGTCGCCACTCTGTTCAGGGAGACGACCACACTCGGTGTGCGCGTCGGCATGCTGCGTCGGCAGAAGCTCGAGAGAGAGACCGTCGAGATCGACACCCGATTCGGCCCCGTTGTGGTCAAGGTGAGCAGGCACGACGGACGGATAGCGAACGCGGCGCCGGAGTATGAGAGCGTGAGGGAGATCGCGCTCCTGCGAGGCATTCCGCTGAAGGATGTGTACGACGAGGTGGCAAGGGCCGCGAGGGACGCGCTGGACGACAAGGGCGACCGTAGTCAGCCCTCCTCGGAGGGTGCAGACGCGTGAGTTCGTTCGTGACACTCAAGAAGAAGATTGGTTTTGTCGGCGGGATCGCCATCTTTGTCGTGCTGATGGTCGCGCCGCTTCCCATCGACGCCCAGATCAAGCGGACGCTCGCCGTGCTTGCGCTGTGTGCCGTGTGGTGGGGCACGGAGGCCATCTCCATCTACGCGACCTCCCTCGTGCCGGCCGTTCTCCTGCCGCTGCTCGGCATCCTCCCGCTTCAAGCAACGCTCTCGCAGTACGCCAACCGGCTGGTGTTCCTCTTCCTGGGCGGATTCATCATCGCTCGCTCCATGATGAAGTGGGGCGTCGACCGCAGACTCGCGCTCGCGATTCTCGGGCGCGTCGGCGGCGACTCGAAGATGCTCGTCCTCTACTTCATGGGCCTGACCGCGTTTCTGTCCGCCTTCCTCTCGAACACGGCCACGACGGCCATGATGCTCCCGATCGCTCTGGCGATCCTTACGAACTCACAGCTCAAGGCGGAGTCGCGCTACGGCACTGTCCTGCTTCTGGGTATAGCCTACGCGGCCACCATCGGCGGCGTAGCGACGCTGGTCGGGACCCCGCCCAACGTTCTGCTTGCCGGATTCTCCCAGTCGCTCCTGGGACGGGAGATCACGTTCTTCGAGTGGCTCAAGGTCGGGCTGCCGTTTGCCATCGTCATGCTACCGCTCACGTGGTGGTTCCTCTGGTGGAGCCACAAGCCGAAGGTCAAGGTCATCACCGGTGGGGAGGCGCTCGAAGAGGAGCGGAAGGCGCTCGGCCCGGTCACAATGGGCGGGAAGTACACGATCGTCGCGTTCGTGATGGTGGCGGTCCTCTGGCTGACGCGCCCGTTCTGGGACGTGATACCGCTCCCGTTCATGGCCGTACTGCAGGAGCGGTTCGACGACTCGCTCATAGCCATATCCTGCGCGCTCCTCCTGTTCATCGTCCCCACGAATCTCAAGAAGTGGGAGTTCCCGCTCGTCTGGGCGGACACGAGATCCATCTCGTTCGGAACGCTCTACCTGTTCGGTGGGGGACTGGCGCTGGGCAAGGGGTTGTTCGAGTCCGGAACGGCACAGTGGATAGCGGGTTCGCTGTCGCTGTCCGGCACGCTCCATCCGCTTCTCCTCATCTTCATCATTGCGGTGATCGCGTCGTTCCTGAGCGAGATCGCCTCGAACACTGCCGTGGCGAACATGATGATCCCGATCCTGATAGCCGTCGCGGCCGCGATCGGCGTGCCGCCCTACCTCCTGGCGATCCCAGCGACGGTAGCGTGCTCGAACGTGTTCATGCTGCCGGTCTCGACCCCGCCGAACGCCATCGTGTACGGTTCCGGCAAGCTCGACATATCCGACATGTTCCGGACGGGCTTCAGGCTGCATCTGATAGGGGTCGTGGTCATGACGCTGCTCGTCTACTTCGTTACGAGCAAAGTGTTCGGTGTGTTCCCGACGTAGTGAGTGTGGTAGCGTCAGGGGAGACGCGGCACGGTTGTGCCCGCGTCCATCAGGAAGAGGACCCGAGCCCCGGGTCCTCTCTTTGCGAGGGCCGCGTTCAGCGCGTCCTGCATGCCCGCGCACGGGCGGAAGAAGATGCTCTGGACCGTCTCATCCGGCAGTCCAGTGACGGCCCATACCTCGGCCTTCGTCACAAGCTCGGCCAGCTTGATGGCCTTGTGGTCCCCGAGGCTGTAGCGCTCTCCGACCAGCCGCGCGACGTCCTCGGGTGAGTCGGCGGACCTCAACTGCTCGACGAACGCGTCGTTGCCAAGACCCTCACCGCACTCCGCGACCAGAATGAGTATTCCACCCGCTTCGAGGGCGAGCCTGGCGCTCTCTATCGCCTTGTGGGCCTGGTAGAGATCGGAGTCGACGGGGCTTCTCGCCACCGCCACCACGATGTCGCACCTGCCAGGGACGGCCACCGAGAACATCTCCCTCGCGCCGGAGACGGCGGCGTGGAAGGCGCCGTGGATATCGCCCGCGCTCGCCGCGCGGACCCTGCGCTCACTGTCGATGACCGTCATGATGGTGAAGATGGGCCTGTCCCCGAGAAGCGCCAGGGCATCCAGCATGTCCTCGTGGACGGGGTTGCCGTCGAGCGCCATGAAGCACGACTCGGGGTCGAGCGCGTGGCTGTGGTTCTGTCGCACCGTCTCGAACGCCGCGACGCCGGGGAGAAAGGCCTTCCGTCCGCCCGTGAAGCCCGCGAAGTAGTGTGGTTCGACCGAACCGATGACGACGATGCGGGAGGCGTCCGTCACAAGGCGGTTGAGGTGAACCTCCGTTCCTCTGGCCGTGCGTCCGAGGTGCGTCATGCCCTCCGGATCTCGGGAGTCGTGCACGATGACCCGCGCGCCCGGGATCTTCGCCGCGTCGCCGAGGATCTTCGTCTGCTCCACCGATGTGGGAGGTCTGTGCGTGCCCGTCCCGATGATGAAGGTGAGTTCGGCGACGCCCTCAAGCTCCGGACGGATCAGCTGGAGCAAGCGCGCCGTCGGTGTCGCTCTCTTGGCGTCGTTGACGATGACCACCGCATCGCGCGAGCCCTCGAGGAAGTCGCCGAGCGGGACCGAACCGACGGGGGAGGAGAGCGCCCGTGTGAGAATCTCGCGCTCGTCGCCGCTCTCCATCTCGGCGGCGCGGACGACGCCCGCGACGTTCGCATCGTCGAGTTCTACCGTGACCAGGCCTGTACCGTAGGGGATCTCGAGTCTCATGACGGCTCCGTGAGCGCGGCCTCGACGGCCGCGGCTAGGATCTCACCCGCCAGCCTGTTGCCCTTGACACCCCAGTGCGTGTTGTTGGGAATGTACAGCCTGTCGTCCCGGCTGTGCTGCGTGCGCAGCTCCGGCAGCGGATCGACGATCGTGATGCCGTGCGCCTCGGCGAAATCGTGGAGGCGGCGCTGCGGAGCGTCGAAGTCGTAGGCCTCTTCGGAGAGCGAGAGCGCTTCCAGAACGAGCCGCCTGGTCTCCGGATCTACCTGTATCTCAGACGGAATGACGTGGAGGATCCACGGCACGTCAGCCTCCCGGCACAGGCGGTCGAACTCGAGCAGGTAGCCCTCCGCTTCTTCCCAGAGCTTGAGCGTGCGTCGGTGGCGGGGGCTGAGGAAGACCGGCAGGCGGCGCGATTGGATCATGACGAAATCTTCCCACGGGTACGACCCGATGGCCGCCTCTTCCTTATCCGTGTTCCCGCTCTCGACCTCCGTCGATGCCTCCGGCTCTTCACCCAGTCTCTGCTGTGCCACGATGCTGCCCAATTGACGGATCGCCTTCTCTGACAGCTGGAAGAGCCTCAGTTTGCGCAGCACGTTCAGAGCGGGCTGGGAGGACCCGATGTAGTACAGCTTTCCGCGGTACACCCTGCCCCTGGTGGGGATTCCCGTCACGTCGTTTCCGACGAAGAAGTTGAGTGTGACGAGGTCGGGTGACAGGTCGAGCGCGCCCGAGCGCAGGACACCGAGGGCGTTCTCCGGCGAGTAGCCGCCTATGCCCATCATGACCATCTCTACCGACGGCCATCGCTCGGACAGACGGCCGGCGAGCTCCGATTCCGTGATCCGGAGGAAGTTGTCCTTCAGGCGCACGTCCCCGTAGACGAACGAGTCGCCGATCCCGAGGATACGACAGGTTCCGGGGGGCTTTTCGATCGAGTGCTCACGATCGCGAAAGCCGAGGGTGTTGACGCGCTCGTCCTCGTGCCTCAGGCTGGCCGAAGGGAGGTCCGGTCTCAGCCTGAAGCCGGCGTCGGCGTCGGGGATGTAAGGCGAGTCCGCCGGAGTGGGGGTAGCGGCGTGGAAGATCCGCACAAGCCCCTCCGCGGCCGCGAGCGTGACGGCGACAACGATGAGCAGGGCGAGAAGTCTGCGGGCAAACATCACTGCGTCAGAGACTCCTTCGATTCCGGAACGATGCGGCGTCACCGTCCCGGAATGTTCGGTTTTCGGTCTAGAACAACGCGTAGATGAACGGCGCGAGTGCCGAGCCCTCCGTGAGGAACAGAAGCGCGCCGATCAGTCCCAGGAGCACGACCACCGGGATGAGCCACCACTTCTTCCTGACACGCAGGAAGCTCCATATCTCCTTGAGTGTTGATCCCTTGCCCATCGATTCCTCCTAGAACTGGCTCTCGTAGCGCTCCATGCCCCTGGTTTCGGGCTCCCGTTTCTCCCAGTAGCTCTCCCTGTCGGGCTCGAACTTGAGGTCGAGGAAGCGCTTCCCGACGACTCTCGCAATGAACGCTATCGGCGTGATGCCGACGAAGAAGACAATGGCCAGAAGCACGCGCGTCATCACCCACCCAAGTACTATGGCCAGCGTCATCCAGACGTTCTGGAGAGGCTTCAGTGCCTTCGGAGCGAGGGCCGCAAGAAGCAGGAATGCGGCCGCGAGGAGGAAGAGATACGGCGCGATCGCCCGATCACGCCAGAAGAACAACCCACCGAAGATCGCAAGCGCAACCCCCATCGTCAGGCCGAACTTGCGGAGATGTGCGGGGTCGCTCTTGATCGCCTTCACCTCTTCCGTGATGACGGCTATCCAGCTCGGGTTCTTGGCCAAAATGCGTTTCCTCCGTAGGGCCTGAGCTCGCATGGAGCTTCACGCCCGATCGTGTTAGTCGAGTTCGAACTCGTCGCGCCAGTTGGTGTCGTCCGAGAGCGGCTTTTGCTCCGTCTTGTCGACGAGGTAGTTCCCCAACATCAGATAGTCCATCTCCGTTCGCATGAAGCACATGTACGCATCATGAGGGCTGCAGACGATGGGTTCGCCCCGGACGTTGAACGACGTGTTGATGATCACGGAGCAGCCGCTCTTCTCCCTGAAGGCGTCAATGACATCGTAGTAGCGCTGGTTGTCCTCGCGGGACACCGACTGGAGCCGCGCCGAGTAGTCGACGTGCGTGACCGCGGGGATGCTCGAACGGACCACGTTGAGCTTCTTGAGCCCGAACCAGCCGCTCTCCTCCTCGGTCATCGCTTTGCGAATGTCCTCGCGGACCGGCGCTACAAGAAGCATGTACGGACTGGGCCTGTCGATCTCGAAGTACTCGTCCGCGTGGTCAACGAGTACGGTCGGCGCGAACGGCCGGAAGCTCTCGCGGTACTTGATCTTGAGGTTCATCGTGCGCTGCATCGCGGGCGACCTGGCGTCGCCGATGATGCTGCGCCCGCCCAGCGCGCGTGGGCCGAACTCCATGCGTCCGTTGAAGAATCCGACGACCTTCTCCGAGCCCAGGATGTCGGAGACGCGGTCCGCGATCTCGCCGTCCTCGAGCTTCGTGTGCGGAATGTCGTTGGCCGTGAGATACGCGAGGATTTCGTCGTTGTCGAACGCAGGCCCCAGGTAGGAGGCCTTCTGGAAGTCTTTCTTGTCGTCCGCCTTGCGCTCGTTCCCAAGATACTCGTACCACGTGAAGAGGGCCGCACCTAGCGCGCCGCCGGCGTCGCCCGCCGCCGGCTGGATCCAGATGTCGTCGAAGATGCCGCTCCTGAGTATCTTGCCGTTGGCCACGCAGTTGAGCGCACAGCCTCCAGCCAGGCAGAGGTGCTTGGTTCCCGTCTCCTTCCGGGCGTGGCGGGCCATCCGCATCATCACTTTCTCGGTCACGTCCTGGACGGAGCGGGCGAGGTCCATGTCCCGCTGCCGCAGATCCGTCTCCGGGGTCCTTGCCGGGGCTCCGAACAGCTTGTCGAACGCCCTGTTGGTCATGGTCAGACCGGCGCAGTAGTCGAAGTACTTCATGTTCATCTTGAACGAGCCGTCCTCCTTGAGGTCCATGAGCTCGTTCAGAATGAGGTCGACGTACTTCGGCTCGCCGTAGGGCGCGAGCCCCATGACCTTGTACTCGCCGGAGTTGACCCTGAAGCCCGTGTAGTAGGTAAACGCGGAGTAGAGCAGACCGAGCGAGTGAGGGAACTTGATCTCACCCAGGATCTCGACCTTGCTCCCGCGGCCGACGCCGTAGCTGGACGTCGTCCACTCTCCGACTCCGTCGACGGTGATGAACGCCGCCTCCTGGAACGGGGAGGGGAAGAACGCCGAGGCCGCGTGCGACTCATGGTGTTCGACGAAAAGCATCTTCCCGTCGAAGCCGAGCTCGCGAGCGAGGAAGTCCTTCATCCACAGCTTCTTCTTCACCCAGAGCGGCACGGCCTTGATGAACGACGAGATGCCGTGCGGGGCGAACTGGAGATAGGTCTCGAGTATCCGCTCAAACTTGACGAGCGGCTTCTCGTAGAACGCCACGTAGTCCAGATCCTCCGCTCCGATGCCGGCCTCCGAAAGGCAGTACTTGATGGCATTGCCCGGGTAACGGAGGTCGTGCTTCTTGCGTGTGAAGCGCTCTTCCTGAGCGGCAGCGATTATCTCGCCGTCCTCAACGAGTGCAGCCGCGCTGTCGTGGTAGAAGGCCGATATACCCAGGATTCTCATATACGTCGATTCTCTGGAAAAAGTCTGGTGCCGCTGCCTCAGTGTCGCGACCCCGTCACGAATGGATCCCGCTGCGACCTGCTGAACTCCGCGCAGAGAGGAACCCCCATTCTACCAAATCTCTCGACGCGTGTAATCATGTGTTCAGCCGGGCCTTCCCCGTCTGGTCATGAGGGGGGGGAGAGCCACCACGGGCGTACGGCCCCCTGGCTCGCGTCGCCGGGCGGTCGCGCGGGTTACGACGCTACTGAAGCAAGGCGCGTACCACTCTTGCGGCCAGTCTGGGGGCATTTTCGCGGCCCGGCGGGGCGAGCTTGACTGATTCAACGCTCAGACGGTATCCTTATCAGCTAATCGAAGCGCGCCAGATCGAAGCCAATATCCACAACCTCAATCGAGGAGAGACGCCAATGCGGTGGTTTCTGAATGGGTTGTTGTGCCTTCTGGTGTTGGCCGCCGGCCTTGTCGGCGCGGCCACTGCCGGGACACTGGAGGACAAGGTCACGGAGTTCGAGCTTGACAACGGTATGAAGTTCATCGTCATCGAGCGTCACGAGGCCCCGGTCGCCTTCTGCGCCATCGGGTTCAAGGTCGGCGCCATCTACGAGCGACCCGGGATCACCGGCATCTCGCATCTCCTCGAGCACATGCTGTTCAAGGGAACCGAGACGTTAGGTACGAAGGACTACGAGGCCGAGAAGGAGTTCCTCGATCGCGAGGACGAGCTGGCCGAGCAGATCCGCGCGCTCATGCTGGAGATCGAGCCGTGGCGGCTCGAGTACTTCGATGATTACGTGAACGAGCTGACATCATCGTTCAGCGATGAGGACCGCGAGGCCATGGGTTCGGACCGCGCGCTCGAGCTCGAGCTTCTCGTCGAACAGCTGGAAGAGGTCGGGCCCGCCGACGACATGCGGCCACTCTACGGTCTGCTCGAGGAGGGCGAGACCGACTACTTCGACCTCTACCTCACGCTCAAGAGGACCGAGATGGGGCTCTACGACACACAGGTGGAGCACCGGGAACTCATCATCTCGAACGAACTGTGGGAGACGTACGTGAACAACGGCTCGCGGATGCTCAACGCGGGCACGTCGAACGACGGCACGTTCTACTTCGCCTATCTGCCGGCCAATCGCCTCGAGCTCTTCATGCTCATGGAGTCGGATCGGATGGCCAACCCCGTCTTCCGCGAGTTCTACACCGAACGCGACGTCGTCATGGAAGAGATGAGGATGAGCCTGAACGACCCCGAAGACGTTCTCTACTACTCCTTCCTGTCGACCGCCTACACGGCAAGCATGTACGGAGTACCGGTCTTAGGCTGGGTTTCTGACGTGACGATGATCACGCGCACGGAGCTTCAGGAGTATTTCGACCGCAACTACGCGCCGAACAACGCGGTGGGCTTCTTCGCCGGCGACCTCGACCCTGATGAGGTCAAGCGGTTCGCAAAGAAGTACTTCGGGTCGATACCGCGCGGCGAGGACCTTCCCGTGTTGACCACGCGCGAGCCGAAGCAGCAGGGCGAGCGCAGGGTCGTGGTGAAGCAGGACGCGAAGCCCACGATGATGATCGGCTACCACATACCTGCTTCACCTCATCCCGATACGTATCCCTTGAGCGCGCTGCGATCGATCCTCTCCGGTGGGCGGACCAGCCGGTTCTACAAGGGCATCTTCGAAGAGCAGGGTCTGACCAGAGAGGCGCCGTCGGCCTGGTCGGGACCGGGCGACCGGCTCGATCCCCTGTTCACCATCTCCGCGGACCCCAAGCACCCACACACGTTGGAAGAGGTCGAGGCAGCGATCCTGGGCGAGCTCGAGCGCGCGAAGACGGAGCCCGTCAGCATGCGGGAACTCGAGCGCGTGTGGAACCAGGACGAGGCATCGCTCGTCAGGGCTCTCGGTTCGAACATAGGGCTGGCCTTCCGTGTCGGCATCTATGAGGCCATGAGAGGGGACTGGCGGACGCTGCTTACGGACATGGAGCGCATGAAGAGGGTGAGCCCCGAGGATATAATGAGGGTCGCGGAGAAGTACTTCACGGAGGAGAACCGCACGGTCGCCTGGCTGGTCGAGACGGAGTTCGCGGGCGGCGACGAAGGCGAGGAGGAGATCAACGTCGGCGAGATCATGATGTGGGCCAAGACGCTGCCCGAAGAGGAGCAGCGGGAGCTCATGGGGAACTTCATGACGCTGGGCGACGCGGAGAAGGAAGCCTTCGCCAAGGAGTTCTGGGCGAGGATGAAGGCGGAGCAGGACAAGAGCTAGAGCCGAAACTGTCGGCGCGGTATGCCGCGCCTGTGATGAGAGAGACAAGGAGCCAATCATGAAGAGATTTCTCACCATCGGCTTGGTTCTTCTCGTCGCTGTCCTGTTTGTGGGAGCGGCGCAGGCCGAGAAGGTCAAGCACCCGAGCAAGCTCAAGTACCCGAAGGTCAAGCTGACGACACCCGAGTATGAGGAACTGACGTTCGCGAACGGCATGACCGGTTTTCTGATCGAGGACCACGAGGTGCCGGTCGTCAATATGACAATCATCTTCGGCACGGGCAGGTCGGCCGCGGACAGGGTCGGGCTCGGAGGACTCGCCGCCTGGACCATGAGGAACGGTGGCAGCGAGAACTGGCCGGGCGACAGGATCAACGAGGAGCTGGAGTTCGTCGATGCGTACGTGGAGGTTGGCCGCCCGGCGGGCGGCGGCGGGATGATGGGTCGCAGCCGCGGTCCCTCGGGAGACGGTCGCAGTACGAGCGTCAGCGTCAACTGCCTGAAGAAGGATCTCCCGCTCTGTCTGGAGATCATGGGCGAGCTGCTCGTCAACCCGAGCTTCCCGGATGAGAAGATCGAGCTCAGGCGCGAGACGATGCTCGAGAACATCCGTCGGGAGAACGACGAGCCGCGCGGCATCGCCGTGCGCGAGTTTGCGCGAATCCTGTACGGCGACCATCCGAAGGCGTGGCGGGCGACCGAGGAGACGGTTAACGCGATAACGCGGGATGACCTCGTCGCCTATCACCAGGCGTTCTTCCACCCCAACAATGCCATCATCGGGATCTCGGGCGACGTGACGAAGGACGAGATCACGGGGCTCCTCGACGAGGCCCTTGCGAGTTGGGAACAGGCAGAGGTCGTCATCGAGCCCGAGCCGGAGCTTCCCCTCGCGTTCGAGCCGTCGGTCAGTTACGTCTACAAGGACATCGACCAGGGCGTCATCATGATAGGACATCTCGGCCTCAACAGCCGCGATGCGAACCGCCCGGCCGTCCAGATAATGAACTTCATCCTTGGTGGAGGGAGCTTCTCGTCGCGCATTACACAGAAGGTGAGGACCGAAGAGGGCCTCGCGTACGCGGCATACTCCCGATATTCGCACGATGCATGGACCTACGGCACGTTTGTTGCTTCTTCTCAGACGAGGTCCGACGCTACGGCGAGGGCCGCGTCTCTCATTGTGGAGCTGATCGCGGAGATGCAGGCCGACGGACCGTCGGAAGAGGAGTTCGAGAACGCACGGGACGCGTATCTGAACAAGCAGGTGTTCGATTACGACTCGAAGTCCGCGGTCGTGCAGCGGCTTGTCCAGCTGAAGTGGCAGGGCCGGCCTCTCGACACTCCCGAGCGTGACATTGAGACGATCGAGAACCTCACTCTCGACGACGTCAAGGCGGCGGCAGCCGAGTACCTGCATCCTGACGGGCTGGTCATGCTCTTCGTCGGTGATCAGGACAAGTTCGAGCAGCCGCTGTCCAATTTCGGAGAGGTCAACGTTATCGAGCTGCCGGAGTAGCAGGAAGGCCAAGCCTCGGCCGACCGATTGCTCCGGATGCTCCGGAGCAAGGAGGATGTTGTGAACATCAGAACTGCGAAAGCCTTGGCGACCATCCTGGCGCTCGCCGGTCTGTTTGCACTCGCGTCAGCCGCGCCCGCCGCTACCTATCTGGTTCGGCCGAACGGCTCGGGTGATTACGCGACCATTCAGGACGCCATCGACGGCGTCGTGGACACCGACATCATCGAACTGGCCGACGGCACGTTCGAGGGCACGGGGAACCGAGACCTCGACTTCCTGGGCAAGGCGATCACGATCGGATCCCAGAGCGGCGACGCCGAGGTGTGCATCATCAACTGCGGCGGGGATGAGTTCGACCCGCACAGAGCCTTCTGGTTCCACTCGGGCGAGGGCAGTTCCTCGGTCGTGCAGAACATCTCGCTCGTCAACGGTTTCCTGACGGACGCGAACGGCGGGGCCGCTCTCTGCGACGGAGCTTCTCCAACGTTCGACGGCTGTGTGTTCGGCAACAACAGCATTCATGGCACCGATGTCAGAGGCGGGGCTGTCTACTGCGAGGGTGCCTCGCAGCCTGTTTTCACGGGATGCAGGTTCGTGGGCAACACGGCGGGCGAATCCCCGAACGGCAAGGGCGGTGCGATCGCATTGAGCTGCGTGGCTGTCACATTGACCGATTGCACGATAGGCCCCGGCAACTACGCCGGGAGCCACGGTGGAGGCCTCCATGCAGACCTCACTCCGACCATCATGACGGACTGCACCGTCACGGACAACAGTGCTGACTTTGGGGCGGGCGTGTGCGCGGAGGGCGGTGACCTGACGATGACCGGGTGCTCCCTGCTATGGAACATGGCTCTTGGCGCCAGTCAGGGGGGTGGAGTGGCCATCTTCACGGGCGACCTCGATATGACCGGTTGCACGCTGATGGGCAACATGGCCATGGGCGGAGGCGGTGGCATCCTCTTCGGCGGTACGGCGACGGGCGACATCGCGAACACGATCGTGGGATACAGCTCGGGAGGGGGCATCAAGGTCATGGAACCGGGCCGGGCCGTCACTGTCACCTGCTGCGACGTGTTCGAGAACATGGGTGGTAACTACCTGGGTGGCATCTCGGACCAGACCGGCATCAACGACAACATCTCCGAGGACGCGCTCTTCTGCGACGCACCCTCGGGTGACCTGACGTTGTACAACACGTCGCCCTGCGCGCCCGCCAACAGCCCGTGCGGCCAGCTGATCGGCGCCGAAGATGTAGACTGTTTCACGGCCGTGGAGTCCTCGAGCTGGGGCAAGATCAAGGCCAGCTTCGAGTAGCGGTCAGGGACAGTCACGCGGCATCTGCAGGAGACCATCAGGAGCCTCCGGAGACAGGCATTGCTTTGCCTCCGGAGGCTCCAGTATTATCAAGAGGCTCCGGTGTCATCATGGAGGCTCCGATACTGCCCGAAGGATCCAATAGCACCTCGAAGACTCCAGCACGGGGAGGGACACTGTGCCGTCTGTGGCTATAGCTGCGTGTGCGGTAGCTCTGACCGCCGTCAGTCTGCTGTCGATGTGTTCACCGGCGACCGCGGCGACCTATCTGATCGAGCCGAACGGGTCGGGCGATCACGCGACCATACAGGCGGCCCTTGATGCGGTCACCGGCGGCGACATTATCGAGCTGGCCGCGGGCACGTTCCAGGGTGACGGCAACCGCGACATCGATTTCGGCGGCAAG
>JAUWCJ010000042.1 GCA_030609365.1 Candidatus Eiseniibacteriota bacterium | reverse complement strand
CGCCCGCTCGAACCACTCTCGGCCGCGGACCTTGTCTCCTCGCGCGTGCCAGCCGGCGGCGACCCTGATGGGCGCTCGCAGGATCCGCGCGTCGGGGATCGCAGCCTCGGCCCTGGCCGGGGGCCAGTCGGACATCAGACCCTCGTAGACCGCGACGGCGTCCTCCCATCGTCCGCTCCTCTCCGCGACCTCGGCGAGAGCTACGGACGCCTCGACGGCGAGGTTCCTGTCGTGCGAGTAACTGTCCCTCACGGATGCGTAGAGGCGAATCGCCTCGTCCGCGTCCTCGGACCGCACGGCCATCTCAGCAAGCTCTATCCTGCTGCGCGCTGCTATCGCCGCGACGTCCAGCTGCGCCTGAGACAGCGCCGATGCATCGTCGGGAGGCGGGAACCGATCGACTATCTCGCGGTAGATGTCCGCGATGCTCTCTTTCATCTCATCCGTTGCCAGACCGGGATTGGTCCGCATGGCCTGGACGGCCTTCGCGGCTTTCCACGCCAGCTTCTCGGCCACGTACCTGTCACGAAGGCCGGGTTCAGACCCGCACCCGAGCGAACCCGCAAGGAGGGCGAGCGCCACGGCGCCGGCTAGGCACGCCCACAGTATCCTGGGAGCTCTCATCGCTGTTCCTCCCCGGGCTCGCTGGAAGACCCTTCGTCGGCGGTCGCGTGCAGGTAGAACCTGGTCGCTGCCCCGATCGTTGCGTAGTTGATGAACATGATAACGACTATCCAAATGAGCATTCCCACCGCAAGGAACTCCGGCGAGAACCGGTAGATGATGACCGTGCTGTTCCTCATGAGCCAGGCAGGAAGCAGCTCGAGCGCCGCCGGCACCGCCACGAGAAGCAGAGTCGTCAGCGGATTCCGGAACGCGAGCGAGATCGTGGCGGCCAGGGCTCCGCCCACACGCTTGTTATCCATGACCACCGCCGCGATGCCGTACACGAAGACGGCCTGCACGACGAGAACGACTCCGATGAGCATCATGCGGAGCATCCTGAACCGCAGGGGGCTCGAGTCGGCGAGACCTCCCCAGATCGACATGGGCACGCGCACGGCCACCTGAGAGATGACGGCGACCACGAGCGCGACCAGGAGGGCTGGCACGTAGCTCGACGCGCCGGCGGCGAGCCCTGCTGAAAAGCGTTCTTTCCGTCCACTGTAGAAGGACGCGAAGAGGTAGACGGCCGCCGCCGTCACCAGCGCGCCCAGAAACACGGACAGGATGATGTCCGCCTGCCCGAGGCCGCCCCGCAGCACCATGAGGTTATTGGGGTAGTGAAGCGCCGCGTCCCCGAACCTCCACCGCATGAGGGCCGGAACGAAGAACCTCAACGGAGGGACGGTGAATCCGAGAAGCATCAGCAGGATCAGGGTCTGAACGCCCGCATAGATGAGGAAAGGCGCCAGAGCCGCTCTCCTGCGGAGCGCCCGGAACATCTCCGCCCAGCTCCATATGAGTGCGTTGAACTGTTGGACCACGCCCATCTAACCCTCCCGGAAAGATTTCTGCTTCCGTTCGCGCGCCGCGGCACCCTGGCCCGCCCGCGCGGCTGCGACATGATTCGTGCGCCCGGGCTACTCGCCTTCGGCGAAGAGCTCGGGTATGTGCGGGAGCGCTTCCTCCGCGAAGAGGCGCGCCGTCGAGAGAGCCTCATCGAAGCCTCCCTCTCCCACCGCAACCGACACGCGTATGAACGCTCCGAACGTCACGTTTGACCTGACGCCGGCCGTCGCCATGCGCGCCATGAACTTGTCCCGATCGGCCGTCGCGAGATCGCCGGCCGTGTACCACCAGTAGAGCGCGACGCGCTTCTGCCCGCGCGTTTCGATGAGCAACCAGTTGGCGTCGAAGTCCCCGCCCTGTCTGGACAGGGACGTGAGACCCTGGTCCACGACGCCCCACCCCTGCGCCCTGTAGCAGACCACGGGCTCGTGCGCGCCGTACCTCTCGTTCTGATGGAAAATGATAACGAACCACACCGAGTTCCCCTGCTCGTCAACGTAGCGTCGCGCCAGCGTGTCGTCGGCGGCCAGCTCTTCCGCAACGACATCGGAAAACTCGAGGTCCGCGCCCTGCCAGGAATCGAACTCCACCGGGAACGCGGTCAGCGCCTCCGGACCGAGCGTCAGACGACGGGGCGGATTGAGGCGCACGTAGAGCGCGGTCGCGACGAGGAGAATCAGCACTACGGCGACGCGAGTGGACGTCTTCATGCGGCCTCCTCTTCCTCTGTCTCGCACCTCAGCAGCTTCCTGACGGTGACGAGGCCAGCGAACGCGATCAAGAACAGCAGGAGTCCGGAGAAATCGTGGAAAAACCCGAGCGCGGCGTCTATGCCCCAGATGTTGGCCACGACGCACAGCACCGCGATGCGGACGACGTTCGCGAAGACCGCAAGAGGCACGGCGGACGCGAAGAGCACGAGGCGTTTCCAGGTCTTCCCCCGCGAGAGGTAAGCAAAGAGCGCCCCGAGCGCGACGAGCGCTATCAGCGAACGTAGCCCGCTGCACGGATCGGCTATCCTGAGTGAACCGGCCGGAATGTGAATGGTCATCCCGGAGCGGGCGAGCGGAATCCCAAGCTTGACCGCGATGCCGCTGCCGGCCCTGGCAGCGAACACCTTGAGGCGGAACGCGATGACGTTCATCAGGTAGGGCGGCATCGGCAGCATGAGAACGAGATAGCCCAGAGGGAACCACACGGTCCTCGTGGCCCGCCTGCCACAGAAGAAGAGGGAGAGCCCGAAGAGCAACAGGACTAATGAATAGCCCTGCGTCATGAAGACGCCGGCGCGTATCGACACGATGTGACCCAGAAGCGCGAGCCCGATCAGCACGAGGCCGAACATGCTCCCGCGCCCCCGCGCAGCAAGGTACCGCCGTCTGTCGCGCCACAGCAAAAAGGCGACCACGGGAGGAATGAGGTACCCGTGGGAGTAGTTCGGGTTCGTAGCCCAAGTCCGCCACAGAGCCACGAGTGTCTCGTGGTACACGAGAATCACGAACGCGGCCACCGCGACGATCGCCGCGATGTTCCCCGGAGTCCACTTCCTATCACTGCCCGAGCCGCCCTTCAGCGGGAGATTGGTCGTCACTCCTCCCCTCCTTGCTCGGAGTCATCTGCCAGCCGTCCGTCGCTCACGTCCTCGGTGCGTGAGACCGTCCTCAGAGTCCCCAGCACGATGCCGAGGTCGAGTCCGAGCGAGCAGTTGCGCGCGTAGAACTCGTCCAGCCGCACCTTCTCGGCCTGCGTGATGCTGTCTCTGCCGTTTATCTGGGCCCATCCCGTCAGACCGGGTCGCATGACGTCGCCCCCGACCTTGCGGCGCTCGTCGATGAGATCGTACTGGTTGTAGAGCGCGGGTCTGGGACCGACGATGCTCATGTCACCCATGAGTATGTTCCAGAGGTTGGGCAACTCGTCCAGGCTGAATCTGCGGAGCAGACGCCCGATCCTCGTCGTGTAGTCGTGGACGGTCGGCGCCAGGAGATCGGTCGCCAGCTCGGGCGTGTGCACGTGCATGGTCCTGAACTTGTAGATGGTGAACTCCTGCGAGTAGATCCCGATGCGCCGCTGTCTGTAGATGGCGGGGCCCGGCGAATCGATCCTCACCAGGAGCGCGGTCAGCGCAATGACGGGAGACATCACGATGAGCGAGAGCAGAGCGACGGTGGCGTCGATAAGATACTTGGCACTCAGGTAACGCCTGAATCCCAGGCGCCCACCGCCCAGGACGCACTCGCGGCTCACCACTCGTTCCAGGAGATCGTTCATCCGACCCGCGAGGTGCAGTCGCGAGTAGCTCCACCTGACGTACTCGTGCCCGTTCTTACCGAGCCGCGTCCGTTCCCCTTCGTCCTCCAGGAGCCTGAGCAGCGCGGCAGCGAGGGCCGCGGAGTCCCCTGGGGACACAACGATACCACCGTCCGCCTCGGCCATTATCGTCCGCGCATCCCCGGCGACGGCGGCCACCACGGGCTTCCCGCAGGCCATGTAGTCGAACATCTTGACCGGCACGGTCCCCTCGCTGAAGGTCCCTTCCGTCGTCGTGGCGATGCAGACGTCCGAGTTCCGGATCCTCTCCGCCAGACTCTCGGGCTGCTGGCTGGGCAGGAACTCCATGTTGCTGAGCTTGCGGCGCTGTGCGTCGGCGACGAGCGCGTCCTTGGCGACGCCGTCGCCCACCATGACGAAGCGAATCCTCTCATCGTCCGCCAGCCGCTCCGCCGCGTCCAGGATCATCTCCATTCCGTGCACGAGGCCGTGGGTACCGCTGTAGAGAACGGTCCACGCACCGTTGGCAACGCACCCGGCACCGTTCGCAGCCGGCGTGAAGCAGTCCGTGTCGGCGCCGTTGGATATGAGCACGACGCGATGTCCGGGGATGCCTCGCTTGACCATCAGGCGGCGCATCCCTGGCGTCACCGCGACGATCCAGGCGGCGTGCGTGTACAGGAAGAACTCCATCCGCTCGGCCAGCCGGATGACGCGCTTCGACGTCAGCTGCCCGAGGGCCACGGCGGCGTGCGGCCAGTAGTCCCGGACGTCGAGAACGTACGGGGCGCCCTTGACGTGACCCAGGAGCCAGCCGGAAACCCCGAGAAAGAGCGGCGGCGACGAGACGAGAATCACGTCACACGCAGGCGTCCAACACCCGCGCACGAACGCGGACACGGCGAACGAGATCTGGTTGAGCATGCGCGTCAGGAACGTCTTCCGCGGCGTCGCGAAGAGGTAGCTCCTGACGATGCGGACGCCATCAAGACGCTCTGACGCACCGAGCTTCGACCGGAACCCCGGCTGCTTCCTGCCGCTCGGGTGGTTCGGCATGCCCGTGAGTACCGTCACCTCATGGCCCCGCTTGGCGAGCTTGGTCGCGAAGTGGTAGGCCCGCAGAGGTGCGGCGCCCGTCTCGGGAGGGTAGTACTGTGTGAGGAACAGGATCCTCATGCCCTTCCTCCAGCCGGCCCGCGGGCACGTTCAAGCAGGCTCGACAACACATCCTCGACTCGCGCGACGACCTGGTTGATGTCGTAGTTCTCCACGGCGATCGCCAGGCCCTTCCTACCCATCTCTCGTGCACGGTCGGCGTCGTTCAGAAGCCTGAGCACGGCGTTCGAGAGCGCCGGCGCGTCCCCCGGATCGACCAGGAGTCCTGACACGCCGTCCTCGACAACCTCCGGAACACCGCCCACGCGCATGGCCACGACGGGAACGCCGGCCGCCATGCCTTCCAGCAGCACGTTGGGTGAACCCTCCGACAGCGATGAGAGCACGAGCACGTCCATCAGTTTGAGCACGGCGGGCACGTCCTCCCGCACGCCGATGAAATGAACTCTCTCAGAGAGCCCGAGCTCGCCGGCCTCCCGCTCGAGCCGTTTCCTCTCGGGCCCGTCGCCCACGATAAGGAACCGCACATCCCCGTCCGCCTTCGAGATAGACGCCGCTGCCTCCAGGAAGTGCCCGTGGCCCTTCACGGGAGAGAGCTTCGCCACAACTCCCACCACCTTGCTCTCGCCGAGCCCCAGTTCACGCTTGAGCTCCTCGGCGGGCGTGGCCCGCAAGATCCGCTCGAGGTCGGTTCCCACTCCGATGTTCTCTATCTTCGACTCCGGCACGCGGAACCGTCCCGAGAGTTCCCGCACGGCGGCGGAGCTGTTGACGATGACGGCGTCGACGACGCGCCGACTCACGAATCCGTAGACCGACTCCCTCGCGCCGCCTCTCAGCCAGTAGCTGAGGTTCCGCTGGTTGTTCACGACCACGGGAACGCCCGCGGCCCGACCCACGAACGGACCCACCAGCGTCGTCAGGCCAAGCATGCAGCTCAGGATGTCGATCCTCTCGCGACGCAGGAAGGCCGCCGCTCTGGAGAGGTCTCCGACGGTCCGCGGGGACAGCACGCGCCTGCCTGTCCCGAACTCGTGGACGGGAACGCCCAGAGCCTCCACCTCCGGCAGCAGTTCGCCCTGTGCGAGCGTGGAGAACACGATGGGCGTGAACCTCTCCCGGTCCATCCTCCTCAGAAGCTCGAGCAGGAAGCGCTGGGTCCCCGCGTGCTCGAAGGAACCTGCCCACAGCACGAGCTTCGCGGGGGTTCCGCCTCTATGTGTATCGGCCCGGTTCAACCGACCTCCGGAGCCTGAAAGGCCCCTAGTCCGAGTTCCCGTGGAACGAGTTGCCCCCCTCGGGGCCGCTACCGCGCACCGGGAGGACCTTCGTTATCTCGTCCACGACGTGCTGGTCCTGATGTCTGAACCGCGAGTACTGTATGTCCGCCGCCAGTCTGGCGATGTCCCTGTGCCTGGGCGCTATCCCCAGGCGCGGAATGCAGTATGGGGAGTGCCTGTGTGAAACGGGTCCGGACAGCGACGTCACCGCCGACTCGAATCCTGCAACCGCGACGAGCTTCGCGACCCTGGCATCGCAGTGGCAGTCCGTCCTGCCGTTCGGGTAAGCGAAGTGCTCGACGGGCGCCTGAAGCGCCTCCTCTATGTCCCTCCGCGAGACGACGACTTCGTGAGTAACATCGCTCGTGTCGAGACTGGGCAGGTTGTAGTGTGCGTGCGTGTGGGCGCCTATCGTCATGCCAGCGCCGTGCATCTCCCGTATCTCATCCCAGTTCATCATGATCCGCCTGGCCCGGAGGTCCGTCCGCGAACCCATCTCCTCGTGGACCTCCGCGAGAATGCTCTCTATCTCATCGAGCTTGCAGCGCTTCACGATACCGGTGACCATCTTGATCGTGACTTCCTTCTTCGCGTCAGTCGACAGGTCGATGCTGCGCTCGCCCAGAAACGAGAGCGACACGCCAGGCCTGTCGCACAACCTGATGGCCCGCCTCAGACCCACGGTCCACGGAACCTGGACATCCGCCACGGTGCCTGTTGTGATGTAGAAAGCGGCCGTCGCTCCGTGCTCCCTGAGAATCGGGAACGCGTTCCTGTAGTTGTCCTCGTATCCGTCGTCGAACGTTATTGCCACGGTCCTCGGATCCACGCCCCGCCGGGAGTGCATCTGCCGCACCATCTCCCCGACGCTCACGATCCGGTGTCTCTTCGCAAGGAAGTCCACCTGGCGCGCGAAGACCTCGGGCGCGACCACGAGGCTGTTCTGCACGTAATCGTGGGCCCAGGACTCATCGGCACTGACAGAGTGGTAGCGGAGGATGGTCCCGCCCACACGGTGCATTCCGGCCACGCCCCGAACGACCAACCCGGAGTTCCTGACGCTCCGTCCCGCCTTCCTGGCCAGGTTGCCGAAGCCGTTCCTTCCTGTGCGTTTCCCGCTCATCGCGTCGAGTGCCCCTCGTCTGGTGTCATGTCAGACCTCGCCCCGGCCGCGCGGAGAGAGCGTCCGCCGGCCTTGGGCCTAGCGCCTGCCTCTCGCCCCGCGGTAAGACGCGCCCACTCTTCGAGACCGGGCGCCCGCTTCTTCAGGACGGACAGATAGAACGCTACCGTGTCGTCGACCATTCGCCCGGCCGTGAACCTCGACCGCACGCGCGCCCGTCCCGCCTCTCCCATCCTGTGCCTGAGATCCGGGTCGCGCAGAAGCTCCAGCACGTGGCGAGCGATTCCCGCGGCGTCTCGCGGGGGAACCAGATACCCGGTCACCCCGCTCTCAATGAGTTCTCTGTTGCCTCCGACGTCGGTGACCACCAGCGGGCAGCCGGCCGCCATCGATTCCAGCACGACGTTCGAGCACCCTTCCTTGAGCGATGTCAGTACCGAGACGTCGATCTCGGACAGAAGGGCGCCGATGTCATCCCTGGCGCCGGCGAGCTGGACCACGTCCGAGAGTCCCATGGACGTCACCCGGCGGGCCAGTTCGTCGTGCAGCGGCCCACCGCCGACTATCCGGAACCGGGCCTCCGGCGCGTACTTTGTAATGAGCTTCACGGCCTCGAGAAAGGTGCCGTGGTCTTTCTTGGGCGTCAGACTCGCGATCATCGCTACGCAGCCACCCCGCCCAGACGCGTCCGCACAGGCGGAGTTCCGTTCGGCCCCGGGTACAGCTCCATCCCCGTGTGCACCCTCGCCCTCGGGACCACTCGTGATCCCGGGTGCGCCCTCGCGCTGCCCGTTCGCTCGCGCCAGCGACACGCCGTTGTAGACGACGTGTATCTTCTCGGCCGGTATCAGGTGGCGGCGCGATACGTGGTCCTTCACCGCCCCCGCGTTGGCTATCACGCGGTCGGTCAACCCGGCCAGCGCCCACTCGATAGCAACCGTCGCCGATCTCGAGTGGATATCCACGTTGCGCACCGATGATATGATGAGCGGCACACGCATCAGTCGCCCGGCCAATAGACTTCTCCAGTTGGCGGAGAAGAGATAGGAGTGCAGCACCGCGGGCCGCTCTCGCCTGATGAGGTCGGCGAGCCTGAACGTCGTCCCCGAGAGGACCCCCTTCTTCTTCTCCATGTAGATGACACGCACGCCTGCATCTTCTATCTCGTCCCCGAGCACGTCTGGTCCGTGCAGGCAGCACACGACGGGCTCAAACAGGTCTCGCGGAAGGCGCTTCACCAGCTCGGCCGTCTGCCGCTCCGCCCCCCCGCGGCCCAGTTGGCCGATGACGTAGAGGATCTTGATCCTTCCCGCCGGCGCGAGAGCCGCCCTGCCTGCGAGAGCCATGTCGTAGAGTGCCTCGGTCTGTCGGACCATCTGCTCGCCCCTGAACCTCAGCTCGAACTCGTCGCGGGCGGCAGCGGCCATCCTGGCGCGCAGCTCCGGGTCCTGCGCCAGCGCGCGGATGCCATCGGCGAGAGCCCCGGGATCGCCCGGCTCGACGGTCACGCCGGTCACACCGTCGGTGAGCGCCTCGGGAACGCCGCCGACCGCCGTCGCCACACAGGGAACGCCGGACGTCATCGCCTCCAGGATCGTTATCGGCAGACCCTCCCAGTCGGAGGAGAGCACGAAGATGTCCGAGGCGGCGAGCAGATCGGGTACGTCCAGACGCTGACCGAGGAACAGGACCCGCCGGGACAGCCCGAGCTCACCCGCGCGCGCTTCCAGCTTCTCCCTCTCGGGACCCGACCCAACGACCAGCACGCGGAGCGCGTCGATGTCAGACAACCGTGCCATCGCGTCCAGCAGGGTGCCTCTGTTCTTCTGCTCCGTGAGACTTCCGATGTTCAGACAGACAACGGCGTCGTCCGGCAGTCCCAGCTCCCGTCGCACCGCCGCGCGGTCGGCACCCGGGACGAGACGGTCCTTGTCTATCCCGTTCAGCACGGTGACGAACCTCGACACCGGTATCCTCCCGCACTCCGTGTGCGCCCGCCTGACGGCACCCGACACGCCTATCTGTGCGTCCTCTCTTAGGGCGGCCGCGCGACTCAGGTAGTGCCTGGCCGGTCCCCGCGTGCGCACCACGTTGTGTTCGGTACGAACTACCACTCTCGCCCGGCCGAGGATCGCAGCCGGCAATCCAGCGACCAGAGCGGTGAAATTATGGTTGTGAACGACGTCGAACCGCCCACGCCTGATGATACCAGCCAGCCTCGCAATGGCCCTGAGGTCAAACCTGCTCCTCCGTCCCAGCACGTGGACCGGGACACCGGATGCCGCGACCGAGTCGGCGAGGGGACCGGCCGACAGCACACAGCAAACCTCGGGCTTGTAGCGGGAGCGGTCATGCCACTTCGCGTACTCGGCCACGACCCGCTCGGCGCCTCCGGCCTGCAACGACTCGACCACGTGAAGGACCTTCGCCATCAGGCGCCCTCCCCTTCCACCGGCCCTGCGCCTCCCCCGTCGTCCGCCGGAGCGCCCGCGCCTGCGGCCCTGAGTGCCTCCGTCGACACCGCTCCGTCCCACTTCAGGGGGACCTCCGAAACCACTCTTCTGAACTTCTGGTTCGCCGAACGCGGGATATCGTCCATCTGCTCGACCTTGATGTTCACCGTCTGCCCCAATCTGGAGCACAGATTCCGGACCAGCTCGTCGGTCTCCTTGTTCGTCAGCTCCCGGTCCGTGGCTATCCTCGCCGTGTAATCGGTGAGCGTGTGCTGCACGAACTGCGACGCCTGAATCCCCTCGACGTACATGAACGGACGCAGGATCATGAGAGGCGGAAGCAGGCGTCCGTCCGGCGTGCTGATGATGTCGCCCTGCCTCGTCGCGACCAGACCCATAAGCGGCAGACCGCGCCCGCACGTGCAGACCCCGGTCGAAAGCGACGCGACGTCGCCCACGTCGTATCGGAGCAGCGGCATGGCCATGTTGTGCAGACCCGTGCCCACGACCCGGCCCGGTGTGCCGGCTTCAACGGGGTTCCCGTCGCCATCGACGATCTCGCAGATGCCGTGTTCCTCGAAGAGGTGGTGCCCCCGGTGATGGTCGCACTCGGCCGAGTACACCACGCGCTCGGCCTGGCTGTATCCGTCGAAGACACCGCACCTGAAGCGCTCGGAGATGATCCGCCTGTCGGGCCCGTGGAGCGGCTCCGCGGTGGTGAAGACGCACTTGAGCGGGAGGTAGTCTCCGGTGCTCTCGAGATACCGCGCGAGCACGGCGGCCATCGAGGGGTACGTGTCGAGCGCAACCACGCCGAAACTCCTAAGCGCACCGATGTAGTGCGGCAGATTGTCCATGGTCAGATGGTGCGACGACATCAGCATCTGGTTCCAGCTGCGGTTGAAACGCCAGAACGGCGGGCTCTTCCGCTCGGGCGCCATTATCAGCTTCCCCAGCAGTGTCGCGTAGGGCTCGCCGAACTCGAACCCGGCCCATCGCCGGCCGCGCCACAGGCACGCGTTGTTGACGATGTCGACCGTGCGATCCCAGTAGAAGTTGACGGCGTCGCCGGTCGTCCCGGACGTGAAAATCTTCCTGATGCGTCGACGGTCGACCGCGCTCGAGACCATGTCCTCAAGATTGGCCCGGATGACGTCCTTGGTCAGCACGGGGAGCTTGGGCAGGTCCTCGACGCGCGTCAGGTCGGATGGGCGAAGCTTGAGCCCGTCCATCAGGCGTCGGTAGTACGGCACGGTCTCATACGCGTGCGAGACGACCACGCCGAGCCGCTCGTTCTGGTAGGCCCTGAGCCCTGCAGCGTCGAGCCGCTCCGACTCACCGAAGAAGCGGTCCCAGCGTTCATACTCCGCACCGAAGCGCTCGCGCAGGAGCTTACGGCCCCTGTACGACACCAGCGCATTCTGGACGAACACCGGGCTCTTCAGGTAGAGCTTCTCCTCAAGGGTATACACGCTCTCCACCCCGGTCGCGTTGATGCCCCCTCCGCCCCAGCGAAGGTGTGTCTTTTCTCTCATGTTCTGTGACGCTCACTCTCAACCAGGCTCTGGCACGCCCGGTCATCTTCAGATTCCGTCGGCCAGCCTCTGGTAGGCCCGCTCGATCGTCCGCATGTTCCTGGCGGAGTCCGCGCGCTCTGTGACGATCTCCCTGTTTATCCGGGCGGCGCTCGCCAGGAACTCGTGGTCCCGGCACGCCGTGGTGATGGCCTCCGCGTAGGCGGCGGGGCTCCCCTCAGCCACGAGGAGTCCGTTGCGCCCGTGCTCCACCCAGTGGCGGTTGGCCGCGTTGTCACGAACTATGGGGAAGCACCCCGTGGCCATCGCCTCGAGAAGTGACGCCGAGACGCCGTCGGTCCTGACGGCCGAGACGTAGATAGAGCTCCTGCCCAGAAGCCCGGGGAGTTCCTCGTGCGGCACTTTGCCCGGGAACTGCACGGCTTCGACCATTCCAAACCCGTCCGCGAGCTGCCGGAGATCTTCCGACGCGTCCCCGTCGCCGACGATGTTGCCTGTCAGTTCATTTACCTCTTTCCGAGCCAGCGCCAGTGCCTTCACGATGACGTCGATCCTGTACCAGCTGCACAGATTCCTCGTGACGATCACCGACGCGGGGACCCGCTCGTCCGCGGCTCCGGGTGAGAAGAGGTTGATGTCGATGCCCCTGTGACAGGTCAGGATCCGGTCCGGGTCAGCGCCCAGCTCGAGCAGCCGCTCGGTCACGTGTGGAGCCCACGAATGAAGCAGGTTCGCCTCCCGGATGGCCGTCAGAGCGAACACCCTCTTGGGCAGCGAGCGCCGCGGCGCGATGATGTACTGCCCCTGCGCCACGACCACCAACGGGCGGAAGCCTGTCCTTGCCCCCACGTAGCCGTAGCTCGCGACGCGGTAGCCCACGAGAACATCCGGGGATATCTCGGTGACGAGCCGGCGTATCCGCCCTATGCTCCTGAGATACGCCAGCTTCCCCACGGTGTCCTGCGTGCCGGTCTCGGACCCGATGTGGTGGAGCGTGACCGACGGGGCGAACTCCCCCGTCCGGTTCACGGACACGACGTGCACCTCGTGCCCGAGGTCCTCCGCGAAGGCGTTGACCCAGCTCCTCGTGTTCACCGATCCCGCGTCTGCCAGAAAGCAAATCCGCATCGCCTGCTCCATCTCCCGTTCGGCTACTCGCTGTACTCGTAGGTGGCCGCCTCGACGGCGGCTCCGGTGGCGCTGAACAGGACGACGTGTCCGTCGACCTGGACTCCCACCATCTCGTCACCCTCGACAAGACCGACGTCCGGCGTGGTCGCGGAGGCGCCAGACACGCAGAGAACCGTCAGGAAGAGATGCTCGGCGGCGCTCGCACCCGGCGTTATCTCGAGCCGCCAGGCCCCCATGTCCTCTGTCCATCCCTGCGACGGCGGGTAGTTCGTCCCGTTGACGTCGAACTCGTGCCCGGGACCTCCCACGCGGGTGATCCCGGCATCCGCGGGGAGAACCGAGGTGACGACGAGCTTCGAACTGCCGTTCGTTATCGTGGCGGTGTTCCCGCTGACGGCCGGCTGGTTGACGGAGTGAAGCAGCCACCGCTTCGTGAACGACGGTGACGTCGCCTTGACCCTGTCCAGAACCACGAACACATCCGGCTTGAGATACACGATCTCGCGCGTGAAGAGCTCGACCTTGGACGAGGAGTAGGCCTCGGTGGCGTCGCCCTTCATGTAGGTGAACGCCTCCGTGTCCTTGAACGCCTCGACCTCGCCGCGATAGTACTCCGGGCCCGAGGCGTCGCCGAACCTGGTCGGCAGCTCCTTGGGCATGATCTGCCCGCCGTCGTTGGCGTAGGAACCGAACGTAGACTCGGACGGGTCGTAGATGGTGACCGTGTTGTGCGCGACGGTGCGACAGAAGTAGTTGAGATGGTGCGACGACGTTCCGCCATCATACACACCCGCATCCACGGCCAGAAGGTCGTTGCCGCGGGCTATGAGAATGTGGTTCTGGTGCGAGTTGGTGTGTCCCGCGTTCATGGCCTCGCACCGGAACACGGCGTAGACGTCGTTGCTGCCCTCCGAGTAGTTCCACCCGGAGCGCATGTAGACCGTGCCCATGTCACTGAAGAACCGCGCATTCGGAAGCCCGACCGGCTGCTGCGTGCCGACAGACGGGTCGCGAAGAATCAGCAGCTTCCACCGCTCGTTCCGGTTGACCCACCCGAGACCCAGCGCATCGATCTCTAGAGCCAGCCACTCGGCCATAGGGTCGTCGTACACAGCGGCGAGCGAGTGCAGGACCCGCCTGAGCGAGGCGGCGCCCCAGGTGTGCGTCTTCGAATCGCCCTGCTTCGAGCCGCTCATGAACGCTCCGCCGCCCGGCCCGTTCTTGGCGAAGACGTCGTAGATGAGATACTCCGCCATGTTCTGAAGGTTGCCGGACTGCGCGAAGGCATCCTCGCCGGTGGCCACCTTCCACAGCAGGCAGCCTTGAACGAACGACTCCCCGATCACGGAAAGCGTGTAGTCGCCCTCGTAGTACGACCCGTCCCCCGCCAGCTCATTGATGCAGGCCAGGACGTAGTCGGGACCGAACGTGTGCTCGCGGTAGAGGTCGCACAGCGTGGTCGCCGCCGCGTCGTGTATGCCCTCGCCGTAGAGCGGAAGGCCGGGGTATGCGAGACCCTTGAGCCGTGAGACCTTCGAGTGGTAGTTGTTCGTCTCCACCCAGTTGGTCGCCGCGGCGCACGCGAGACCGCTCTCGCCCAGCTCCCACCCGAACGTCTGCCTCTCGGCGGAGGTCAGGTACGGATAGCACCAATCGAAGAAGATGGCGAGCCCCGCCGTGTAGAAACCTTGCCCGTGGTAGCCCTGCCCCATAGCGCTCTGAGCGATGACTTTGGCCCGCCCCGCGTAGGTCACGTCCTGCGTGACGAGATAGAGGAAGCTGTAGGTGCAGAGGTAGTGATGGTAGGCGTCGACGCTGCTCAGTGGGAGCGAATCGCTCATGTGGTCGTCCGCCCAGTTCTTCGAGACTGCGTAGTCCTCGGCCATCGGGCCCGCGCACTTCGCCCTCAGCGCGGCGACGTCCGCCGACGTGACGAAAAGCCTCGGGTGTCCCGACACCACTTCGTATCCCGCAGCGGGCATTGCGACCCCGCACGTGATGACGACGGTCAGTGCTATCGCGGTCAGTGCCTTCATGATGTCTGCTCCTTATGCCCCCACTTCGTTGGAAAGGCTGCTCTCATGCTCTATCGCTATACTCCTGTCGACGAGACCTGCCAGGAAGAAGTAGGTCCCGGCGATGGAGATGTGCGTGAATCTCTGTCCAAAGACGTTTGCCACAAGGAGCGCGACAGTCGCGCCGAGAAACGCGATCGCGAGCCCCCTGCTCCCCGGAGTTGAGGCAACCCGCAGCAGCTCCCTCCCGCTGGCGATGCACGCGCATATCAACCAGGCGAGCACGGCCAGCCCGATGAGCCCGGTCTCTCCGAGCGTCGCGAAGTAGAGGCTGTGGGCGGAGAAGGGCCTGCTGAACTCGCCGGCTGTCAGGTACGGCACGGCCGCGTACCCGTGCCCTATGATCGGGCTCTCCAACGACTTCTTCGCTATTATGCGCCATATCTCCAATCTGACGCCGGCCGAAGGATCGAGACGATCGGTCGCGTCACCGATCAGCCCCGCCTCGAGCGAGTCCACCGTGGTCTCCGCTACGCGGTCCTGCACGAAATCGGGCGCCCAGACCGGAGAGAGGGCGAGAACCACGGCGAACACGACCACCGCCCTCTTGTCTATCAGATACGTGATCATGCCGATCCCGGCCGCCACTCCGACGTAGCCCCCGCGTGACTTCGGTATCATCACGCCGAACCCCGCGAGAAGGGCGGCCGCGCCGATGATCCACTTCCTGAACCCGGTGAACGCGCGCGATGTCAGGAAGAGCCCGAAGAGCGCGGAAGCGGTCACCGCGAAGTAGGCGCCCAGGTCGTTGATGTCACCGATGGCGCCTCCGATGCGCACGTCGAATCCGGCGCCCAGGAACTGCCGCACCGCGATCAGCGCGCCGATCGTGCACCCGACGGCGAAGGTGACGAGCAGGCTGCTGATCTGCTTCCTGTCGACCACCACGTTCGCCACGGCGAAGTAGACAACGAAGCCGAGGGCTATCTGCCACACCGACTTCATCATCTGGAACCCGTCGTATCCGGGCCCCGGCGGAAAGAGCCAGCCATGCGCCAGAGAGAAGACCAGAAGGGCGAGATAGGCCGCGACCGGCCCCGAGAGCCGGGTTCGACGGGCTACCCGCTGCCCCTGCATGATCCGGGGTATGATCCAGCTGAGCATCATGACGATGATCAGGAGGTTGGGTCCGTTCACTCCCGGGATGCCCGTCGCGGGCAGCCACTCCCCGATGGGGATCGCCAGCAGCCAGACATGGAGCGCGAGTCTGGACCTGAAGACGACTAGGAGGAGAACGACGAACCCGACGAGCATCTTTATGATCCGGTGGGGCGCCTGACCGTAGGTGTAGTGCAGCTTGAAGATGAGGTACGCCATGGCGAGCGCGAGCAGGGCGGCCAGGACGTAGACCGCCCAGCCGTAGCTGTAATGCGGCACCTCGCTCGGCCCCGGAACCGGAGCCGGGCGACGCTCGACGCTCCCTGTTGGGCGGGTCGCGCTCATCGTCCCGCCTCCCCCGCGGCCGCTTCCGCCTCGCCGGCCACGGACGTGCCGGTCACCTTGTAGATCTCAATGACCGGGTTGTGGAACGAGCGCCCGACGCCACGGTCGATGACGGGAACCTCTCTCTCCGCCGTGAACTTCTCGACCAGCCGCGCGTTCTCGGCGAGCCATTCGGAGAAGGCCCATTCGGTCTCGCCGGCCGGCGGGGCCGCGCCCTCCATCGGCCTGTGCTGCTGCGCCTTGCTGGTGAGGATGACGTACTCTATCCCTCTCGCAGCCATCTCGGACGCGAGCGCGTCCGGCTGCTCCCAGGGGTCGGGCAGTCTGAACGCGGCGTCGCCCCAGTCGATCCCGTACAGCTCGAACTGCGGCTCTTTCTCCCGGCCCACTTCGAGCTTGAGCTCCGCGAGACGCCGCTTGGGGCCCTCCCAGGACTCGACGGCCGTCGTGGTTCCCTTGGCCGACGCGCCGAGCTGCTCGATCGTAGGATTGAGTACGGGACCGTACGTCTCGATGGCTATCTTCGCTCCCGGCTGTATCGCGCCCTCAACCCAGAGCTTCGCGCTGGTGCGCGTGTCCTGCGTGCCCAGAGCGCGGTTGAACTCCAGCGACGGCATGGCCGTCAGACGGACGATGACAAGCGCCGCGAGTGATGCCGCCGCGAGCCTGCCGGGTCTCTTCCACGAGATGAAGACCGTCTCCAGCCCGGCCGCCGCCAGCACGGCGATCACGGGAAGGGCCGGCGTCAGGTAGGTCGAACGTTTGATGGTGAGCAGACTCATCACCACGAGAACCGCGACCACGTAGCTGACCAGCACCGCTTTCCCGCCCGCTGCCGTGGGACCGACGGGGCCCCGCTCCTCGGTTCCGAGACCTCCCCACAACCGTGACGGTGCGAGACAACCGACCAGAGCCAGCGCCAGCACCGGGTAGCCGATGCCTCTTGCAAGCGTTCCCGAGAAGATCTCGGTGACACCCTGTCCGAACGACTGCGCGAACACGGGCGCGTCCGAGGTCGAGACCATCGTGAACTGCATGAGTATGTCGCGCTGGAACTCGGGGAAGCTGAGGACGCTGAACGGCGTGCCCACGACGAAGCCGACCACGCCCGCGGACACCAGGCCGACCAGCACCGCCGGTGCAACCCTCCGCCTCGACAAGAGAAAGAAGAACGCCGCTGCGGTCCCCACGCCAGCCAGCGCGCCGGGGTACTTCGCCGAGGCCGCGAGCCCCGCAAAGAGCCCCGATAGAATGAGCGTTCGGGCGCGCCCCGAGCCGCAGGCGGAGACAGCCAGGAGAAGCGAAACTGACGCGAGGAAGGTCGTGAGCACGTCCGGCGTCGCGTAGTGCGAGTCTCTCACGTGCAGGTACACGACCGCCATGACGGCCGCGGCCACGAGCCCTGCGAAGCGGCCGTATGCGCGCCGTCCTATCAGGAACGACACCCAGACGGTGGCCACGCCGGCCGCCGCTGACGCCAGTCTGCCGAACAGCCAGAACGGCGTCAGGTCGGTCAGGTACTGTCTGACAAGGTCCGCCGGAGCGGCGAAGAGACCGGTGAACTTCCCGATGACGAAGTAGATGCCGTAGACCCCGAACATCTCGTACATAGCGAGCGACGGCCAGCGGAACCAGTGCGGATTGAGGTCACCGGTGCCGAACCCGAGCGAGTGGAAGAGGATCGAGCCCTCGTCGGGGTGGTACGGGTGCGGCAGTCCCCAGTCGATCCCCCACAGGCGGACGCAGGTCGCCACCGCAAGGATCGCCAGCAGAATGAGTATCTCCGCACGCCGATTCATCGAGTTCCTCCACCGGGACCGAAGTAGCACCTTCTCTCCGAGACGTCAGCTCCTCGATATCACGACCACGCCCGCAACGATGATGAGGAGTCCCACGACCCTGAGCGCGGATATCTGCTCTCCCAGGAACAACCACGAGGCCACGAACACGATGACGTACGCCAAGCTGACCATCGGGTACGCCAGGCTCAGATCGACATTGGAAACGACCGCGATCCATAGGATGGCACTCACGCCGTAGCAGATGAAACCGATCAGCACCTGCGGCGTCTTGAGGATTGGGATCAGCTGTCCCCACACGCTCGCCGCGCTCACCTCACCGTAGATCTGCATCCCCTTCTTCATGACGATCTGGCCCGTTGCGCCGAGCATGACCGCCAGGAGGATCAGCGGGATTCCCTTCATGTGGACCCCTTCCGGTGTTCTCGTCGGGCCGGTCGACGATCAGTGTGCCGTCGCGTCGCCCCGGCGCCTTATGGCCTTTCGACCGATCGTTATCATCCGCAGGTAGCGCCTGATGGTGTCCGTTATGTTCATCTTGCTCGCGCCGCCCTTGAGGTCGTACCTGAGAACGAGCGGCACCTCGGCCACGCGAGACGGAAGATAGGCGAGCTTGAGGAGAACCTCGGCCGAGGAGACGAACCCCGTCTCGGTAATGAGGTTGTCTCCGTGCACCTCGAGTGCCCGCGCGAGCGCGGACCCCCTGTAGGCCCTGTACCCGCACGAGTAGTCGCGCGCTCCCTCTACGGGAAGAAAGAGCTTCAGGGTCGTGCTCGCCCCCCTGCTCAGAATACTGCGAAAGAGCGACAGCCCCACCTCTTCCCCGCCCGGCGCATAGCGGGACGCGATGACCACGTCGTAGCCCTCATCGAGCCTCTTGAGCATCGCGGGTATGACCGCAGGATCGTGCGTGTTGTCCGCGTCCATCCCGACCAGGACACCGTCCGCGCCGATCAGTTCGCTGCCGCGCGTGAATCCGGTCCTGAGCGCGGCGCCCAGCCCTTGGTTGGTCTCGTGGGCGGCGACGGTCAGCAGCAGCCCTTCCGACCTCGCGGTCTCCAGGGCGCGCTCGACGGTTCCGTCCGTGCTCCCGTCATCGACCAGGAGAACGCTCGCGGCGCCATCGAGCTCCTCGAACGTGCGGGCGATGCGCCTCAGGAGCGGCGCGATCGAATCCGCCTCGTTATATGCGGGCAGCATCACGACCAGCATTCTCTATCCTCCGGCCTCTTGGCGCGTGGGCCCGTCCCGGCGCCCTCGCGGCTCGGGCTCGAACTCGGCGGGGCGGCGCGCGCCCGGCAGCTCGAACTCGCACGCGATCGCATCGGCGATCCTCGAGCTGGCCCGGCCGTCGCCGTACGGGTTGACCGCCTCTGCCATGGCAGCGTAGGCCGCGTCGTCAGTGAGAAGCCTCGTCGCTTCCTCAACGATCGTGTCACGAGTAGCGCCGACAAGCTTGACCGTCCCGGCCTCGACCGCCTCCGGACGTTCCGTCTCGTTGCGGAGCACGAGCACGGGCTTCCCGAGCGACGGCGCCTCCTCCTGTAAACCCCCGGAGTCGGTAACCACGAAGAACGACTCCTTCATGATCCGGACGAACGGCACGTAGGACAGAGGCTCCAGAAGGAAGATCCGCTCGTGGTCGCCGAGGACATGGCGCGCGACGCGCTGGACGTTCGGGTTCAGATGAACGGGGTAGACCACGCGCACGTCGGGGAACGTATCGGCGACGTCCCGAAGCGCGTGACATATGTTCTCGAGCGGTAGCCCATGATTCTCGCGGCGGTGCGCCGTTACAAGAATGACCCGGCCGTCGGTCGGCACGCCAAGATCTTCATGATAGGGGCGACCCGCAACATCCAGGAGCGCGTCTATCACCGTGTTGCCGGTGACCGTGATGGAGTCGCTCGACGCTCCGGATCTAAGCAGGTTCTCGGCGGCCTTCCGGGTTGGCGCGAAGTGAAACGTCGCCACTGCGTCGGTCACCACCCGGTTCATCTCCTCCGGGAAGGGGTAGTAGCGACGGCCGGTCCGGAGGCCTGCCTCGACGTGACCGACCGGTATCTGGTGATAGAAGGCCGCCAGCGAGGCGGCCATGGTCGTGGTGGTATCGCCGTGGACCAGCACAAGATCTGGAGGGCGTTCCGCGAGAATGCCGTCGAGGCTCTCGAGGACCGCTCCGGTCACCCGGCTCGGCGTCTGGTTCTTCGTCATGACGTCCAGGTCGACATCGGGAGTGATCCCGAACACGTCGAGCACCTGATCCAGCATCTCCCGGTGCTGCGCCGTCACGCACACGCGCGACGACATGACGTCGCTCCGCTGGCCGAGCTCGGCCAGGAGCGGCGCCATCTTGATCGCCTCGGGACGGGTCCCGAACACCGAGAGAATCTCGATCACGCTGTCATCCCTCTTCCGATTCGCCATTCAACTCAAACTCCGAAGCGCCGTAGCCGTAGTACCTGTAGTCGTAGTAGTAGGGCAGCACGCGCTCGAGGTTGTTGACGATGAGCCCCAGCATGTTCTCCTTCTCCTCAAGCTGCAGCTGGACGCCGCGCATGATGACCTCGCGGGGCGTGGCTCCCGCCCTCAGAACCATGATGACGCCGTCGACCTCGGCCGAGAGAAGCAGCGCGTCGGGAACCGCTACGTTGGGCGCGGTGTCGAGGATCACGTGGTCGAAGCTGCCCATAAGCTCCGACATGACCCTGGAGTCGGGAAAGGACTCGAGGAGCCAGGTCGGCTCGCTCCGTCTTGTTCCGCTGGGCACGATGAAGAGATTGTCGAGCGCGGTCGCCCGCATGTCGCTGCCCAGCAGATTGCCACGCTCCAGCGCGTCGGTGAGGCCGGGGCGCTGCGCGACCTCCATCAGCATGTGCAACCGCGGTTTCCTGAGGTCGCAGTCGACCAACGCGACCCGGCGTCCGTAGTGCTTGGCGAGCGTGATGGCCAGGCAGGCCGCGGCGGTGGTCTTCCCCTCTCCCCTGTTGGAACTCGTAACGAGGATCGCTTTCGGGATGTCCCCACCGTTCTTCTTCGCGAGCTTTCTGGCCAGTCGTCTGAACTCGAACGAGATGGGCGTCTCGCGCAGCATGTAGCGCAGGAGCATTGAATCACCGCTGGTGGCCTTCGCGCCGCCGCGGCGCAGCTGTTTCTCCCTGGAACCGATCGAGTGGAGAACCTCGGCCTCGGGAACGGTCGCCAGAACCGGCAGTCCGAGAACGGTCTCTATATCGACTACATCCTTGAACGATGTGTCGCTCTGTTCCGCCGCCAGCACGATGCCCAGACCGATGACCAGACCGCCGAAGAGAGAGAGCATGATGATCATCGGCCTGTCCGGCGCGACGGGACTCGTCGGCCGCACGGGCGGCTCGATGATCTCGAAGCGCCCTCCGGCGCGCGCCGCCTCGAGCGCCTCGGTGATCTGACCCGCGGCCGACTGCTCGAGGAATGCCTCGTACAGAGCCCTGTTGCTCTCCACTTCCTGCCTGAGCCGTGTGAGTTCCATCTCCTCTTCCGGAGCGCTCACCCTGCCCTGCGTGTAGTCCCACATGAAGCGCCTGAGAATGCGCAGCCGCTCTGCGATCATGGTCCCCTCGACCTCCGCTATCTTGAGCTCGGCGTAGGCGTTGACGATGCCCGTGGAAAGCCCCGCGAAGCTGTTGCGGGCGAACTCTCTCGCCTCGGAGCGAAGCTGGGACTTGTTCTCGGCGATGCTTACGTAGAGCGAGCTTACTTCCGGTCCGTCCGAGGACGACCGGACGAGCACGGACGCGACCTCCTGCTCAAGCGAGATCAGCTGGTTGGACTCCGCCTGGAGCGCCGTCGAGGTCAGACCGGCCAGGATGTCGTACTCGGACGGCGCGAGGGAACGCAGCGTTGTTCTCCTGTCCGCAAGCGCCTCCGTGGCGTCGTCACCTTCCACCTGCGCCTGGCTCATGAGCACGTCGACGCGATTGACGTTCTGTGCGGTAACCGGGTTGGCGACCGGACTGCTCGAGATCCTGGTCTCCTGGAACTGCGCCAGCTGTCTCTCCGCATCGTCGAGCTTCTGTTTGTAGATGACGAGCTGCTCGACGCTGAAGTCGTGGATGGAACGAATCTCCTCCAGCTGTTCGCGGTTCGACGCACTGACGAACGCGTTGGTGA
>JAUWCJ010000043.1 GCA_030609365.1 Candidatus Eiseniibacteriota bacterium | reverse complement strand
CCCTACGGCGGGTTCTGTCAGCACGAGTTCGTCCTCTCGGCATCGAGGCAGAAGGAGCAGGGCGTCAGGGCCCTGGACGTGGCCAAGAGGCTCCTCGACTACGGCATTCACTCGCCCACCGCCTACTTCCCGCTCGTGGTCAAAGAGGCTCTGATGATAGAGCCGACCGAGACGGAGAGCAGGGCATCTCTCGACAGGTTCGTCGACGTGATGAAGGCCATCGCCGAGGAGAGCGCGTCCAGTCCCGAACTGGTCACCGGCGCTCCGACCGGGACACCCGTGAGCCGTCTGGACGAGTCTCGCGCGGCCAAGGAGTTGGACGTGGCCTGGGGAGAGAGCTAGATCGTGGAGAGCCAGTCCCGGGAGAGTCTCAGCTGGACCTCGTGGCCGATGCGCAGAAGCCCCGTCAAGGCCGTGCTGGCTGTGGCGTTCGTTGTGCTGATGGCAGGTACCATTCAGGCTCTGTTCCGCACCACCTACTTCACCGTGGTCGCGGTGCTTCTGGTCTGGGGACAGATCGCGGGCTTCTTCCTGCCGACGAGGTTCTCGCTGACGGGAGATGGTGTCTGCGTCAGGGGGCTCGTCAGCAGACGCGAGAAGGGCTGGAGCGAGTTCCGGTCGCACTACGTCGATAAGAAGGGAGTGCTCCTCTCGCCGTTCATTGAGCGGTCCAGGCTGGAGCGATTCAGAGGTGTGTCGCTTCAGTTCCACGGCAACCGTGACGAGGTCGTGGCGTTCGTCGAGCACATGATGACCCGCGACGATGACACAGGCGACAGCGCGGAAGGCGGAGTGACCGATGAGTCCGTCTAGTGGCTGGGCGATGAAGGACGGAGCGGAAGAGCGTCCCCTGCCCGAGCACAAGCAGGTGATGGACCGCTTCGCTCAGAAGATCATTGACTGGAGGATGGTCGCACCCGCCGTTCTTTTCCTCGAGTCGGCGAAGCCGCTGACGTTCCTTGGTAATCAGGCGCTGATATTCTTTCAGCCTATGGTCCAGTCGATCTTCAACTTCAAGACCTACGATGAGGTCGCTGAAATTCTTGAGGACAGGGACAACCTCGAGTATCTGTTGTCCAGAATAGAGAAGCTCGAAGCCGAGCGCACGAAGGCAGAACGGGAGGAGAAGAAGCGGCGCAGGGAAGAGAAGCGCGCCGCCAAGGCACACAAGGAAGGTAAAGATGAGTGAGAATGGGAAGATCAATGCGATCGTCGCGACGGACTGCGGCAGCACGACGACGAAGGCGATCCTGATCAAGCTTGTCGACGGCGAGTACAGACTCATCGTCAGGGGCGAGGCGCCGACCACGGTCGAGGCGCCGTTCGAGGACGTGACCAGAGGTGTGCTGAACGCGATACGGGAGGTGGAGGAGCTGTCGGGTCACGAGATTCTTGACGGCGAGGACATTATCCATCCGAACGATGGAATGAGGGGTGTGGACCTCTACCTCTCCACGTCGAGCGCGGGTGGCGGCCTCCAGATGATGGTCGCGGGCGTCGTCAAGAGCATGACGGCCGAGAGCGCCGAGCGCGCGGCGCTGGGCGCAGGCTCTATCGTCATGGACGTGCTGGCATCGAACGACGGCCGCCTGCCGCACGAGCAGATCGAGCGGATCAGGCACCTGAGACCCGATATGATCCTCCTTTCGGGGGGCATCGACGGCGGGACCATCACGCATGTCGTCGAGCTCGGGCAGATCATCTCCGCCGCCGACCCGAAGGCCAGGCTCGGCGCGGGCTACAACCTCCCCGTCATATACGCGGGGAACAAGGACGCCAAGGAAGAGGTGGTGAAGCTCCTGGAGAACAAGACCTCGCTCTATCAGGTCGACAATCTGCGGCCGGTCCTGGAACGCGAGAACCTGGGTCCCGCGCGTGACAAGATCCACGACCTCTTCATGGAGCACGTCATGGCCCAGGCCCCCGGCTACAGCAAGCTGATGGGTTGGACGGACGCTCCCATCATGCCGACCCCGGGCGCCGTCGGGTCCATGATAGAGGCCATCGCGAAACGACACGACATCGAGGTCCTCGGCGTCGACATCGGGGGCGCGACGACCGACGTCTTCTCGGTCTTCCAGAAGACGTTCAACAGAACGGTCTCGGCCAATCTTGGCATGAGCTACTCGATCTCGAACGTGCTGGCCGAGGCCGGCATAGACAACGTGATGCGCTGGGTGCCGTTCAAGCTCCCGGAGTTGGCGGTAAGGAACCGTATCAAGAACAAGATGATCCGCCCGACCACAGTTCCGCAGGCGCTGGACGACCTCAAGATGGAGCAGGCCATCGCACGTGAGGCCCTGCGCCTCGCCTTTGAGCAGCACAAGAACTTCGCGGTCAGCCTCAAGGGCGTGCAGCAGGAGCGCACGATCTCCGAGGCGTTCAGCCAGTCCGCGTCGGGTGAGACGCTCGTCAACATGATGGACCTCGATCTCCTCGTCGGATCCGGCGGCGTGCTGTCGCACGCGCCGAGGCGGCAGCAGGCGGCGATGATGCTGATAGACGGTTTTCTGCCCGAGGGCGTAACCAGACTCGCGGTCGATTCCATCTTCATGATGCCGCAGCTGGGAGTGCTGGCGGAGGTTCACGAGCGGTCCGCCACGGAGGTCTTCGAGAAGGACTGCCTGATACATCTCGGCACGCTGGTCGCGCCGGTCGGAACGGGGCAGGAGGGCAAGCCCTGCATCAAGTTCGAGACCACGCTTCCGGACGGCACCGTTGTCAACGAAGATATACCATTCGGCGAGATGAAGGTCTATCCGCTCGGCATCGACGAAACGGTGAGCGTGAAGGTGACGCCCGCCAGAGGGTTCGATGCGGGCGCTGGGCCCGGCAAGCCTTTCGAGAGCACGCTCACAGGCGGCGTCGTCGGACTGATAGTGGACACGCGCGGCAGGCCTTTCAATCTCCCGACCGACGAGAGCAAGCGGGTGAAGATGCTCGACAAGTGGGCGGCCGCGTTCGACGCGTATCCGTCCGCATAGGATCGGGCTGCTGTCTCCGGCGGGACCTTTTCCTGGGTTCGGGAGGGAGCCTCTACTGACGAACACGAGGAGCAGCAAATGGCACACGCATACACACCAGGACTGAGAGTGTCCGAGAAGACGGTCATCCGTAAGGAGCGGCGGCTCCCCATCAAGGGAGAGGTCGTGGTGGCGAAGGGCGACCGGGTCACCTCGGACAGCGTAGTGGCGCGAACACATCTGCCGGGCAACGTCCAGCTGGTGAACGTCGCCAGCAAGCTCGGGCTTCCCCCGGAAGATCTCCCCTCCGTCATGCAGAAGAAGGACGGAGACCCGATGGAGAAAGGCGAGCCCCTTGCGATCACGCAGGGCTTCTTCGGTTTCTTCAAGTCGAAGGTTCTCTCGCCGTGCGAGGGTACGGTCGAGAGCATTTCGACCGTCACCGGACAGGTCATCCTTCGCGAGCCGCCGATCCCCATCGAGATAGATGCGTACATCGATGGTGAGGTCGTGGAGATCCTCCCGGAGGAAGGCGTTGTCGTCGAGGCCACAGGCTCCTTCATTCAGGGCATCTTCGGTGTCGGTGGCGAGAAGACCGGTGAGATCGCGGTGGTGGTCGACGGGCCGGGGCAGCCTCTCGACGCGTCACTCATCACGGAAGCGCACAAGGGCAAGATCGTCGTGGGCGGGTCGCACGTCACGTGGGACGGGCTGCAGAAGGCCATGGAGGTAGGTGCTGCTGGCATCGTGGTCGGAGGGTTCGATGATCCGGACCTCAAGCGGCTCCTCGGGAAGGACCTGGGTGTGGCCATTACTGGCCACGAGGACCTGGCGACCGCCCTCATCCTGACGGAGGGCTTCGGTGAGATGGCGATGGCTCACGGCACGTTTGATCTCCTGAAATCCCGCGAGGGCAGGAAGGCGTCCATCAACGGCGCCACGCAGATCCGGGCGGGCGTGATCAGGCCGGAGATCGTCATTCCTCTCGAGGGCGGCGCGGTGGACGTCCATGAGGGGGAGGGGTCCACGACCGGCCTCGAGATCGGGAGTCTCATTCGAGGCATCCGTGAGCCCCACTTCGGCTCACTGGGCAAGGTCACGGACCTGCCGAACGAGCTTCAGAAGATGGAATCTGAATCGATGGTGCGTGTCCTCATGGTGGAGTTCGAGGACGGGGAGCAGGCGCTGCTCCCGCGCGCCAACGTGGAGATGATAGAGGAATAGTGAGGTGCGCCTTCAGGTCGTCCGTGTGAGGGCGGCCTGAGGGAGCCGGTCCGCAGGACATTTGGCTTGACACTGTGCCGGCCGTTTGCTAGCTTTAATGTTTCAACTGCGTGAGCGCCTGTGGGGAAGCGATCCCGCAGTTCGTTCTTACCTATCGAAGGAGCGCTGGATGGTCGCGGACAAGGGGCGCATGAGCGCCAAACGCTTCGGAACGGGGCTCGTCACTCTGCTGACTCTGACGGCCCTTTCTTTGTGTCCGGCGCCGGCCGCGGCGACTGATGGCGCTCTGGCCGAGGCCGACAGTCTGGCTCCTGTCCCGTCGCTGGCTCCACCGGTCAACGTGCGGGCGGTGGACACGGACAACGACCGCGGCAGTCAGATAGACGTCTCCTGGGAAGCATCCGCCGACGTCGAGTTCGGACGGGTAGAGTTCTACCGCATCCTCCGTTCTTCTCACCCCGACACCGGTTTCGCTGCCGTCGGACGCGTGGGTTTCACACAGACCTCGTATGTCGACGCAGGGATGGAAGACGAGACCGACTACTACTACCGCGTGGCCGCCGGTGCGGGCGAGGAGCTGTCCTACTCGCCGACGATCGGCCCCGTCGTCTCGCGTCCTCACTGGTTCAACATGGGCCGGCTCAACTGCCTGGTCGCCGTCATCATCTTCGTCCTGGCCATTATCATCTTCGTGACCTGGGCCAAGGGAGGCAGAGATCTCTTCATCCGGCGCCTGCCGGGTCTCGATGAGGTGGACAACGCCGTCGGGCGAGCGACCGAGATGGGGAAGCCGATCCTTTACATCACGGGCCTGTCCGGGATCTCCGACGTCGCGACCATCGCGGCCATCAACATTCTGGGCGAGGTGGCCAAGAAGACGGCCGAGTACAACACGAGGCTCATCGTCCCGTGCGCCGACCCCATCGTCATGGCGGTCGAGCAGGAAGTGGTCAAGGAGGCGTACGCCGAGATGGGGCGCCCGGATGCGTATAACGACGACGACGTCTTCTATCTCACCCGCAGCCAGTTCGCCTACGTGGCCGGTGTCAACGGCATCATGGTCCGCCAGCGTCCCGCCACCATCCTCTACATGGGCATGTTCTACGCGGAGTCGCTCGTGCTTGCCGAGACCGGCTCTTCCGTCGGCGCCATCCAGATCGCGGGGACCGACGCCGTCACGCAGCTGCCGTTCTTCATCACATCGTGTGACTACACCCTGATAGGCGAGGAGCTGTACGCGGCGAGTGCCTATCTGTCCAGGGAGCCGATCCTGCTGGGCGGGCTCAAGGGAGTGGACGCTTTCAAGTTCATGGTTGGTGTGCTGCTGATACTTGGAGTGATAGCCGCGACGCTGGCATCGTCAGGCGTTATCGAGGCGAATTTCATGGCTCCGCTCTACGCGACAGGCTAGCGGGCGGGACAACGCACAAGAGGAAGAGCTTCAACCATGATGCGTAGACAGATTCCACTGGCACTGTGCTTCATCTTCGGCGTCTTCATGACGATCCAGTACTTCATCCCGCACCACACTATCGCGGACATGCAGGAGCGCGTCCTCATGTGGCTCCAGACGCTTCTCGCGTTCGCGTTCCTCCTGGGGACCGTCAGCCTCATCAAGCTCCACTACCACAAGATCAGGAACAGGGCGGACGACCGCGGCTACAGCTTCGTCGCGCTCACCGGCCTTGTCACGATGATGGCGCTCGGGTTCTTCCATCCCCAGCACAATCTGCCGGGCTCGCCGTTCAGCCTGATGTTCCTGAACGTCCAGGTTCCCATCGAGGCGACGATGTTCTCGCTCCTGGCGTTCTACATCGCCTCCGCGGCGTTCCGTGCGTTTCGGGCGCGGACGCTCGAGGCCACTCTGCTGCTGGTCGCGGCCTGCATAGTTATGCTGGGCCGCGTTCCTATCGGTGACATGATCCATGAGGGGATACCGCAGGCGACCAGGTGGATCCTCGAGGTGCCGAACCTGGCCTCGAAACGAGGTGTGATGATCGGTGTAGGGCTCGGCATGATGGCAACGTCCCTGAAGATCATTCTTGGTATTGAGAGAGCTTGGATGGGGGGCGGCGACTAGTCCGCGTGGTTGCGCGCGGCCTGCCGCGCTTCGGAGGTAGCGATGTCCTGGGCTGAGAAGGTGCTTCAGATAGACAGGCGATGGATATTCCTGGCGATCGCGATCGCCGTGACCATCCCGTTCTTCCTGCCACTGGGTCTCCCTGTGGTCATAACGCCGCCTGTACAGAGCCTCTACGACGCCGTCGATGAGCTCGAACCCAATGCGGCCCCGCTGCTTTTGTCCATCGACTACGCTCCTGCAACGCTTCCGGAGCTTGAGCCGATGTCCATGGCGATCCTCCGTCACTGTTTCGCGAAGGACGTCAACGTCGTCGTGATGACATTGCACCCCGCCGGCTACGGGCTCGCGGAGCGCGCTGTGCTCAACGCCGCAGAGGAGTACGACGCCGTCTACGGCGAGGATTTCGCCTTCCTCGGGTTCCAGCCGGGGGTCTCGGCGGTCATCCTGGGTATGGGTATCAACATCAGGAACGTCTTCCCCGCGGATGCCTACGGCGCACCGGTGGACGATCTGCCTGTGCTGCAGGGTGTCCGGAACTACGACGACATCCCTCTGGTCATCTCCCTGGCCGGATGGTCAGCGGCGGAGGCGTGGGTCTACTACGCGCACCAGCCCTACAGGCAGACCGTCGGTGCGGGCGTCACGGCCGTCATGGCCACCGATTTCTACCCCTACCTCGACGCGGGTCAGCTAGTGGGGCTTCTGGGCGGCATGCGCGGCGCCGCCGAGTACGAGGGGCTCATTCAGCGTCCTGATCAAGGCGTGCGAGGTATGGACTCGCAGTCCGTTATCCATCTGCTCATCATCGTTCTCATAGCTATTGGCAACGCCGCCTACTTCATCTCAAGGCGCAAGAAGACGCCATAAGGGCTGGGGCGCGTCCTAGGCGAGGGTCAGGCGTGGCGGGCGGGGCTCATCCCGTGACCGCGGACACGAAGGGGATTCCCGGAGGATTAGAAGGTGACTTTCATCTGGACCACAATCGGGGCACTCCTCACGCTCTCGATATACAGCTTCCTCTACAAGGATAACCCTTTCTACAAGTTCGCCGAGCATCTCGTGGTCGGCGTGTCCGCCGGTTACTATCTGGTCATCTATTACTTCAACTACATCCATCCGAACGTCTTCTCGCCGGTCTTCCTGCTGGAAATCGGTGGTGAACCCATCGGCTTCGGCAGCTTTCTCTGGTGGATGGCGCTGATTCCGGGTCTGCTGGGTGTACTGCTCTACGCCAGGTTCTTCCCGAAGATCGCCTGGGTCGGGCGCTGGGCGCTCGGCATCTATGTTGGCGGCTACGCCGGTCTCGGGCTCTCGCCGGTCATGCAGGCGCGCGTCATAGAGCAGCTGCGCGCAAACGCTCTCTCCATCGCGGGCGTCGAGGACCCCTTCGCGGCGATGACCAACCTGGCGCTCGCCGTCGGCATCTTCGCCGCGATGATCTACCTGCTGATCGCCAAGCGCAATCTCGGCGCGAAGAACCCGTTGGCCAAGGTCGGCGTTCTTGTCGTCTCAGCGGTCGTCGCGTATGGCGGCTGGTTGGTGCTGTCGCTCATCTCGAGCGCAGGCGTTGTCTCGCTGACCAATATTCTGCTTGTCATAGGGCTTCTCGGAACGCTCTCGTACTTCTTCTTCTCGATGAAGCACAAGGGGATCCTGGGAGGGCTGGCCAGGGTCGGCATCGTGTTCCTCATGGTGGGGTTCGGGGCGTCGTTCGGCTACACGGTCATGTCCCGCATTTCCTTGTTGATTGGCAGAGTCGGTTTCCTGATTGATTGGGTGGGTCAGATACGCGGCATCTTCGGCGCGTAGTCTGCCACTTGTTTCTTCGGTTGTCCTTCGGTCTCCACGAGGACTCCACTCGTTCATGAGCGCGGCGATGACGATGAAGCTCGTACATTGTCTTTCCTTCTCGGCGGTAGTGTTGCTGGCCGCCTGCGCCTGTGCGCAGGACGCCGAGCCTGACACCGCTGCCGCTCTGTCGCTCGATACGATCCCGCCTGCTCCCGTCACCGGCCTCTCGGCCCGCGACTACATCGACAACAGCGACGCCGGAGACAAGATAGAGCTCACGTGGGCGCTGTCGCCGGACGACGGCGGCGGCACGAACGACGTCGTCTCGTATCAGCTCTGGCGGTCCGGAGGCGTGGAGGCGGAATGGGACTCGCTGGCCACGGCAGCTGCTGGGGAGACACGCTACGTCGACGAGACGGCGGAACCCGGTGTCGACTACCACTACGGCGTCGCGGCCTTCGACGGTACCAGCTACTCTGAGCGGATGTCGTTCGGTCCGGTGGCCGGACGCGCGAACTTCTTCCAGTTCTCGCGGATGTCCGTGCTTGTGCTCATGCTCGTCTTCTTCGGCATGGTGCTCGTGTTCACGAAGCTGGCTGAGCGCGGGGCCGAGCTGTTCGTCCGACGCATTCCGGGGCTGAACGCCATCGAGGAGGCTGTCGGGCGCGCGACCGAGATGGGCAGACCAGTCCTCTACGTGCCCGGCATCGGTGAGATCGACAACATCATGACCATCGCCAGTCTGACCATTCTCTCGCACGTGGCCAAGATAACGGCCAGGTACGAGACGCCTCTCATCGTACCGACGGCGCGCGCCGTGGTGATGTCCGCCGCGGAGGAGGTCGTCAAGGAGGCGCACGCGGCGGTAGGGAAGCCTGACGGCTACAACCCCGACAACATCCGCTACCTGTCCGACGCGCAGTTTGCGTTCGCGGGCGCGGTCAACGGCATCATGCTGCGGGAGAAGCCCGCGGCGAACCTGTACATGGGTGCGTTCTGGGCGGAGTCGCTGCTTCTGGCCGAGACCGGTTTCGAGGCCGGTGCCATTCAGGTCGCCGGGACCGCGATGGTCTCGCAGCTGCCGTTCTTCGTGACAGCGTGTGACTTCACACTGATGGGTGAGGAGCTGTACGCGGCCAGCGCGTATCTCTCGCGTGAACCGAAGCTCTTGGGCGGGCTCAAGGGCTCCGACTGGATGAAGGTCCTGAGTATCACCATCATGACAGCGGGTATAGTTCTCTACCTGTTGAACCCGGACAACGCCTTTGTGGCGTGGTTCGCTTCGCAGTAGAACGGGGCGCGCCCGGGAAACATTCGGGTAGCGCAGCAGAGGTCATCGGATGAGAAGAGAGATCCCACTGGCAATCACGTTTCTGATCGGCATCTTCATGCTGGTCGATTTCTTCGTGCCGCACCACGTGGTTTCTTCGTCGGCGGAGGAGATGAAGCAGTGGGGGACGATCATCATTGCCGCGTCGATTCTCCTGGGCGTCGGCAATCTCATCCGCGTTCACTTCCACAAGATACGCAGGAGGCGCGAGGGCTGGGGCTACAGCGTCACTACCCTGGCTATCATGGGCGTCATGTTCTTCTTCGGAGGCCCGTGGGGCACAATCGAGGAGGGCTCTGCCTTCAACTGGATGTTCCTGAACATGCAGGTGCCTCTCCAGAGCACGATGTTTTCGCTGCTGGCTTTCTTCATTGCGTCGGCTGCGTACCGGGCCTTCCGGCTCAGGTCGGCAGAGGCGAGCCTGCTCCTCATAGCGGCCATCATCGTAATGTTGGGGCGTGTGCCCCTCGGGCAGCTTCTGACCAGGTCCTGGCCCGAGGCCATACAGTTGCCAAACATGACCGAGGTGATCATGGCCTATCCGAACATGGCCGCGTTCCGGGGCATCCTGATGGGCGCGGCGCTGGGGGTCATGGCGATGGGGCTCAGGATCATCCTGGACATCGAGCGTTCTTACCTCGGCGGGGAGAAGTAGTCGATGGCTGGTAAGCCCTTCGACATACGCAGTATCGACCGGCGGATCCTCTTCACGCTGATCTTCGTCGCGGTCGTGTGGCCGTTGCTGCAGCCGATGAGCCTCCCCATCGACGTATCGCCGCCCGTGCAGACGCTCTACGACGCCATCGAGGCCATACCGCCTGGGTCGATCGTGATGCTTGGCGCTGACTACAGCCCTGACACGATGCCCGAGCTCCAGCCGATGGTCGACACGTTCATCCGTCATGCCTTCGAGCGCGATCTCAGGATCGTCGTCGCGTGTCTGTGGCCGGCGTCACCGCCGCTGGTCGAAACGGCGATGGGGCCTCTCGCCGAGGAGTACGGCAAGGAGTACGGCACCGACTACGTCAACCTGGGCTACATGGCAGGCGGCATCGTCACGCTCCTGGGCATGGGCGCCAGCATTCCGAACACATACCCCAGCGACTACGGGGGAACGCCGGTAGGCGAGATCCCGCTGATGCAGGAGGTCGAGAACTTCGACGACATCGCCTTCGTCATGGAGGTATCCGCCGGCACGCCCGGTACGCGCGAATGGGTGCAGCAGGTTCAGGGTCGCTACAGGGTTGCGCTGGGCTCGGGCACGACCGCGGTCGGCGCGCCGAATTTCTATCCATACGTCCAGAGCGGTCAGTTGAGCGGACTCCTGGGCGGTCTCAAAGGGGCCGCGGAGTACGAGACGCTCGTCGGGCACCCCGGCGATGCGACCAAGGGCATGGACGCGCAGTCGGTAGTCCACGCGCTGGTCGTGGCGTTCATCCTGCTTGGTAACGTGGTCTATCTGCTGTCGCTGCGGTCGAAGAGGCGGGGCCCGGCAGAGGCGTAGCCGTCCCGACGGCGAGGTGAGGAACAGGCAATGAACTGGCTCCACATGCTCTTCAACGGACCTCCCGGAACACCGCCAGCGGTGGTCTGGGGCTATTGGGTCGCCGCCATCCTCACCATCAGCATCTACAGCTTCCTGTACAAGGACAACCCGCTCTACAAGTTCGTGGAGAGCCTCTTCGTCGGCATCGGCGCGGCGTACTGGATGTGCCTGCTCTACCACGAGACACTGGTGCCGAAGCTCATACAGCCGCTGTTCTTCCCGCTCCCGGGTGAGCCGGTAATGTGGATCCGGATCTTCCCGGGCATTCTGGCCATCTTCATGCTGCTCAGGTTCTACCCCAAGCTATCGTGGCTGTCGAGGTGGTCCCTGGGCTTCATAGTGGGCATGTACTCGGCCGTCAACATCACCGGGTTCGGCCAGGGCGATTTCGTCACGCAGATATACGCGACGATGACCACGCCGCTCAGCGGCACGGGCACGGGCGAGATCATTCTCAATATCATCGCGATCCTCGGCGTGTTCTCGGTGCTCATCTACTTCTTTTTCTCAAAGGAACACAAGGGTGCCCTGGGCGGTGTGGCCAAGCTGGGCATCTGGTTCCTGATGGTTGCTTTCGGGGCGTCCTTCGGCTACACCGTGATGGGCCGCGTGTCCCTTCTGATCGGCAGGATGACCTTCATGTTGAGGGACTGGCTCCACCTGATAGACTGACCCCGACGAGTATCCAACCGGGCCGGCTGAGCGTGGCCTTCCGACCTCCCTGCGATAAATGAACCTTCTGTCCGCGGACGGCGTCTGCTTCGCGTGGTTGCGCGCGAGTGGGTCGTTCGGTTGAACTGGAGTTGCGATGAGTTCCTGGCGTTTCCTGAACTCAGGGCGCTCTGACGGTGCGACCAACATGGCCGTGGACGATGCGATCCTCGAAGGAGTGAATCGCGGTTCTTCGCCACCGACCCTCAGGGTCTATGCGTGGGAGCCCCCGACGGTATCCACCGGCCACTCGCAGAAGGCCTCGGTCGAGCTGGATCTGGAAGCGTGCAGGAGACGGGGTTTCGGTGTTGTCCGGAGACCGACGGGAGGCAGGGCCGTTCTCCACGCCGGCGAACTCACGTACTCGGTCGTGGGGCGCTCCGGCGAGCCGCCGCTCGGCGGGACCATCGGCGAGTCCTACCGGGCGATCGCCAACGGTCTTCTGTCGGGACTGGAGCAGCTGGGAGTGTGCGCGGAGCTCGCGGCTGTCGCCACCGCGCACAGAGACAGGGGAGGCGTGGCGCCGCCGTGCTTCGTCAGCGCGGGGCGATTCGAGGTAGTGGTGTCGGGCCGGAAGCTCATAGGGAGCGCGCAGAGACGCCTGGGCGCTGCCGTGCTCCAGCACGGGTCGCTCCTCACGGACGAGACTCATGTGCAGCTGGCCGACGTTCTGCGCGTTGACAAGGAAGCGGACCGCGCGGCCATCAGGCGGACATTGGTCTCGAAGACGACGAATCTCACCGCGATCCTGTCCCGGTCGTTGGGGTTCGAAGAACTCGCGTACGCAATGAGGGTAGGGTTCGAGAGGGCGTGGGGGATCACGTTCGTGGACGGCGCCCTCAGTGAACGCGAGTCGGAGGCTGTTCGGAGGCTCACAACTGAATACGACGCGGGCCCTTAGGCGCCACAGAAAGCATTTGACAATGCGTCCGTGCTTATGGTTAATTCATAGATGTGGATGACGAGCGACCGGCCCTCGTCCGACCCGGACGAAGAGGCGGATATTTATATGTCGGAGATGTCGGAGGACCCCCGAGGAGATGGAGATACCATGAGACTACCGAGACGGCTGTCCCGGGAGAGCGGATTCACTTGCCTCTTCTTGTTGGTCGCGCTCGTTGTGGTCCTGGTAGCCGCGCCCGCGTTCGGGCAGGCGACAGGGCGCATAGCGGGTAGGGTGACCGATGCCAAGAACGGCTCTCCGCTGCCTTTCGCGAACGTGTCGATCATTGGCACGGCCTACGGGAACATCACGAATCAGCTTGGCGAGTACGTCATCGACTACTTGCCCGTGGGTACCTACGTCGTCCAGGTCTCGTACATGGGGTATGAGACGGCCCGCATGCCGGATGTGGTGGTGGAGCCCGACCGTTCTACCACGGTAAACCTCTCGCTCGATTCTAAGGCTCTGGTAGCGGACGAGATCATCGTCACGGCCGAGCGGCCCCTCGTTGACGTCGAGAAGACGACCACGACTCGTCGTATGGACGACGAGGAAGTGAAGGTCCGTCCCATCAGCACCGTGGCGGAGGCCGTGGCCACGCAGCCGGGCGTCGTCCTCGTCGACGGTGAGCTGCACGTCCGCGGCGGCCGCGCGAGCGAGGTCAAGTACTACGTGGACGGCATTGCCATTACGGACGCCGCCAGCGGCACCGGAGGGCTCGAGGTCAGTCTGTCCTCGCTGTCCGGGTTCGACCTCCTCTCGGGTGGATTCGACGCCGAGTACGGGAACGTTCAGTCCGGTGTCGTCAACCTCCAGACGCGAGAGGGTGGGCGGAAGTTCTCGGGTGAGGTCAAGTACATGACGGACGACTACGGCGCCCCCGAGCGGACGTACGACAACTACGACAACATTATGTTTGGAGCGGGCGGACCGCTTTTCACCGAGAGGATCCGGTACTACGTATCCGGCGAGGGACGCTTCAGCGACACCTATCTCAAGACGGCCAAGGAGAGAGAGAGGGAGGATGTCTGGGGCAATCTCTTCGATCTCAAGGTGCCCAACAGGCAGTCCATAAATGGCTCGGCTCAGGCCAAGCTCTCGTTCATTGTGACCCCGACCCGGAAGCTGACGGCCGAGTACCTGACTTCTAAGACGGTACGCGACTACTACTTCCACAGCTACTCGAGAACGGGTTACTGGTCGCCGAAGGTGACCAAGAACGACGAGGGGGAGTACGTCCAGGGGCACGAGGATTGGTCCCACGTGCCGCTCGATGATACTTACTCGTACTACAACGCGGCGGAGCACACTCCCGGATCCGACGACCGGTTCGCGACGCAGAAGCTGGTCTGGCGCGACAACGTCAGCCCGACGATGTTCTACACCGTCAAGGTGGCCCGCTTTGAGTCGGACGAGAAGTACTGGCTCTACGAGGATCCGAATGACTACTGGTGGGAGGCGTACGTAGGAGGAGCCAAGACACGCGACGAAGACTCGAACAACAACCTGCTTCCCGAGCCCGGCTACTACAGGACCTGGGGCGACCAGCTCGGCTGGACGCACGAGAAGTCGAGTGCCACTACGTTCAAAGCCGACCTGACGAACCAGCCGAACGAGATCCACCAGATGAAGAGCGGTTTCGAGATTATCTACAATACCATCGATGTCACGAGGCTCAACCTCGGCACGCTGATCCCGAGCGCCGGTGACACACTGGATCCGGGCTTTGAGTTCTTCAACTGGGATCGGGCGCTCAACACAGCGGAGCGTAACCAGCACAACATCTTCGAGGGATTCCCGACGAACGGAGCTGTGTATCTGCAGGACAAGATGACGCACGAGGGCATGATCGTCCGCGGCGGTCTCAGGCTGGACTGGTCGGACCCGGGTGCCGCGTCTGACATAGGCCGGACGCAGATATGGCGCGAGAGGGTCAACGCCGTGATCTCGCCCCGACTCGGGATCGCCCATCCCATATCCGACAGGGACGCTCTGCACTTCCATTACGGCCGGTTCTATCAGATGCCGCGCCTGACAGCCCTTTACGAGTCGAATGAGAACCTCGATTCGGCTCCCGCCGGCAGCGTCATCGGCTACTCGGGTCTCGATCCTGAGGTGACCACGTCGTATCAGTTCGGCGCCGAGCACCAGTTCTCCGCGAACCTTGCGATGGACGTCACGGGGTTCTACAAGGATATCTTCGGTCTGCTGGCTACCGAGAGGTACGACCGGGGCCCGGAGGAGCCGACGCCTGGGACGGTCTACCCCTACGTCAACAAGGACTACTCTTCCGTCAAGGGCGTCGAGTTCAAGCTGACGAAGCGCTTTGCCAACTTCTTCATGGGCAACTTCAGCTACACGTGGCTGCAGGCCACCGGCGTGTCGTCCGACGAGAACCAGGGTGCTCAGGCCGAGGCCATCGGTCTGCCCAGGCAGCCTCTCAAGGAGATTCCTCTCGACTGGGACGAGCGTCACGGCGTCGCGGGGTTCATCTTCATCAGTGACCCGGGTAACTGGGAGGTGACGTTCGACTACAGCTACGGCAGTGGAACGCCTTACACCCCCAGCGTTCTCGGGCAGAAGGTGATTCCCCCCGAGTCGGTGAACTCCGGCAGCCGTCCGTCGCATCAGAATCTCGACATCAGAGGCACGAAGAAGTACAAGCTCTACGGGCAGGAGTTCAGCCTCTTCTTCGAGGCGCACAACGTGTTCGACAAGAAGAACCTGCGTGGACTCGGAGCCCACGGGTCCGAGTACTACACGATGACGGGTAACCTCGGCGGCGCTTTTGTGGAGGTCGGTGCGGACGGCCGCGAGCGCCTCGAGCCACTGAATGATCCTTCGGTCTATACCGAGGGCCGCTGGATAAGTGTCGGGATCGCCGTCGACTGGTAGGCCGGCGACGTACCTGGAAGCGGACCAACCCGGCCATGCGAGAGATCAGGTCTCTGCGGTGGCGGTGGGCGGAAGCACCCGTACGGAGGTGGTGGATGATTCGTTTCGGAAGGATGACACACAGAACACCTGGAGCACCCGGACGGGCCGGGCGCCTTGCAGCCACGCTTGTCGTCTGTACGCTCGTGGCCGTGCTCGTGGTCTCGGTCGCGGGTGTGGCGATTGCCCGCATGCAGACCTCGGGTCACGACGAGGTAACGGCGCCTCCGACGCGCGCGATCAGCTACTACGGCTGGTACCACAACGTCGGGCAGCTTCTGCTCCACGTGTCGAACCTTGGTTACTTCGGCGATTGGCCCGGTTCCGCCATCGACGACATCACGGCCCCCTCGGCCGAATGGCCGGCCGGAAGCAACCACAACTACCTCTATGCCGCCGGAATATGGGTGGGGGGCTCTGTCATTAACAGAGTGACGGGCGAGGTCGACACGCTGGTCTCCGCGGGCGTATATCAGCGAGAGTACCGGCCCATCATTGAAGATCCGCTCAAGGTCATCTACGAATCTTGGGAGGGCGCGGCGAACAGCGGGCGCTGGCTCGACGACGATGGCGACTGCGACAATCCGTTCTACGATGGTCACTTCGAGGGCTTCGACGAGGATCCCCTCGACGGCATCGACAACGATGGCGACGGCCTTGTGGACGAGGACTACGCCGCCATCTCCCAGCAAATGTTCCGCTGTGAGTACGAGGACACGAACGAAGAGGACGTCAACGAGGGGCTCTCGTCCGACTTCCACCGCAGCCTGGGGCTCAATATCATCCAGGAGAGCTACCAGTGGACCAGCGACCAGACCGATGACTTCGTCGGCATCGACTTCACAGTCGTGAACATCGGTCAGGACACCATTCGGATGGCCTACGTCGGGTTCATGGTGGACGCAGATGCGGGGCCCGAGCGCGAGGGCATCCAGTACTACAGTGATGATCGTGGTGGGTTCATCGATACGCTCATCATCAATGCCAATCCCAACGATCCAACTGAGCTGGACACGCTCGACATCATGGTGGCGTACATGTACGATGACCCGTACGGGGCGGACGGCAACGAGGCGAAGGGCTACTTCGGCTGCATGTTCCTCGGGCATCCCACCAGCAACCCGGACACGTTGATACTGGGGAATATGCCGAGCGAACCCGTCAGGGTCAGGGTCCACGCCTTCAGTATCTGGTCGAGCTCGGGAGAGGATCCCAGGAACGACAGGGAGCGGTACCGCCTCCTCAGGGGCGTTGCCGACTACCCGCTGCTGGACGGGATAGACAACAACAACAACGGCTTGATCGACGAACCGGAGGAGTGGCGCGTCAATATCGACAGAGACGCGGACGCCCCGCTTGACTGGCGTTTCATGTTGTCGGCCGGCCCGTTCGCGGAGATCGTCCCGGGCGACACTCTGTCGTTCCAGTACGCATTTGTGATGGGCACCGGGCTGGACGGCATGCTTCAGAACGCCGCGACGGCGCAGCAGATCTACAACGGTGTCACTCAGGAAGTTCCCAACTGCATCGGTGAGCCCGAGAGCGTGCAGATTCACTGGGTGGCCGATACACCACCGCCTCCTCCGAATCAGGAGATCACCGCGGGTGACGGTTTCGTCAGGATCGAGTGGGACGATTTCTCCGAGCACGTGGAGGACCCGCTCACTCGCATCAGGGATTTCTACGGTTATCAGGTCTGGAAGGCGGTGGGCTGGACCCGGGAGTCGAGCCAGCCCAGGGATCAGGATTGGCAGCTCATTCTCGACGCCGACCGTGGCGACGGTGGAGCGGAGCTCGACACGCTCAACACCGGCCTCCAAGGCATCGGGGAGTACAGCTTCGTGGATAGACACGTGAAGAACGGCTTCACGTACTGGTACTCCGTCACGGCCTACGACAGCACGGCAGAGGGTTACCACTTCGGGAAGTACAGCCAGAACAAGACACTGGTCGTTCCTCACTCCGGTGTGAATGCGTCGCTTGACGATATCAGGGTGGTTCCTAACCCGTACGTTAACCACGAGTACATGGCGCGGTGGAACCTGGAACCAGACGAGGCGGACCCCACCGGTGAGAAGATCTGTTTCCAGAATCTCCCGAGGGACGCGATAGTCAGGATTTACTCGCTGGGCGGCGAGCTCGTTCAGACGCTCTATTCTGATGCGGAGACGGATGGCGGTGACGCCTGCTGGAACATGATCTCCAGGAACGACCAGATCATAGTGAGCGGCGTGTATCTCTACCACGTAGACTCGCCGATTGGAGAGCAGGTCGGCAAGTTCGTCATCATCAAGTAGTGTGGAGCTCCCGCCGTCGGCGGTGCGAGGCTTCGTGCCGCGACCGGTGGAAGGAGGACGGTCATTGACTAGGAAGCTGCTGCTGGGCCTGCTTGCTGTTCTTGTTCTGGCGTCTCAGGCTCTGGCCACGGACGTGTTCGAGAAGGTTGGTACCGTAGGGTGCCAGTTTCTCGAGATAGGCGCCGGTCCGCGCGGTGTGGGGATGGGTGAGGCGATGGTAGCCGCGACGGACGGCGTGGAATCCGTCTACTGGAATCCGGCGGGCCTCCGGTCCATCGTGAGGCCGACGGCGATCTTCACGTACGGCACGTGGCCGGCGGATATCACTCACCAGTTCGCGGCCTTCGCGATGAGGCCCGCGTTCATTCGTGGTGTCGTGGCCATCAGCGTCACGTCGCTTCAAATGGATCCGATGCTGGTCAGACCGGCGGACACTCCCGAGGGCGTGGGTGTGCAGTTCGAGCCCGAGGACCTGGCCATCGGGGTGTCGTACGCCCGTGAGTTCACAGACAAGTTCTCCGCGGGTGGAACGCTCAAGTGGATCGATTCCAGCCTGGGCGATCTCTCGGCCCTCGGTGTTGCCGGGTTGGGTGACTACTCGGTCCAGGGTTTCGTGGGCGACTTCGGAACGCTCTACAGCACCGGTTTCCGCTCGCTTGAGATCGGGCTGATGATCCAGAACATGGGACCGGAACTCACATACATCGAGGATTCCGTGCCGATGCCGGCCACGTTCAAGTTCGGGGTCTCAATGAACATGATCGAGACGCCCGGACAGATCGTGAAGGTCGCGGCGGAGTTCAGGCATCCCTCGGACACATCCGAGAAAATGAACGTCGGTGCTGAGTACGTGCTGAACGACATGTACTTCCTCCGCGCCGGTTACAAGATGGGCTACGACGAGGAGTCGTTCACGGCGGGTTGCGGAGCCCGGCTGACGGTGGCAGGTCTCGGTAGCCTGGGAGTCGACTACAGCTACGCCGCCTTCGGCTACTTCCCTGGAATCCATCGCGGTGGAGTGACAGTCGAGTTCTAGAGCAGTTCAGACAAGCGTGTTTCCCCTGCAGGGAGAAGGTCGAAGCCGGCAGTCGCGGGGGGCTGGGAAGGTGAAAGGAGAACCCACTTGCGAAGGTACCTGTTGATCGTGGGCGTGCTCGCGATGCTTCTCTCTGTTCCTCAGCTCGTCGTTGCCGACGGAGCGGGGACCTACCTTGCGGCGTTCCTTGAGGTTGACGGTGGAACCAGGCAGATGGGAATGGGTGGGGCGTTCACGGGGATGGGCGACGACGCGATGACGATCTACTACAATCCCGCGGGACTCCGCTTCCTCAAGGGAAGTGAGATTCACTTCAGCGGTTCTTCGTGGCCCGCGGGGTTGTCATATCAGCACATGGCCTACGGATTCAAGCACAGTGTCGTTCCCGGCTACTTCGGGATCAGCTGGACGATCATGCAGATGGGTCCGTGGACCGAGAAGACCGAGTACTACGATCCGGAGAGCGAGTTCGGCATCGGGAAGCTCGAGAACGTCGATGCCGGCGATATGGCCTTCGGCGGTTCGTACGCGTGGGAGTTTGCCGATGGACTTTCGGTCGGCGGCACGTTCAAGTGGTATCACCTGGCGATGGCCGACGCGTTCAGCGAGGGTGTCTGTGGCGATATCGGCGTCCTTTACGACACCAGGTTTCGAAACCTGAGAGTCGGCGCCACCATTCAGAATGTCGGTCCGTCGAATCGCTGGGTGGGTATCGGTGAGGACACGCGCTATGGTGACCGTTACCCCATGCCGACCGTCTACCGGGCCGGAGCGTCCATCAGGGTCTTCGATATTGTCACGCACCGTCTTTCGGTGGCCGCGGACTACAAGCGCCCACGGGGCGGAGACAACCAGCTGCATTTCGGCGGAGAGTATACGTTCAACAGAGGGAATATGTTCGCGTACGGGCGGGCCGGCTACAGGTACGGCTACGACGAGGAAGGCGTGACGTTCGGACTCGGTTTCAAGTTCCCGAACAGCTCGGAGTCCGACATTCGTCTCGACTACGCGTTCATCGACATGGAGAACCTGGAGGACGTTAACCGGTTCTCCTTGGCCTTCTTCTTCTAGGAGGAACCAGCGGGCGGACCTGCTGCTTCGCTTCGGAAGAGAACGTGACAGATCAAGAGATTGCCCCGCCCGGTGGCCACGGCCGCCGGGCGGGGCCTTTTGCTGGTGAGACCGACGGGTGGCGGCGGGTCCGTGGGGGCGAAGTAGCGGCCCGTGGGGGTCACAGTAGTGGCCAGGCGGGGGGCGAGGAGCCGTCCTGTGACGTCCATGAGGGCCTCCGTTGGCCTGCAGAGCCACCCCTAGGAGTTCTGTGGGGGGCGGTTGCATATTCGCTTGACATATTCGGGGGCAGAAGCTATATTCGTTTCGAGCAGGTATGCCACGTTGGGATGATTACACATCCTCAAGACCCTGATGAGGGACTTGGTGCACGATGCCGGTCCCTTTCTGCGACCTGAGGGTCGCGGAGGGCGTCGGGCGGCTGAGCCGCTACGGTGGTCAGGGTTGGCGGGGCCTGCGGGGCCGGAGGCGGCCTCAGTGTGCAGAAGCCGGGGGCGGCAGTAGGGCCACCGACGAGACCAAAGTCGGGTGGGGCGCCAATGCGCTCTCCGACGGAACGAGAGGGGTAGAAGTAAGTGAGTACGACCGGAGTAGTGAAGTGGTTCAATGACGGTAAGGGTTTCGGCTTCGTCACGCCGGACGACGGATCCAAGGACGTGTTCGTGCATTTCTCGGCCATCAGCGGCGACGGTTTCAAGACGCTGAACGAGGGCGATCACGTACAGTTCGACATCGTTGACGGAGATAAGGGTCCCGCCGCGGAGAACGTAGCAAAGATCGATAGCTAGCGGCGAGAGACGCGAGAGTCTCCAGTCGGAAAGCAAACCAAGGCAGCAGGGTCGCACCGGAGTCATGGAGGCGACCCTGCTGTTGTTTTGTACGGCTGTCGTGCAGTGTCGGACCGCGCAACAAACCTGTGGCAAATAGAGTCGCGCCCGGGACGTGGAGTCCCGGGCGCGTTGTTCCGTTCGGTGTGCGTATCCGGCACTGCCCGGCCGCTCCGGAGAGGGCAGGAGCCGCTGCCGGTTCGCCTGCTACTGGACCTTCTCCTCGCCGAACAGGGCCATGACCTTGTCGATCATGTCCTTGACGTGGTCCTCCTGGCAGTAGTAGAGCATGAAGCCGATGTAGCAGGCGTTCCCGCGGTTGTCGCCAGAGAGATACAGGACGACGCTGGGCTCTCCCTCGTAGTTCATATTGAGGAAGCTGTCCGTTGCGTAGATCTCAAGTCCCGTGCCCTGGAAGTTCAGGAGCTTCTCAACGCTGAGGCCGCAGTGGTAGTAGCCGGG
>JAUWCJ010000183.1 GCA_030609365.1 Candidatus Eiseniibacteriota bacterium | reverse complement strand
GTTCATCGGACTCTTCGTGCAGGGCATGGGGGTCGCCAGGCGCGAGGCCCGTATGCTCTGGTCGTTTCTGGGCCTCACCGGCCTTGCGGTCCTAATCGACGGCCTCTACTTCTACTTCATGTTCAAGGCCTTCTCGGTGGATGTCGCCTTTACGAGAGTGCTCTTCGGGTATACTCTGCTGACGTTGTCGTACATCCTGCCGACGCCGCCCGCTCAGATCGGCTACAACGAGTTCGTCATCGGGTTGATATTCGCGGGAGGAGTTGCGGCGGTCGGGGTGGCACGCCACGACGTGATGGCGGTGGTCATAGTCGCACACGCAATGACCGGACTCATCATAGCCGCCGTCGGTATGTGGTCGTTCGGCGCGATGGGCATCAGGGTGGGCGAGAGCTTCAGAAAGGTCGCCGGTGCGGACGCGGCGGCCGAGATGCCGGATAACGGGAGGTCGGAACGTGAGTGAGATGGTCCTCGTGACGGGCGCGGCGGGCTTCATCGGCTCGCATGTCGTCGAACGTCTGCTCGCGGACGGGAAGACCGTGCGCGGCGTGGACGCGTTCATCGACTATTACCCGCGTGCAATCAAGGAAGGGAACCTCAGGGCGGCTCTCATGCACGGGTCCTTCGAGTTCGTCGAGGCCGATCTCGCTGTGGCCGATCTCACACCGCTCCTCGATGGAGTGACGTCCGTCTGCCACCTGGCCGCGCAGGCCGGCGTTCGCGCCAGCTGGGGCTCCACCTTCTCAACCTACATCGACTGCAATGTTCTGTCAAGCCAGCGCCTTCTCGAGGCGGTCAAGGACCGGGGCGTCTCGAAGTTCGTGTATGCGTCCAGCTCGTCCGTCTACGGTGAGACCACGGACCTCCCGATGCGTGAGAACGGGCTGACGTGCCCCGTGTCTCCGTACGGCGTAACGAAGCTCGCGGCGGAACATCTCGCCGTCCTGTATCACCGCAACTACGGGGTGCCGACGGTGTCACTGAGGTACTTCACCGTCTACGGCCCCAGGCAGCGGCCCGACATGGCCTTCAACCGCTTCATACGCGCGGGGCTCGTCAATGAGCCTATCACTGTTTTCGGCGATGGGCGGCAGACGCGCGACTTCACTTACGTCGCCGATACCGTCAGCGCGACCGTGGCGGCCCTGGAATCGGGTCCCGATGGGAGCGTGATGAACGTGGGAGGCGGAAGCCGTGTCACCCTGAATGACGCACTCGACGCCATCGAGGGCACGCTCGGTGTCAAGCTGGACAGACGCTACGTCGAGCGCGCCAGAGGGGACGTCACGGACACACTCGCGGACAACTCGAGGGCAAGAGAGTCCCTCGGCTTCTCTCCGCGCGTCGGGCTCGAAGAAGGCCTTGCGCTCGAGAGGCGGTGGATCGAAGCGACTGCGCTGACGCCCGGCGCGGGCGCGAACGGGGAGGTCGACTGACATATGGATATCTCTGTTGTAATACCGCTTCTGAACGAAGCCGACAGCCTGAGAGAGCTCTACGAGCGCATCGACGGCGCGCTCGGTCCTCTCGGACGCGAGTGGGAAGTCATCTTCATCAACGACGGAAGCACCGATTCCTCGATGGACGTCCTGCGAGCCCTTCACGAGCAGAACGAGAACGTCACCGTGCTCGTCTTCGGGCGGAACGTGGGCAAGTCGGCCGCGCTCAGCGTGGGGTTCAAGGAAGCCGGGGGCGACGTCGTGTTCACCATGGACGCCGATCTGCAAGACGACCCCGCCGAGTTGCCCGTGATGCTCGAGCTTATCGAAAGCGGGTACGACCTCGTCTCGGGGTGGAAGAAGGACCGCAAGGACCCGCTCTCGAAGCGGCTCCCGTCCAAGCTCTACAACGCGGTGACCAGCAAGCTGTCAGGTGTCGGGATCCACGATATGAACTGCGGGCTCAAGGCGTACCGTAGACAGGTTGTCAAGACCATCAAGGTGTACGGAGAGCTTCACCGCTACACACCGGTTCTGGCACAGTGGGCCGGATTCACGGTGACCGAGGTTCCGGTCAAGCACCACGCGCGCCAGCACGGCCACTCGAAGTTCGGCGCCGAGCGTTTCCTCAGAGGGTTCTTCGACCTCCTGACGGTGCTGTTCCTGCGGCGCTACGTCACAAGACCGCTTCATCTCTTCGGCGCGCTGGGCGGGCTGCTCTTCTCGGGTGGGTTCCTGGCCGGGTTCTACCTCACGGTCCTGAAGTTCATGGGGCAGGCGATAGGCCGCAGGCCCCTCCTGACGCTCGCCATCCTCCTCATGGTCGTCGGCGTGCAGTTCATCTCGTTGGGACTTATCGGAGAGATGGTGGCGAATCTCAGAGGCAACGACATCTCGTATCCTGTGAGGGAGCGTCTCGGGCGGAAAGGCGGTGGGCTTGGCGACAACTCCTGACAAGAGTTCGTCTCCCGACAGGAGCTCATCTCCCGACAGGAGCTCCTCCGCGGACGCGCCTCTCGGAGCTGACGGAAGCGCCCGGATCGCCGTAGTCGGCCCTGCCTACCCATTGAGGGGCGGCAACGCGCTCTTCGTCGCGCATCTCTATGACAACCTCCGGCTGGATCACGACGCGTACGTCGTCTCGTTCACGCGGCTGTACCCCTCGCTGCTCTTCCCGGGCAAGACACAGATGAACGTGAGCCACGACCCCGTGAAAAACACGCCGTCGCGGCAGATCATCGATTCCATCAATCCGTTCTCGTGGATCAAGGCAGTGCGGTGGATGCTGCAGCCGAAAAGGCGGCCCGACCTGGTCGTCTTCGTCTGGTGGAATCCGTTCTTCGGAATCTGCTACGGCACCATGGCACGGATGCTGAGGCGGAAGCTAGGCTCCCGGATCGTGTTCGTCTGTGAGAACGTCGTGTCGCACGAGAATAGATTCGTGGATCGGTTCCTCACGAAATTCGCGCTGAGCTCC
>JAUWCJ010000167.1 GCA_030609365.1 Candidatus Eiseniibacteriota bacterium | reverse complement strand
CTCGGACCCACGCTTGACCTTCCTCATGACGAACGTCTGGGGAGAAATGGCCTCGACGGCCGGGCAGATCTCCTCCACCATCTCCGCGTCTCTGTAGGTGAAGTCCGGCCGTTTGATGTACTCCAGGTACTGCTCGTAGTTCACGTTCCCCGCCGGCATCTTCATCACGGTGAAAGTGTTGGTTCCCATTGTTCGGAAGAGGTCCATTACGCTCGTGTTGATACCCGAGATGAGAGCGACCATCGCGACGACGTTCATGACGCCGATCATGATGCCGAGCGCGGTCAGGATCGCGCGCATCTTGTTCGCCCGGATCGCCTTGAAGGCGGCGAGCACGCTCTCGAGGAAGCGGTTAGCAGGGACATGGGCCGCGCGGGGCGCCGCACGTCCCGCGGCGCCGGGCGACAGCGCGCTCATGTTGTCTGGTCTCGTCATTCGTACCTCAGTGCCTCTATGGGCCTGAGCTTGCCTGCTCGGTGTGCCGGATAGACACCGAAGGCGACGCCGGTAATGCCGGCGAACGCCGCGGCCAGCGCGACCGCCCCGACCGTCACCTCGGCAGGCAGCGGAGTCACAGCCTTGACCAGCAACGCGATTCCCACACCTCCCGCTATACCCATCGCGCCGCCGATCCCGGTCAGGATGATCGACTCGATCAGAAACTGCGCGGTGATGTCGCCGCGCCGCGCACCTATCGCCTTCCGGACACCGATCTCACGGGTCCTCTCTGCGACGGAGACCAGCATGACGTTCATCACACCGATGCCGCCGACCAGGAGAGCCAGCCCGACGATGCCCGTCATGGCAAAGTAGAGAACTCCGGTGAGGCTGTTGTACGCGGACATCAGATCTTCCTGCGTATTGATGGCGAAATCGTCGGGTTCACCCCGGGGAACTCGTCTTCTCGCGCGCATCACCTGCCTGATGTCGTCCATCGTCCGTTCGACGGAAACGCCCTCGGCCGGGGAGCAGTCGATGACCACCGACCTGCGCGAGCCGTATGCCTTCTGGAAGGTGGTGATCGGTATGATGACCAGGTCGTCCAGGCTCTCTCCGAAGATATCACCCTTCGACTTGAGAACCCCGACGACGGTGAAGCGCCTACCGCCCACGCGAACATCCTTGCCGAGCGGGTCTCGGACCGGGAAGAGCTCGCCCGCTACGTCCGCACCGATGACCACGGATTGCCTGCGTCGCTCGACATCGAGGTCCGTGATGAAGCGCCCCTCCTCCACGAGGTAGTTGTCTATGATCTCGTACTCGGCCGTGCTGCCCGTAACGAGCGTGTACTTCATGACCCTGCCGTCGTATGCGAGGTGCCGGCGCGTGTGGATGTTCGCCGCCACCAGCCCCACGGAGCGGAGACGCCCCACGGCCGCCGCGTCCTCGAGCGTGATGTGCTTGCGGTCCCTGAACTCATCTGAGTTCCCCATTTGCACCCAGGGGTAGCGGCTGACGGAGATGATGTCGGTCCCGACCGACTGGAACTGGGCGGAGACGCTGCTGTTGAGCCCTGCGATGAGCGACATCACCGACACAAGCGAGCCGGTGCCGATGACAATGCCGAGCATGGTGAGCAACGACCGCATCTTGTGCGACCGTAGCGTCCGGATGGAGCTCAGTAGTGTCTCGCGGAATTCCATGGCTTTGGCGATACCTTGGCGGATCTCCGTTCCGGGGACGCTCACTCGAGCGTCCCACGGCCGACCGCCCGGCCGGATGCTCAGGTCATCGTGTCGCTCGCGATCCGCCCGTCCAGGAGCTTCACGATGCGCGAGGCGTGCTCGGCGATGTACTGCTCGTGCGTCACAAGGATGATGGTGTTGCCCGCATCGCTCAGCCCGCGGAAGATCTGCATGATCTCCTCGCCCGTCACCGAGTCCAGATTCCCGGTCGGCTCATCGGCCAGGATGATGGACGGACGGTTGATGAGTGCCCTGGCGATGGCCACACGCTGCCGCTGCCCGCCGGAGAGCTCGTTGGGGCGATGATGCGCCCTCTCCCCTAGGCCGACGGCGTCCATTGTCTCCCAGACGCGCTCGGCGCGCGTCTGCCTCGCGGCCCTGCCGTATATGAGCGGAAGCTCCACGTTCTGGAACGCGGTCATTCGGGGCAGGAGATTGAAGGTCTGGAACACGAAACCGATCTCGGCGCTTCTGATCTCCGCCAGCTCATCGTCATCCAACGCGGCGACCTCGGTGCCCTTCAGCAGATACGAGCCCTCGGTGGGTGTGTCCAGACACCCCACGATGTTCATCAGAGTCGATTTCCCGGAGCCCGACGGGCCCATGATTGCGACGTATTCGCCCTCCTCGATCGAGAACGATATGTCCCGCAGCGCGTGGACCTGCTGGGTGCCGACCTCGTACGTCTTGAACATGTCACGGAGTTCGATCAGCACCCGCTATTCCTCCGTCTCTTCGGACGACTTCTCCTCTTCCTCGTCGACCTTCAGGTCCTCACCGTTCTTCAGCTTCCTTAGGACTTTGTAAGGCCCCGAGACCACCTTCTGACCCTCCTCGAGTTCGCCCGCCACTTCGATCGAGAGCTCGTCGGCGATGCCGGTCTCGACGGGAACGAACCTCGCCTGATCTTCGTCGTCGATGATAAAGACGCCTTCGATCTCGGTCTCCTCCTCACGCTCGCTCCGCTTGCGCTTCGGCTTACTCTCGTCGGCGTCCTTCTCGTCGCCCGCTTCCTCTTCCAGCTCGGCCTCGGTGCGTGACGCCACGGCTTGGATAGGCACGTTGAGAACACCCTCGTGTTCCGCTGTGACGATCTCGACGGTGGCAGTCATGCCGGGCCTTAAGCCCGAGTGAGTCTCGTCCAGCAGGACCGTCACGAGGAAGTTGGTGACCTCCTCCTGGGTGCCGGCCATGCTGGTCAGGCCTGAGTTGCCGACCTCCGTGACCCTTCCGGGAAGGAGCGTGTCCATGAGGGCCTCGACATCGACCTCGGCGAACTGCCCCATCTCGATATCGACTATGTCGGTCTCGTCGATCTCGACCTCCACCTCCATGTGCGACAGGTCCGAGATGGTCAGGATGACCGTGCCCGGCTGATTCATCAGCCCGCTGACGACGTTCTCGCCCTCCTCGACGTTCAGTCGCGTCACGATGCCGTTGATCGGCGAGTGAAAGACCGTCTTCTCCAGCTGATCCTCGGCGGCTCTGAGCGACGCGGCTGCCTCAGCGCAGCTCTGTCTGTACGCTATCGCGTACGTCTCGAAGTCGTCGCGCTCCTTCTCAGAGATGTGCGACAGTGCGAACTGCTCCATGGCATCCGACAGATTCCGTTCCGCCGTCGCGCACTCGGCCTCACTTCGCTCGAGCCGCGCCCTGGCCTGCTCCACGTGCGAACGGTAGTAGACGTCCTCCAACCGGAGCAGGAACTGCCCGCGCTCGACAACGTCCCCCTCGTCGACGCCCAGGTCGACGACGCGTCCCATCAGACTGGAACTTATCTGTACGGTGGTCTCAGCCCGCACCCTGCCGGGACCGGAGACCGTGGCGACGAGCGTCCCGCGCTCGACCTCGTCAACGCTGACCTCGGTCCTGTCCTTCCTGTCCAGCCCGAGGTTACCGATGACCGCGGCGGCTATGACCACGACCACCCCGACCAGGATGAGGATGTTTCTCCTCTTCTTGAGCATGAGAGCTACCCCCTCGATCGCCCCCGCGGGCCTTAGAACCCGAGCGCCAGTCTGAGCTCGGCCTTCGCTATTTCGTAGTCGTAGCGCGCATTCACGAGTCCGGCACGCGCGCGCGAATAGGCAACCCTCGCGTCGATGAGCTCGAGCATGCTCGCCGCCCTGAGTCGGAACCGCTCCTCGGAGATCTTGAGATCTTCCTCCGCCTGGAGAACGGCGTCATCTGCCACGCTCACGCTGCGTGTTCCTTCCTCGACC
>JAUWCJ010000164.1 GCA_030609365.1 Candidatus Eiseniibacteriota bacterium | reverse complement strand
ACCTTCATGTGCTTCGCCGGAAAGGGCGGCATCGGGTTGTCGACGGGACGCAGTATCTTCTCGAGATCTACGGCCATGTTGGTGCCTCCGTGTGTGCTCCGGTCCGTGCTCTGCCCTGTGCTCTGCTCCGTGCTCCGGTCTCCGCTTGGGCGTGCCCTCAGGCTATCAGACTACTTGGGCTTCTTCCACTCTTCCTCGCGGATGCCGCAGCGCTTGATGACGTTGTGGATGAAGTCCCTCGACACGTCGAGAAGCTCCGCCGCCTTCGTCTTGTCCTGCCCGGCGATGAGCGCCCCGAGCACAGCTTCCCGCTCGGTCTTGGCCAGCGCGGCGGCCTTCTGACGCGACCAGCTGACGATGGCCGTCTCCTCGTTCCGCCTGCCGGCGAGGTCGGCCGCCGTGAGCACCGGCCCCGGCGACATGATGCAGGCGCGCTCGATGACGTTCTTGAGCTCGCGCACGTTGCCTTTCCACTCGCGGCTCTCCAGGTACATCATGGCGTCGGGCGCCAGCTCGTAAGGCGTGTCCTCCGCCGCGGTGAACATCCCGAGGAAGTGCACGGCGAGCGGACGGATATCCGCCTTCCTCTCTGAGAGCGGCGGGATGTGTATCCTCATGAGATTGAGCCGGTAGAACAGGTCCCTGCGAAAGCGCTCCGCCTCGACGTCCTCCTCGAGGTTGCGGTTCGTGGCGGCGATGATGCGGATGTCGACCAGCTTCTCCGTCTGCCCGCCCACGCGCCGAATCTTGCTCTCGTCCACCACCCTGCGGATCTTCGCCTGGATGCTCGCGGGCATGTCGCCGACCTCATCCAGGAACAGCGTCCCGCGGTGTGCCGCCTCGCACACGCCGGGCTCCCTGCGGTATGCGCCTGTGAAGGCGCCCCGTTCGTGTCCGAAAAGCTCATTGTCCGCGAGCTGCTCCGTGATACCCGCGCACTCGACCACCATGAATTCCTGACTGGCCCTGTCACTCCTCTTGTGGATCTCGTGCGCGACGACTCCCTTCCCCACACCCGTGTCGCCCGTTATGAGAACGGTCTTGTCCATCTCGGCCGCACGTGCGGCCATCTCGACCACCTCGCGCATCTCGTCGCTGGCGTAGATCAGATTGCCCCAGGCCCTGTCGAGCTCGGCCCGCATCGCGCGGTTGGCGAGCAACGCGCGATTCTTCCTGCGGGCGGCGTCTATGACCACCCTGAGGTCGCCGGGGCGCGCTGCCTTGTGGATGTAGTAGAAGGCGCCCAGCTCCTGCGCCTGGAGCCTCGCGCGCACATCGTCGGTCTCCGTCCACATGACGACCGGCAGATACGGGTTCTCCTCCTTGATGGCAGGGAGCAGCTCGAACCCCAGAGGCTCGCCCCCGAAATCGAGGTCCAGGAGGACAACATCAGGGTCCTCAATGTCGCACGTCTTGAGAACATCGTCGGGGTTCGCGACCGCCACGCAGTCGAAGTCCCTGGAGAGCACGGCGACCGCGTCCTCCAGAAACGGCTCGTCGTCATCGACCAGAAGCAGCTTGCTCTTCACAACCGTCTCATCAGACATCAGATTCTCCAGTGTTGGGTGTCCAGTGTGGAATCGTCAGCAGGAATACCGTGCCCTCCCCGGGGGCCGTGCGCTCGAGGACGATGTCCCCCCCGCATTCCCGAAGCCGCCGTCGCGAGTTCGGCATGCCAAAGCCACCGTTCCGCTCGTCGTCCTTCACCTCGAAGAGCTTCCCGGCGATCGCCTCGTCCATCCCCGCGCCTGTGTCACCGATCCGGACGGAGCACATGGTGCCGTCGGTTGCCGTCTCGATGCTGAGCACGCGCTCCTTCGACGAGCGCATGACGCGCACCGCGTTCGTCGCCAGGTTCTCCAGAATGAACAGAAACTCGAAGGACCAGAGTGCTACGGCATCGCGCTCGGCCGGCACGCCGCGCGTGCGACTGATGCGGACACCAGCGCCCGCGAGTTCATCGAGCTTCTCCTCGAGTATACGGTCTATCGACCGCCTGAGCGAACACCCGGGGTTGGTCTGCACGATGGCCCACGCCCTGTCTGCGGCGGCGGCCAGCTGGTCCCGCCCCTCCTTGATGGCCTGGAACTGCTGTTTGAGAATGGGAAGCTCGGGAGGCGGGTCACTCAGGATGGTCGTCACCGCGGCCCTCATCCGGTCGGCCGCGCGCGCCATCCGCTCGGCCTCGTGAACGACGAACCGGGCGCGCTTCGCGAGAGAGAGCACCACCGCGACACGCGGGTGTGTCGTGTGAAGGAAGTCATCCCCGCGAGACCTGAGCCGACCCTTCAGCATCGCGTATCGCTCGGTGTCGTCCAGGCTGTCCATCATCTCCTGAGCGAGATACGAAACCTTGGTCACGCTCTTCCGCGCCGCGTCGACGACGCCGTCGCTGGGCACGCCCTCCCCCGCTCCGTGCAGGAACTCCATGAGCGCGCGGATGAGGTCCTCGATGGCGGCGCCCGGCACGCGCCTCCGGACCGCGCCCGGCCTGAGCTGCACTCGTGCGGCGCCGACGGTCGCGGCCGCGCCGCCGACAAGCAGGAGTGGGTTGAGTCCGGTAGCACCGAGTATGCGCGACGCCGCGGCGGCCGTGGCGAAGAGCAGGAGCGACAGAATCATGGAGACCCCGACCGCCACGCCACCCTTCAGGCAATCGAACGCCACCCACACACCCAACGCCGCCAGGACGAACGCGGCGAGCACAAGCGACCTGCGGCGATCCATGTAAGACGCGTACGCGCGGACGCGCGAGGACAGCCTTTCCGCTTCCTCCCGGCGTCCGAGGACCGCGGCGGCGGCTCGTGCGGTGGTCGCGTGGTCAATGGCCTGGTCGAGCTCGCCGGACGCGAAGGCATCGGCGGCGGACTCCGAGTCGTCCGCCAGTATCTGAATGAGCTTCTCCTCGTTGCTGCTGTAGAGGGTCACGAACGAGCGGCGGAGTTCGTAGCCGCCGTTTGTGCGGGCGGCGCCGGCCATGAAGTCGGGCTTATCGAGGTGCTTCCGAATGGAGTCGGCGTCGGCCGTCGAGACGCGGTAGGTTCTCGTCCCCACCACGACGAGGTCCTCGGCCTCTCCCCCAACGAAGTCGCCGGGCATGAGCAGCGCGTCCGTGACGGGCGAGTCGTGGTCCCACATGGGCCTGAGGCGCATGTCGTAGATGGAAAGGTTCCGTTCCTCACCCTGCACGGCTATGAAGTCGCTCACACGCGTGATGTTGGTGACGGGAGTCGCGTGGTCGCTCGTCGCGATCTTCTTCCCCCGCGAATCGACCAGAACCAACCAGCCGATATCGTGGGACGGCGTCAGGGGTGCGGTGCCTCCCATCACGATCAGCGAGTCCGCGACCGAGCTGACAACGGCGATCGAGCCCGGAGCGGTAACCCTGCGCGAGACCCACACCGAGTCCGGGTCCGGGACCATGAGCTCGAGTGTCCGGGCGTCTTCGAACACGCGCGCGAGCGCTATGCGGACCGGCTCGTCCGCGAGGTCGGTGCGCTCGTCGATCTGAGTGATGACACCTCCGCATGCCTCGAACTCGACGATGCGGGACCCGGCAACGACAATCACCCGGTCCGACAGAGCGGTCACGGCGAGCTCCGGGACGCCGTCCAGCACCGGGACGACCCCGGGGAGAAGCGAACGTGTCGCAACGACGACACTCATCACCGAATCATCGTCGAAGAGAATCGGATGGTCGGCGGCGGCGGCCATATGCGCGCTCGCGGCTGTGTGAGGACCGCACGTGGCCTTCGCGAAGCGGTATCGCTCGGTGGGGGCCGGGAGAAGCGTCCGCCCGGCAATGATCATGTCGCTGAACCCGATACTGAAGAGCTCGGTCCCACGGACGGCGAGCAGTGCGAACCCGTTGGCGCTGCCAGCGGCGCGGCCGACCCGACAGGCGATGATGTCATCCACGGGACCTCCACCCGGAAGCCGCGTGGACCTTGGGATGACATTGCCCGCACTCTCGTGGAACG
>JAUWCJ010000199.1 GCA_030609365.1 Candidatus Eiseniibacteriota bacterium | reverse complement strand
CCGCCGCCGCGCGGCCTTTGCCAAGACCTCTACCTCCTGCTCTCGGACGATTGCTGGGTCGATGTTCATACCAAAATCCCCACTCGCCCTCTACACTAAACTAGAGCAGGCTCCGTGTCTCACTCATATTGGCAGAGAGGGCTCGTCCAGCGGGCGGCGGGAGGAGGATGCTTGCCTGTGTTACCTACGACTACGATGGCAGCTCCGTTCTGCTTCTGACGCACACCAACACGACCTTCAACTGTGTCCCGGTGGCCGTGGGTGGTCACGTCTCAGTCGTGCCCGGGAGTTCGATTAGGATCGTTGAAGCCGAAGATGTTCCAGTGCCCGCGGACTGCCTGTGTCTGTTCAATGTCGACTACGAGATCGCTCCTGTTCCCCCCGGCCACTACAACGTGACCATCTCAGAGTTGTACGCACGCTCAGGCAACGAACAGTTTGATTTCGAACTTGATCTGATCGAAGCGGCCTCGGGAGAGACGTGTCTGGTGCGAGCAGGCTATCCGTGGGAGTAGCCGGACGGGCTTCACGCTCGCGGCTGGTGCGCGGTTCGTTAGACGGCGGCGAGGGAACAAGAGGATGATCAGAGGTCGTACTGTTGCACTGATCGTGACGGCCGCGGCCGTCGTCGGGTGCCACGGCTGCGCGAGTCAGAGCACCCTGCGCGGCGTGGTGCACTACGCGTCCGGGGAACCTTGCGAGGGCTGCCAAGTTGCGCTCAAGCACCCGGGCTTCGACGATCTGGCCACCACTCGTACCGACGTGGCCGGACGCTACCACATAACGGTGCCGCAGGGGTTGTACAACGCCGTGGCCATCCACGATGATCGGTATGGAGCTGAGACTCTGGAGTTCTGGGGCTGGAACGTTGATCTGACCGAGGATCTTGAGTTGGATGCAGTGGTAGACGGACTCGAGGTCTACAACCTGGCTGTCTGGAACTCGAAAGGAGGCGCTCCGTCTCTGTTCGTGTCCTTCCGGCCGATGTCTCTCGACTGCTTCCTGGGCGGGGTGGAGATCCTGGACGCTCAGCTCGGAGGCGACGTGATACATGTGCGTGACATCGCCCCGTCGCTCGATGCCGAACACGTCCGGGTCACAGTAGACGACCGGGCTGTGGTTATCGAGTCCGTTCAGTGGTACTACGAATTCTACGTGAATCCATCGACTTCCCAACGGGAAGCGTTGCGAGTTTGCCTGTTGCAGGTGGAGCGGCCGGAGCTCGGTTCCGGTAGACATGCGGTGACGGTCAGTATCACCGATCGTGAGACTGGGTCTACGGGTCAGGCTGCCACGTACTTCCGGAGTAATGAAGAGGGATTCGGGTTCTGACGCGGGAGCGTGATGTCCCGGAGCAGGCCAAAGGGAGTGTCGAGATGAACAGGCTGGCGGCGGTATCAGTGGTTCTTCTTGCTTGCCCCCATCGTCGGTGCGATCCTCGCAAGGCTCGTGTATCCGCGTGTGGCGGGAAAGGCGAAGAAGGGGAGCTAGTTTGTCCGCTTTCCCTCAGGGTTCTGCGGTCCCGTGGAAGGAGATGCCTGACGTGAGACAGAAGAAGCCCACGGTGGAGGAGGTCCAGAACGCCCACGGGAAGCGTCTTCGCGACATCCTGGCGCCGGATCTGGACGTGCTCTTCTGCGGCATCAACCCGGGGTTGTACTCCGCCGCCGTGGGCTGCCACTTCGCACGGCCTGGGAATCGCTTCTGGCCGGCGCTGCACGCTTCGGGGTTCACGGAGAGCCTACTTGAGCCCCACGAACAGGATGAGATGCTCCGATACGGGTGCGGCCTGACGAATCTGGTAGCGCGCGCGACGTCTGTTGCGGCCGCGCTGTCCACCGAGGAGCTGCGTCAGGGCCGCGGGCTGCTGCAGCGGAAGGTCCGACGCTACGGTCCGGGTTACGTGGCGGTCCTGGGGAAGGGAGCGTACCGGAAAGCGTTCCGGCACCCGAAGGCCGAGTTCGGTCCGCAGCAGGAGGAGCTGGCCGGGGCTCGGTTGTGGCTGCTTCCCAGTCCGAGCGGCCTGAACGCGCACCACCAGCCGCCGGCACTGGCGGAGCTCTTCCGGGAGCTCCGTGAGGCAGCGCGGGGTCGGGGGAAGCGCGCGGACTAGCGCGTGTGGCCAGCGAGCCACGGCGTGCCGTCGTGTGAGAAGGACGGAGGAGGTGCTTCGGAGATGGACGGAAGGACGTTGCTCGCCTACATCAGCGCAGGTGGTGCGACCGAG
>JAUWCJ010000126.1 GCA_030609365.1 Candidatus Eiseniibacteriota bacterium | reverse complement strand
GTGGCTCGTTTTCTCCGGCCTGCGATGACCCCTGTTCGGGAGGATGCAGTTGGCTCGGAAGCGATCACACATCAAACCTGACCGGGACGTCCCGAGAGGACGCAGCGACCACGGGGATCTGAGTTCCCGTGAGTCTGCTATTTCCGTTCTCCGCATGGGACAGTTTTATCTGGAATCGGACAGCTACTCCGACGCGATGGTGTACTTCCTGCGGGCCGACGAGGAAGCGCTGAGGTCACAGTTGTCGGGCGACGATGTTGCCCTGCTCTACGCTAGTCTGGCCAGGTGTTACCTCGGACTCGGCAAACATGACGAGGCCAGGAGCTGCGCCGAGAAGGTCTCGGCGCTCGCCGTCCGTACGGGGAACAGCGTGATGGCGGCGGAGGCCAACGTCATCCTGTCCAGAACGGAAGCGAAGAGCGGCCGCTTCAGGAAATCTCTGCGCGAGGCCGAGCAAGCGTACGCGGTACTCAGAAAGGAACCGGACAGCGCCCTGCTGGCGGAGGCCAGCAAGGCACTGGGCACCGCGCATGCGGAACTCGGCAACATGACGGCCGCCAGGGATTGCCTCATAGACTGCCTCGTCTGCAACAGGCGCCTCGGGAACGACGAGGGAGTTGCAGGCGCATACAACAACCTCGGCATTCTGGCCAAGCGCTCCGGCGACCTCTCCACCGCCATCGAGTACTTCGAACACGCCCTTGATATCGACAAGAGGCTGGGCAGGACAGCCGCCATCGCGCGTCGCCTGAACAACCTCGGTGTGGCGCTCTACAGGTCCGCGAGGTGGGACGAGGCCGAGAGAAGACTGAAGCGGGCGTGGGAGATCTACACGAGCCTCGGCGCCACGCGAGACGTCGTTGCGGTCGAGTCGGCGCTCGGCAATCTACGCCGGGTCAGACGCGACTGGAAGGGCGCAAGGGACTACTTCACGCGCGCGCTCCGTACGAGCCAGGAGGAAGGATACCGCCGCGCGGAGGCCCTCGCGTTCGAGTTCCTCGGAGATCTCGAGAAAGATCTTGGGCACTTCGACGAGGCGCTGAAGGCGCTCGATCAGGCCCTCGCGTGTGCACACAGGCTGTCGTCCATGAGCGACGTCATCGGCGAAGTGCTCCGTCGACGGGCCGAGGTGTACGTCGCACTCGGGCGTCTCGATGACGCGGAACGGGACTGCACGGCAGCGCTCGATCTCTGCAGGCGTATCGGCGACAAACTGGAAGAAGGCGCGACGCTGAGAGTCCTGGCCGCCGTTTCATACGCAAGAGGCAGGCGCTCGGACGCCCAGGTGCTCTCCGCGCGAGCGGAACGCGTCCAGACTCGAACCGGAGAGTTTCTCGAGCTCGCGATGACCGCTCTGACGGACGGCGCGGGCATGCGCCGTTCCGGCCCGATCGACGAGGCTGTGCTGGATATCATCGAGTCAAGACTCTGCACGGCCGAACAGCTCTTCGAGAAGGTCGGCGCTCCCTACTGGGTGGCGCGGTGCTCTCTTGAGAGAGCGAAGGCACTGCACGCGGCCGGACGCCGGGGGCGCTGCCGCGTATGGCTGGAGAAGGCGCGTCCCGAGCTCGAGCGCGTCTGCGACGAGGCCGGCCTGGCCGAGCTGACGTCGCTGCAGCACGAGATCGATGCTGAACTCGCGGAGAGCGCTACATCGCGGCCGGGCAGGTACTCCGTTCTTGCGGAAGCCTCACTTCATCTCCGGACAAGCGACGGGGACCCGGCGATCCTGCACGGATCCGCAACGGCCGTGGCGGAAGAGGTGTGCGCCGATCGCGTTGTGGTCTTCCGACAGGAACCGGATGGGCAGTTGCAGGTCGTGACGTCGGTCGGACGAACCGGGAGGCGACTGGCCGAGGTAAGGCGGCTCGTCCGTTCGGTGACGGGCGACGGGGGGCTCAGCAGGCCGTACGTTGCCGCTGCGGGAGCCGGGCCCGGTCGGCCGATCTCGCCGCGACTCGCGGCGGTCGCGCTGATTCCGGTGGAAGTAGATCCGGCGACAGGCACAACGCTTCTTCTGTACGCGGACCGCCTCAACAACGATGAGGCCACCGCCTTTACCGAGGCGGACATCGAGTTCCTCGGCGCGTCCGCGAGATTGCTCGCGGAAGTGCTTTTCCGCGGTCCGACGCGCGGGTTCGGGCACACGCTCGACCCCGAGGACAGCGAGTCCGATTTCCCGCGGGGGTTCATCACACGGGACCCGGTCACGGCGAACATACTTACGGGCGTCGGCCGTCTGTGCGACAGTACCATTCCGATCCTGATGCTGGGTGAGTCCGGTGTGGGCAAGGATATCCTCGCCCGGGCCATCCACGAAAGCAGCTCGAGAACGGGGCGGCTCGTTGCTCTGAACTCGGGCGCGGTGCCGGCGAATCTACAGGAGAGCGAGCTCTTCGGGCACGCGAAGGGTGCGTTCACGGATGCGGACCGCGAACGCGAGGGACTCATTGAAGCCGCTTCGGGCGGGACTCTCTTCCTGGATGAGATCGGCGAGATGAGTGCCGAGCTGCAGGCGAAGCTGCTCAGGTTCCTGCAGAGCGGCGAATACAGGCGGGTGGGGGACAGCTCCGTTCGGACGAGCAACGCGAGGGTCGTATCGGCGACCAACAGAGACCTCCTTGCCGACGTGCTCGAGGGCACGTTCCGGCGCGATCTGTTCTACAGGCTGAGCGCGTTCACCGTGGAGATTCCTCCGCTGCGCGAGCGACCATGTGACATCGTCCCCCTGATGCGCCACTTCCTCGTGACCTACGCGGAGCTCGAGGGGAAAGACGTGCGGGGCTTCTCGGATGAGGTCGTGGCGCTGTTCCAGCACTACGATTGGCGAGGCAACAACGTCCGCGAGCTCGAGAACGAGGTCCGCAGGTGTGTAGCACTGTGCGCGGACGGCGATCGGATCGGCCTCGACCAGGTGCGCCCGGAGCTTCTGGCCATGCGTGGGGCTCTTCTGGCCTCGGGCAGAGCGGCGCCGGGCGACATGTTCTCCCTCAAGGACGAAGTGGAAGCCCTTGAGCAGGGCCGGATCCGCGAGGCGCTGGACCGCTACGCGCAGAGCAAGCAGGACGCCGCCCACTTCCTGGGTCTGTCGCGCACCGGGCTCTACACCAAGATGAAGAAGTACCAGATGAAGTGAGGGAGCGCGAGCGGCTCCTCCTTCCCCTGACTGTCGGCATTCCCCCGGCCCCAGACCGCACCACCTCCAGCCCATTCTGAACAGCTTGCCACCCCTGGCATGACGTCGTGAATCCGACGCTCCGTCGTGTTCCTGACGTTCGCGTAACATCCTGCAGTCAGGTGAGATAGCGGCGTCTCGTGGCCTTGTGGTCCCGGGGGCTGTCGTGGACGCTCCGAAAAGCCCACAACACCGCATTAGGCACGAACACACACGATTCTCTAACCCCTTACAGTTAAGATACTTACAACCGCCCGGCGTCAGGTCCTCCCAAGGCGATCTGTGTGATTCTGGCACGCTTCATGCGGTTCAAGGGTGTTGAACGCGCTTGCGCGGGGGTCGGTTAGCTCATCCACAGGGTCTGATTGCCGTGGAGGGCGCGTTCGAAAATGAACAGTCGGCCTGTCGTGTAGGAGCGACGGCCTGGCTGCGGCTGACGCGACGAGAGCAGGATGAGGTTGGAAGGAGGTGGTGCGGCAGGAGAGACCCGACCCGGCTCTGGTGAAGGGGTTCTCCAGCTGTTGGGTTAGCTACTGCAGAGTTCCCTCGAGTCCCTCACGACTGCCCGCCGTCCCTCTGAGACGGGGGCCTGCCCGCCAGCGGGCCTCCCGGCCACAATCAAGGCAGGGCGTCGATCTGACTCAGTTTCGCACTAATGCTGACGGGCCCGTTGGCTCTTCGCTGTTCGCTCGGTAGGGGGTGTGTTCCGTTCCGGGCAGCGAGGAAGCCGGCGGGCCTGTCGCGTCGAATGGGGCCTGTCGTGTTGCCAGGCGGGCCTGCGGCGTTGTGTGGCGGACCGGCGCACCGTGCTGTCACACTCCTCCGCACTGTGGTATCCTCGGAACTATTCTCCTTAGATCAGCCCCTGACGGGCGGCGCCGGCGCGTAGACCGCGGGAGCTCACGTCAGGCAGCAGCGTACCGGCGGGAGTATGTCCGTGAAGGAATCCTATCTTACCAGCAGGTCCTTCCTTCGGGAGGCCGAGGAACTCGTTACGTGGTCGGCCGGGCTCGGGCGGGCGTCGTTCACGCCGGGAGCGACGGCCCTTCTCGTGGTGGACATGCAGGGGTACTTCCTGGACCCGGCGTCTCATGCGTACCTCCGGAGCGCTGCGGATATCGTTCCCGGCCTGGTCTCGCTCTCCAGGGCATTCTGGGTGAGTGGGCTGCCGGTCATCTTCACGCGGCATCTGAACACCGAGGAGGACGCGGGGGCGCTCGGGCTGTGGTGGAACGACCTCATTCGTGTGGAGGACCCGCTCAGTGAGATAGCGCCGGCCCTCGACACGTCCATCGGCACGGTCCTGGAGAAGAGCCAGTACGACGCGTTCCACGGGACGGGCCTGGAAGAGACTCTCAGAGAACGCAGCGTGAAGCGTGTGGTAGTGACGGGTGTGGCGACTCACCTGTGTTGCGAGACCACGGCGCGCTCGGCCTTCGTTCGCGGCTTCGAGGTCACGTTCCCGGTCGACGGGACGGCCACGTACGATGAGCAGCACCACCTGGCGACCCTTCTGAATCTGACGCACGGCTTCGCCACGACGACGCGGGTCCGGGATCTGATCGAAGCAGTGGAGGCGGTGTCGTGAGGACCCCGGACACATTCGACGCGGGCATCATCGGGGCGGGCCCGGCAGGCATCGCGGCGGCCGTCCAGCTCGCGCGGCATGGCGTGAGGGCCGTCGTGTTCGAGAGGGGACCGACTGGCGGGTTGCTGCGTACGGCGTGGCGCGTGGAGAACTTCCCGGGATTCCCCGGCGGCATCTCCGGTCCTGCCCTCGCGGCGCTTCTAGATGAGCAGTTTCTTGCGTCGGGGGCCGAGCTGGTCCATGAGGAGGTTTCATCACTCGACCGCGAGGAGGAGTTCCTGGCGGTCCGGACCGTCGGGGGCGACGTTCGATGCAACGCCGTGATCGTGGCGTCCGGTACGCGTCCCCGCGACGTGACAGATCCCGACATCCCGCCGGAAGCGAGAGACAGGGTCTTCCGGGAGGTGGATGAGCTTCGGGGTGTGAGAGGCGCGCACGTCGCGGTCATCGGAGGCGGTGACGCCGCTTTCGACTACGCAATGAGCCTCTCGGAAGAGAACGACGTCACGGTCCTGGTTAGGGGAAGTTCCACGCGCTGTCTGCCGATTCTTGCGACGAGGGTGCGGTCGCGCAAGCGCGTGACCGTGAGAATGCTGACCCGGATCACGACGGTTGCTAAGGGAACAGGAGGGCGGTTGAGACTGGCATCTGTGTCGGGAGGTGGGGACGGCGAGAGTACGTCCGCAGATATCGATGCTGACTACCTGGTTCTGGCGGTCGGAAGAGAACCGGACGACGGGTTCGTCTCCGAGAAGCTGCGCCGGGATGCTCTCGCACTCGAAAGGCGGGGAGAGCTGCTCTTCGCGGGCGATGTCGTGAATGGGATCTTTCGTCAGGCGTCGATAGCCGCAGGTCAGGGCACGCACGCTGCGATGAAAGTGGCAGCGATGCTCCGGGAGAGGGTTGGCGCAGGCGTCGCGCGTGAAGAAACGCGCGTGGCGGGCTCGCGCGAGGAGTCACGTTGAAAGTAGTCGCATCCACAGGCAGAGAAGACGTGGCCGTGGCCTACGTGGCCGAGACGGCGGGCGGGCGGCTCGTGGAGTTCACCGAGGCCGTCCAGCCGCCGTTGCCCCGGGAACAGAAATGGGTCCTGATCGTTTCGAGCCTGTTCGGCTGCCCGGCACGATGCGCCATCTGTGACGCCGGCGGCAGCTATGAGGGCAAGATGACCGCCGGGGAGATCTTCGAGCAGATCGATTTCCTTGTCGACGGGCGCTACCCCGACAGACGCGTCCCGGCCGCGAAATTCAAGATCCAGTTCGCGAGGGTGGGGGAGCCCTCGCTCAATCCCGCCGTGCTCGACGTACTGAGTGAGTTGCCGCGCCGCTACGATGCGCCCGGGCTCCTGCCCGCGGTCTCGAGCATCGCTCCCGTTGGGTGTGATGGGTTCTTCGAGCGGCTTCGGGACATCAAGAACCGCCTGTACCCGAACGGGAGATTCCAGCTCCAGTTCTCCATTCACACGACGGACACTTTGCTTCGCGACCGGCTGATCCCGATGAAGAAGTGGGGGTTCGACCGCATCGGTGATTACGGCTCCAGCTTCCGCGCCTCCGGCGACCGCAAGATCACGCTGAACTTCGCCCTCGCGCGCGGCACACCCATCGACCCCGACGTTCTGCTTCGCTGGTTCGACCCCCTGGATTTCCTCATCAAGATAACGCCGATCAACCCGACACACCGCGCGGTCATGAACGGCATCGTGTCCCACATCGATCCGGGCAGAGAGGAAGCGGGAGTCGAGATCGAGCGCCTTCGTTCAGCGGGGTACGACGTGCTCCTGAGTATAGGGGAGCTGGAGGAGAACCGGATCGGCAGCAACTGCGGGCAGTATATCCAGAGGCACATGGAAGTGAAGAAGCAGCTGGGGGAGGGTTACGCGTGCGTTGATGACGCCGCGATCGTCGCACTGACACCGGGCAAGTCAAGCGAGCGATAA
>JAUWCJ010000079.1 GCA_030609365.1 Candidatus Eiseniibacteriota bacterium | reverse complement strand
CGTCGATGTCGTGTTCACGCTCGACGGCAAAGCGATGTGGCATTCTGTGTTCAGGCCGACGCCAGGACCGGCCGGCTACCCGGCAGAGGTCGACTGGCGGGGAGGCAAGCCCTTGAGGGTGCCGCTCGATATCCCGTCAGGAGAGCACACCGTCGAGCTCACGCTCGCGGCGCCTGCGCTGGGCGTCCTCGACGTCAATCCTGTCGTGCGTGCTCCCGACGTCCTGCCGTGGCGGGTGGATTGGCGGGGCGAGTTCGGGGTAGCGTATATCAGCAACATCTTCAGATACTCGGACGACGACGTTGACGACTTCCTGGACGGCAGGGATGAGAAGAAGTACCCGGTCGAGACCGCGGACGACGTTCGCCTCGAGCCGTCGTTCGACCTGTCGCTTGTCAGAGAGGAACCCGGCAGGCGCAAGACGGAGCTGAGGCTATCGGTCGACCCGCGTCTGGTGGTGGTCAACGGTGAGAAGAGCTTCGTCAAACTGGGCGTCCGTGTGAAAGAGACGAGGACGCGGGTAGTGTACCTGCTCGCTGACTACTACGCCATTCCCAGCTACCACGTCCGGTATCTGTGGGATGCAGACGCCGACACCGACGACCCGTACCGTTCCTGCGACTACCGGAAGCACTCGGTGCGGCTCGAGGTCGGAAGCGACAGGTCGCTGCCTGTGGACTTCATCGCGCGTTTGAAGTACGCGTACACGGGGTACAACCAGAACTTCGTCGAGTACGACTCCGATGCTTGGACTACCGGACTGGTCGCCATCGTGCGGCCGGTGCGCGGAGTCCGCGTGGATCTCGGCTACGCTCTCCGGAAGCTCACGGCCCTCGGTTACGACGAGGTGGGTGAGACGAAGGGATCATCGGACGACAGCGACATCAGCTACGAGCAGGATGAGTACTCTCTGAAAGTGCGGTGGGACGCGGGGCGTGTGTGGGACGTACCGACAGTCCTGACGTTGGGCGCCAGGCTCCAGGTGCGGTACTACCAGACGAGCAAGAGCGCCGAGGACGACCCCTACCACGCGGGTCGGGAGGACACCTCCTGGACGTTCTCGGCCCGAAGCACGCATCAACTGACCGAGGAAACGGCTCTGGAGGCCTTCTACGAGCACCGGCGGCGCAGCGCTGAATCGGACTACATCGAAGAACTGGGATCTACGAAGGACTACACGGCGAACCGGGTCGGCATACGGCTCATTTTCGAGGGAGAGCGATTCCTTGACTGAACGCGTAAGTACTGGTATAATAAGCAGTAAGCACCTTCACGGCATGGTGACGCTCGTGGTCGCCGCGGCCGTGCTCGTGTCTGTGGCGGGGTGCGCCAAGAAGGGCAGCCCGATCGAGCCGGACGATGGCACCGGCGGCTACAGGATCGTGGGTGCGCTCGCGATCGCGGGGTACGCCGAGGACGTGGAGGTCGAAGGCTCGCTGTGCATCATGGCCGCCGGCCAGGGTGGGCTCGTGCTCGTCGACGTGTCCGACCCCACGAACCCCGAGTACCTGTCCACGGGGGTGACGTCCTACCCGGCCATGGGCTGCGCGTACGTGGCCAGCGACTCGCTCGCGTTTGCCGCGATCGGGGCACAGGGCATCTACGTCTACGACGTGAGTAATCTCTTGAACCCGGTCTGGCAGAGCAACGGCCAGGGGACCTTCTCCAGGGACGTGGTCACACGTGAGGTGACACCTGGTGACTACCATGAGGTGTTCACGGCTGACGGATACGGCATGAAGACACAGGAGTGCTACTACTATGAGGGGCTGGACACGTGGCACTTCCGGCAGGCTGGTGACGACGCCGCCGCTGGTGTGGCGCGCGGCATATGTGTGCACGGGAACCTGGCCCTTCTCGCTATCGAGGAGCTCGGGCTCTCGATATACGACGTCACCGATGTGAGGAACTTGCTGTACCTGGGAGGGGTAGATACACCCGGGGAGGCGCGGGCGGTGGCGGCCTCAGGCGACTACGCCTACGTCGCCGACTGGCGCGCGGGGCTTCAGGTGGTGGACATCACGGACCCGAGCAGCCCGGAGATAGTCGCGAGCGTTGACACGGACGGGATGGCCGACGGGATCTGGTACCACGATGGCAAGGTCTACGTCGCCGCTCACACTGGAGGACTGAGGGTCTTCGACGTGAGCGATCCGACGGACCCGCGGGCGGCGGGCTTCCTCGAGACCCCGTTCGCAAACGATGTGTTCGTCACAGATTCGTATGTATACGTGGCCGACCGGGACTGGGGCCTGGTGGTCGCTGAGGAGGAATAGAGCAGGTAGTCGCGCAGTCTGTCACCTCGATGACGACAGCCGGGGAAGGAGCAGCTTAGTGACACGCTCAATCGCAGTCGCCGTTCTTCTCGTACTACTCGTCTTCTCGTTTGCCTCTGCAAGGGAGTGGGTTCCCTTCCGTGACGCACCCGTCGCGGAGGAGGTGGCGACCAGAATCGTCTCCACAGACATCTCGACGACCGTGATCGAGGTCGAGGTTCCCGGCATGCTGGTCGAGCCGGCGCTCAAGGGTTTTCCGGGCGCCGTTGACCTGGCGATCCCGGGCGCTCGCAATCTCAGCAGCCCGGGGATGCCCGACCTGCCCGTGCTGTCCTATCTTCTGGCGATCCCTGCCTACGGAGACGTCGAACTCGAGGTCGTGGCTCTCGAAGAGCGCGTGCTCGCCGGGTACGACGTTGCCGCGGCACGCCCGTTCCAGCTCGAGGGGCGCGAGCCGATCGAGGCCGTTCCCGACGCGTCGGTCTACGCCACTGACGCGTTCTATCCCGCCGACGTAGCCACCGTGGGTGAACCCGGCATCTTCCGGGACCTGCGACTGGTGTCGGTCCGCGTCAATCCCGTCCGATACAACCCCGTCACGCGCACGCTCTCGGTCGTGGAGAGGCTCGAGCTCAGGCTCAGCTCCACGAGCGAGCCGGGCGCGAACCCGAAGCGCGTGTCCAGGGACTTCCGCTCCGCGGCCTTCGAGCCCATCTATGCGGCCATCGTCGACAACTACGATGAGCTTCCGCGGGCCGAGGTGCGCCGGGGTTCGTATCTCGTTATTACTGTCGACGATTACGCCGCCGCGATGGGGCCGTTCGTCGAGTGGAAGAGGCAGCGCGGTTACGAGACCGAGCTTGTGACGCTCTCGCAGATCGGCGCGAGCCCGACGAACCAGGACATCAAGGACTACATACAGAACGTCTACGACACATCGCCGAATCCGCCCGACTACCTGCTCCTGGTCGGCGACAGCACGATGAGCGGCACCTACGGCACGATGCCGTGTTGGTACGTGCCCGGCGTGCCGTTCGACCAGGTGGTGGATCATCCCTACGCGGAGCTTGACGGCGGCGACTACTTCCCCGACGTGCTAGTCGGGCGGATGTCGGTCGACAACCCGACCGAGGCCACCGTGGCGACGCTCAAGGTCATGTCGTACGAGCGTGACTGCGACGGTGCGAACAACGACTGGTACAAGAACGCGCTCATGGTCGCCGGCAACTACGGGGCCACGCCGCCGCCGACGTCTCCGCGGCAGACGGTGCTCAGGGTGCGCGAGATGCTGCTGGACTGCGGCTACGCCCAGGTCGACACGGTCATGTACCCACCCTACATTGCTCCGAACCCGATCGGCTCCATCATCGACTCGGGTGTGGGTTTCGTCAACTACCGCGGCTGGGGCGCGGCCCAGGGCTGGCACTACCCCGAGTACTACGTTGACGACATCAACGCTCTGTCGAACGGCGGCATGCTGTCGGTGATGACGAGTTTCGTCTGCGGAACCGCCAACTGGGAGAGCTGGGGTTTCGACCCGTGCTTCGGCGAGGCGTGGATCCGTTCGGGCTCGCCCGGCTATCTCAAAGGTGGTCCGGTCATGTGCGGACCCAGCGATTTCAACACGCACACGCGCTGGAACAACGCCGTGGGCGTCGGCTTCTACCAGGGCATGCTCTACGAGGACTTGGACCACTTCGCTCAGGCGATGGTGCGCGCGAAGTTTGAGGTCTGGAAGTGGTTCATCGACGAACGGGTAGGAGAGGACTGGGTCGACTACTACTTCAACATCTACAGCATCATCGGCGATCCCGAGCTGTGGATGAGATTCGACTCGCCGGACGGTTTCATAGTCAGCCACGAGATGACCGTGGATCTCGGACAGAACTTCCTCGAGATCAACGTGACTGATCTCGGCGGGAACGCTGTCCCCGGCGCCGAGGTCATCCTCTACAAGGCGGATGAGTTCATCGAGTCGCGCGTCCTGACCGGCGACTCCAACGTGCTCATGCCGATGCCGGCTGAGACCGCGGGAACCGTGCACGTCACCGTGTGCGGAAGCGAGTTCAAGCCCTATACGGGCCAGGCCGCGGTCGGTACGCCCGCGGAGTACGTCGGGTACTACGGCCACGCGGTTGACGACGACGGCTCTGGACTGAGCAGCGGCAACGGCGACGGCGTCGTGAATCCCGGCGAGACCATCGAGCTTCCGGTGACACTCAAGAACTACGGCACCGCGACCGTCTCGGGCGTCAGTTGCTCGTTCGACGCGGTAGAGCACTCGCCGTGGCTCAGCATCGTCACGCCCCAGAGTGCATCCTACGGGAGTATGCCCGGCGGCGGGACTGCGTCAGGCAGCCAGCCGTTCGTCTTCGAGGTGCTGGGCGGATGTCCCGACGGCGAGGAGCTGGTGTTCCTCCTCGAGGCGAGCGACGGCGCTCGCGCGACCTTCGCGAGCGAGGTTCGCGTCACTGTCGGATCCCCGGCGTTGTCGTACTACGCGCTGACCATCGGGGGCGACGGCGTCCTGGATCCCGGCGAGACGGCCACGTTGACCGTCACGCTTGCGAACGACGGTCCCGCGGGCGCAAGCTCGGTATCGGGCACACTCCGTGCGCCGACCAGCGGCCTGACCGCCGGTGACGGCACGGGCTACTGGGGCACGATCGCGGCGAGCGGAATGGCCTCGAACTCCGGCAACACGTTCCAGGTCACGGCGGCCGCCGGGGTGGCGGTCGGTCACGAGTTTCTTCTCGCAGTAGACCTGGCGGGTGACGACGGGCTTGCACAGTTCGTCGTGTTCCCGCTGGTTGTCGGAACGGTCACGACCGCCGACCCGGGCGGACCCGACACACATGGCTACTACTGCTACGACGATACGGACACGGGGTATGGTGAGGCGCCGACCTACTCCTGGGTCGAGCTCGACCCGTCACACGGCGGCAGCGGCACCGACCTCGGCCTGGGCTATGACGAGATGGTCGACGTCGCTCTGCCGTTCGCGTTCAGATACTGCGGTGAGGACTTCGGCACCATCGGCGTCTGCAGCAACGGCAACATCGGCATGGGGTCCCAGCCGGAGTGGGAGACCCAGCCGAGGAACACGCCCATCGGGACGGCGCTGGGGCCGGCCGGGATGATCGCGCCCTTCTGGGACGACCTCAATCCGAACGCCGGCGGCAAGGTGCTCTACAAGAACCTGGGCAGCGGCCGGTTCGCGGTCGAGTGGAGCCGCGTGAAGTCCACGTATGTGGATACGACCAGCCTCGTGCCCTACGAGCAGACGTTCGAACTCATCCTTTACGACCAGGACGTGTATCCGACCGAGTCGGGCGACGGCGAGATCGTGTTCCAGTATCGCACCATCGCCAACGCGGACACGGCGAACGGCGCTACCGTAGGCATCGAGAATCTCAACCAGACCGATGGGCTGGAGTACAGCTTCTTCATGATGTATCCGGATCACGCGGCGCCTCTGGCGAACGGCAGGGCCATCAAGTTCACGACCGACCCGCCTGACGGCTATCCCTCCACGGGGATCGAGAACGAGGTGGCGCTGGGCGTGCGCGTTCTTGGCAACCGGCCGAACCCGTTCAACCCGGTGACGAAGATAGCGTTCTCGCTGCCCGCAACGGCCGACGCCAAGCTGGCGGTCTTCGACATCGCCGGACGGCGCGTCGTCACCCTGGTTGACAGGGAGGTGGAGGCCGGTCGCCATGAGGTGGTCTGGAACGGCACCAACGAGGCCGGCGACCCGGTCGCGAGCGGAGTGTACTTCTCCCGCCTCATGGCAATGGGGGAGGAGCACTCGGCCAAGATGGTTCTGCTGAAGTGATGACGTGGCACGGCAGCAATGGCTCAGGCAACCTGGAGGCACATCAGATGAGACCCGCAAGTCAGGCAGCGCTGCGACCCGCGATCATGTTCCTGGTCGCCGCACTGGTCGTACTGGCGGCAGCACCCGAGGTGCTGGCGCTCGACGAGCGCTACCACACGAAGGAAGAGGTTCACGCGGAGATCCTCGCGCTCGCCGCTAACTACCCCGCGATCGTCAGAGTCGACACACTGGGCCAGTCGATGCAGGACGGGCTGGATATCTGGGGTGTGAAGCTCTCAGACAACGTGGGGATAGACGAGGACGAGCCGGTCGTTTTCTACAACGGCATCCACCACGCCGAGGAGGTCATGGGCCTCGAGGTCATCATGTGGATGCTCGACGAGATGACCGCGGCCTACGGCGTCAACGACACGGTGACACAGTGGATAGACGACCTCGAGATATGGTTCGTACCCATTCTGAACCCCGAGGGTCACGATATCGTCACGGCTGGGATCGACACCATCTGGCGGAAGAACAAGTTCGACAACAACGATAACGGTGAGTTCGATCTCGATTACGATGGCGTCGACATCAACCACAACTACGACTTCAACTGGGACCAGGGTGGAAGTACCAACCCCGCCTCCGAGTACTACCGTGGTCCTTCCGCAGGCTCGGAGAGCGAGACGCAGTTGATATGCGACTTCTGTCTCGAGCACAAGCCGCTCTTCTCACTCAACTACCACAGTCCCCTGAGTTCCCTGGGAGACCTGGTCTATTACCCATGGTACTGGCCGCTCCAGGGGTTCTCGCCCGACCACCACACCATCTTCCCGATAGTGAGCGAGTTGGTCGCGCGGACCCTGACCGAGGAGGACGTGCCGTACACGGCTCAGTACGGCTACGCCGACGCGGGCAAGGCCAGGAACTGGCAGTACGGCATCGTCGGGACCATCGGGCTCACCATGGAGATCCTAAGCCAGCTCTGCCAGCCCGGTGGCCACAGGGTCGACGGCATCTGCGAGCGCGTCTCGACGGGCTCGTACTATCTGCTGGAGCGAGCCGCGGGGCCGGGTCTCACCGGCCACGTCACGGACGCAGGTGGCAGGACGCCTCTCGTGGCCGAGGTGGAGATCCTGGAGAACACGTCGGATGACCTGACGCCACGCACGACCGATCCGGATTACGGGCGGTACTGGCGCCCGCTCAAGGCCGGGACCTACACCGTGGAGTTCTCTGCCTTCGGGTACGACACGCAGACGTTCACCAACGTGGTCGTGGACACGGCGGGATGGACCGTTCTCGATTGTGCGCTCGAGTCATGGGTTGGTGTGCCTGAGGACGAACTCAATGCGCCGCGCATCACGGGCGTCTCCCCGAATCCGTTCAGCGGGAGTGCCACGGTGAGCTTCGTAGCTCCCGGCGCGACGCTCGCCGGTGTCGAGATCTACTCGGCGGCCGGGAGACTGATCGCGCGTTGCGAGGGCGAGCTTCAAGCGACCGGAGAGAGCGCCGTTGTCTGGGACGGGCGCCGGCTCTCGGGGCAGCCCGCGGCATCGGGTGTCTACTTCGCCAGGCTGATGACCGACGCCGGCGAAGACACGGTGAAAATGGTCTACATACGGTAGCGAATTCGAGGTAAGAGACGGGGGCCGGCCAGCCGGCCCCCGTCTCTTACAGGATGTGACAACACCACGAGGGGGAGACCACAGATGAAACGCATCGTCCGCCGGGTTCGGGCGCGGGAGTTCGCCACGCTCGCGGTGTCGCTCGCGCTTGTTTGCGTGTTCCTGTCGGGCGCTTCGGCGGTGACGTTCGAGGAGCTCGCGCTCGAACACGGCGATGCAGGGAGGGAGTTCCGCCAGGCCGAGATAGGCGGGAAGCTCGTCTACTTCCACCAGAGAATGTTAGGAGAGGCGAGCGTCGAGAAGGACTTCATCGTCTACCAGCTCGACCCCGACACCGGCGAGCTGCTCGCACGGAAGAGGCACTGGAGGGACGACCTGCCCGAGGAGCTGCCCGAGCTTCACCTGTCACGGGAAGAGGCCGAGGCGATGGCGGTGGGAAGCGTGCTCTTCTCAGGACTCTACATGATCTCGCCGGAGTCCGATGTGTTCCCGCTGGACCCCCCGCCCGTAAACCCATGCTGGGTCGTCCGCAGTGTCACCGACGCGGGCGAGCAGGTCGTCAGCGTGATGGACGCGGTTGAGGGCACCTACCTCGGTCCCGGCGTGCCGCCGCCCTACGCCGCCTTCTCTCTGACGGGCCCCCAGTACAACGCCCCCTGCAGCGGGGCGTGGGACTCGTGGTCGGGAAATGCCAACACGTGGTTCAACAGGATGGGCTACTCGACGGAGGAGATCATCTGGCCCGAACAGTGGGAGGTGCAGGACCGCGTCCAGTCCACCACGGTTGCGATGTTCTACGAGCTGGCGCACGGCGGCAGCTCGTCGTTCGCAAGCGGGTGCGTCGGTGGCGAGGACTACGAGACGACCTTCGCGAGCGAGATAGAGACCTGGATCGCCAACTACGGGAAGATGCCGTTCGCCTTCGTCGGCAGTTGCGGCGGGATGTGTGACACGGGCCACAACTCGCTGTCGTTCGAGTTCCGCAAGGGCTCGTTGCTCGAGACGACGACCGTGGGTTACTGCGGCATGGGCGACGAGTACTGCGGGGATTGCTGGACGGTCTCGATCCCCTGGCAGACGGCGCTCTTCGGGTACATGAACGCGGGCTACACCGTCAAGGCCGCCCACGACCAGGCCAATGCGGATTTCCCCCAGTGCGGCGAGCTCGCGTGCATGAGGTTCGCGGGTGATCCGAACTTCGTCGTGGTGCCGCCCGTTGCCAGGCTTGGCGCGCCGTGGACGAACGAAACCCATCCGGTCATCGCGGACCTGTCCCGAGGCGCCGGTATCGCATGGGGCGACTACGACGGCGACGGGGACCTCGATATCTACCTCGCGAACAACGACTCGGCAAACAAGCTCTTCAGCTATGTTGGTGGAGGCGTGTTTTTTGATGCCACCACGGCGCTTCTCGGCGATCCCGGAGCGGGTACCGCCGTGGCCTCGGCGGACTACGACAACGACGGCGACCTCGACATCTACCTGGTCAATGCGGACGGGGCGAACAAGCTGTTCGTAAACGGCGGGACTGGCCACTTCACTGACGGCACGGGGACGGGCCCGCTGGCGGACGCCGGCGCGGGCTACGGGGCCTCCTGGGCCGACTTCGACAACGACGGGTACGTCGATCTCTATATAGTCAACGACGGACCCAACAGGCTCTTGAAAAACAGCGGTCCGCCCACCTGGACGTTCACGGACGTCACACTGCCGCCTCTGGACGATGCTCACAGGGGACGCACCGCGGCCTGGGCGGACTACGACAACGACGGCGACCAGGACCTCTACCTCACGAAGGCCGGGTATTCGTCCAGGCTCTTCAGGAACGATGGCGCGGGTGTCTTCACCGACGCGACCGTTCCGGCCCTCGCGGACTCGGGCATTACGATGGGCGCCGCGTGGGGCGACTATGACAACGACGGGGACCTGGACCTCTATCTGACGAAGATGTGGAGCGCCAACAGGCTTGTCAGGAACGACGGCGGCGGCGCCTTCTCCGACGTGACGCCCCCGCTCCTGGCGGATGCCGACGACGGCATGGCCGTCGCGTGGGTAGACACGGACAACGACGGGTACATCGACCTGCATGTCGTCAACTACAACGATCCGGACAAGCTGTTTCAGAACGACGGAGGCGGAGCGTTCGCCGACGCCTCAGACCCTCCGCTCAGCGACGACGGTTCCGGATGGGGAGCGGCGTGGGCTGACTTCGACGATGATGGCGACTGCGACGTCTACGTGACGAAGGGCGGCGCGAACAGGCTCTACCGGAACCAGCTGGGCAACCTGAGCCACTGGCTGAAGGTCGAACTCGAGGGCACCGTGTCGAATCGCTCGGCGATAGGCGCGCGCGTCCGGGTCGTCGCCGGAGGTCACTCGCAGATAAGAGAGATCACGAGCGGGTCGGGCAACTACTCGCAGAACTCGCTCCCGGCGGAGTTCGGGCTGGGCGATGCCACGGTGGTGGACACGCTCGAGATACGCTGGCCCCTGGGGCTGGTGGAGCGCGCGACGGACGTGGCGGCCGACCAGTTGCTGCAGGTCACGGAGGGACTCTGGACCGGCATAGCGGGTCCGGTAGCCGCGCGGGATCGAGCCATCCTCCATGGGAATTCCCCGAACCCATTTAATCCAGTGACGCTCATCCAGTACGAGCTGCCGACGGCCGGCCGCGTGGACCTCGGGGTCTACGACCTCTCCGGCCGTCTCGTGCGCACACTGGTCGCGGCGGAGCTGCTGGATGCCGGCAGACAGACGGCGCCGTGGAACGGCCGTGATGACGACGACCACGCCGTCGCGTCGGGCGTCTACTTCTACCGGCTCGAGGTCGGGGGAGAGGTGCTGACGAAGCGGATGGTACTGCTGAAGTGATGCGGAACGGTCGGAAGCTCTCCGTCGGAACCTTGAGGGAGTTCTTCGCGCTCGAGCACAACATCCTCGTGCTCCTGGGCGCCATCCTGGCCATCGGGATGGGCGAAGAGCTCTGGATCCGCTTCATTCCCAAATACCTGGAGCTGCTGGGCGCCGGCGCCGTTGCCATCGGCGTGTACGGCTCCTTCGCGCGGATCGTCTCGACGATCTACCAGTATCCGGGCGGGTGGCTCGCCGACAGGATGGGTCGCAAGCGCGCGCTCGTCCTGTTCAACCTGATCGCTGCCTCCGGCTACGTGCTGTATCTGGTGACGGACCGCTGGGAGGTCGTCATCGGCGGGTCCGTGCTCGTGCTGGCGTGGAGCAGCATGTCGCAGCCCGCGATCTTCGCCCTCATAGGCGACACTCTCGGCACGTCGCAACGGGCGATGGGGTTCAGCGTCCAGTCGATCTGGAAGCGCATACCGATCGTTCTCGCGCCGCCCATCGGTGGGTACTTGATGGAGCGCCTGGGGTTCGCATCGGGCATGCACGTCGGGTTCGCGATCTCCATCCTGTTCGCGCTGGCCGCGATCTACCTTCAGTCTCGCTACTACCGCATTCCTCCTCCGACTCCGGAACCCCGGGGAGAGAACGCGAAGTCCGTGTGGCGCATGATGCCTCGCGCGCTCAGGCGTCTGCTTCTGGCGGATTGCCTGATCCGGTTCGGCTCGAACCTGGCCGCCATCTACGTGGTGCTTTTGGTCCTCGACGTCCGGGGCAAGAGTCCCCTCGAGTTTGGCGCGCTCACTTCACTACAGATGCTGACCGCGATCGCCTGCTACATACCCGCGGCACGCCTGGCGGACCGGTACGGTCGCAGGCCGTTCATTCTTGCCACGTTCGCGCTCTTCGCGCTTTTCCCCATCGGTCTCGTCGTTCTTCCGGCCGGCTGGCTCTTCGTCGCATTCCTGATGGCCGGACTGCGTGAAGTAGGGGAACCCGCGAGGAAGGCCAGAATCGTCGATCTTGCAGCGGAGTCACACCGCGGTCGCGTCATCGGTTTCTACTATCTTATCCGTGGCCTGGCCACGATACCGGCTCCCTTTCTGGGAGGCCTGCTGTGGCAACGCGGTCACAGCTGGCCCTTCGTCCTCGGCGGTGTTGCCTCGGCCGTTGGGCTTCTGTTCTATGCCTTGGGTTCTCGGGGGAGTCGCGACTGATTCGGGTCTCGAGCGGTCTGGTACCGCCCGTGAGGAATCACTGCTCGGCGCTGATGAGCGCCGAGAGACCTTTCTCAATCGATCCCGGGTCCGCATCGACCGGGATCGGTTCTTCTTTCGGTCCCCTCATGAAGAGCAGCACGACTTCCTTGACCGGCCTGTCTGCGACGGCCGCAAGTGCGAGTCCGTAGGCTCCGGCCTGTCCGCGGTACTTCTCCCTGAGCTCCGCCGTGCCGCCTGCCTCGATGAGGTTGGTCTTGTAGTCGACGATGACCAGGCCGTCCTTCTCCTCGAAGACCAGGTCCATCTTGCCCTCTAGCGTGGCGCCGTCGCGAGCGAGACAGAACGGCAGCTCTCGCCATACTCGCACCGCGCCGCGGGCCCGCTCGAGGACCGGGCTCTTGAGCGCACCCTCGATGATCGCTGCGGCCTCTTCGGCAGCCTCCTCGGGCAGTCCGGACGACAGGGCGACGGCACGCGTCATCTCGATGACCGCGCCCGGTTGTTCGAAGTCGAGTTCTTCCATGACGGCGTGCACCAGCGTTCCGATGTCGGCGCCGGTGACGCCCGGCGGGAGGTCGCGGGCGCCCTTGCTCCGCGCCGCGTCCTCGTGCCGCGCTGCACCATCACTCCACGTCGCGTCCTCGCCCTGCCCCTCGGACGATGGGGAAACTATCCTCGCGGGCTCGTGATGCCGGTCCCCGTAGCCGGACAGCCACTCCTCCCACTCCTCCTTCTCCCTGGCCGCGTTCGTCGTCGACGGGTCGATGGTCGCGGCCTCTTCGGTCTTGAGACGAGTGGGGCGCCGGTGCCGGACGTCCAGGTCCAGCGCGGTCGCGTCGAAGGCGACCGGTCCCGGCTCTGATCTGACGGTGGCGAGGTCGGTGATCGGTGTTCCGGTCGATGCCATCAGAGCCTCAAGGTGCTTGAGGTGGCCGTTCCCCTTCTTCCTCCTGCCCCCGGCGAACCACGGGATGACGAGTGCGTCGCGGGCGCGCGTCGTCCCGACGTAGAGAAGGCGGATGAGTTCGGCGTCCCGACGGAGCGCCTCCAGGTCCCGGAACTCCACGTAGTCGAGCGTTGCGAGCCTGTTGTCCCGCGATCCCAGCCCGAACTCCAGGCGGCTGGCCTTGCGGTCGACGATAATTTCGTCGTGGCGCGGCGTGTACCGGGCGAGGTCTGCGAGCACGACGATCGGGAACTCGAGACCCTTGGCCTTGTGGATCGTCAGCATCCGGACGAAGTCGTCGCCCTCTTCCGAGAGCGGGGATTCCGCCTCCTGCGGCGTCAGCTGCTGCACGTCCCTGAGCCAGCGAACGAACCCGCCGAAGGAAATGGTGCCGTCCCGGGTCAGGCCGTCC
>JAUWCJ010000001.1 GCA_030609365.1 Candidatus Eiseniibacteriota bacterium | reverse complement strand
AGCCCTCGTGACAACCGATGCACCCTCCACTGAGACGCGTCCCCTGAATCCACTGGCGGCGCTCACTCTCGTCCTGGTCTTCCCGGGTCGCACGTTCCGGCGCCTCGTCGACCGACCTCACTGGATCCTGCCGCTCGTCTTTGTTATCTGCGCAGTGGTGCTGAGCGGGCTGCTGGCTCTGGCCGCGGGGTTCATGGACGAGTCGATAGAGCTTGAGGCCCTTCGGACCGGGCACGACCCAGCCGAGATACGCGAAGGCACGCCGGCGGCCATGGTGGTCTCGGGTGTGGTCGGCATCACGGGTGCGACACTCCTGCAGGCGCTTGTCCTGATGGCCGTGGCACGGCTGTTCCACGGGCGCGGCAGCTTCCGCAGCGCGTTCTCCGCTGTCTGCCACGCGTCCGTGCCGATAGGAGTGTCCGCGATCATCCTCACGGCGCTCATCCCGTTCACGCAGACCACCATGTCAGGACTGAGCCTGGCATTCGCGGTCGACCGTGTGTCATCGCCGTTCCTCTGGGGACTCGCCAGCCAGCTGGACATCGCGGCCATCTGGTTCTTCGTTCTTCTGTGTATCGCGGCCGAGCCGGTGTTCGAGCTCCCACGCCGGCGGGCTCGACTGGCGGTGCTGATCTTCGGCGTCGTCTCGGTGCTGGTTCTCGGCTGGATGGGAAAAGGTGAAGCGACCAGGGCGGTGGATCCCTACGCGGGCTGGTCGACCAAAGACACGGGGAGCGTTGTGTTGCACGCTGACGCGAGCGTCTCCAATCAGGTTCTTGCCGTTATTGCGCTGGTGTGGGAGAAGGCGGCGGAGCGCGTCGAAGCGCTGACCGGAGTGAACCCGGGGCGCGGGACCGGCACCGGGGACGGGGAGCGAATAGATTGCTATCTATATCCGTCCCTTGAGGAGAAGCGCAGGGTGACCGACAACCCGGCCATCGCACATCGGGTCGAATGGGCGGGTGTCATCCACCTCGCGTGGGTCGAAGGGGCGCAGGCACCGCTGACGCGCGAAATGCTCAAGCTGGTGGATGCGAAGGCCCACGGCAGGGTGTATACTCCTCTCATTCGGGACGGTCTGGCCGTCTACGCTGGGGGAAGGTGGGGCGGCATGCCCGTACGCGAGGCCGGAGCCGACCTGCTTCAGAGGAGGGTCCTGCCGAGCCTCAGTATGCTCGTCGATGCTGTGGCGTTTGTGCAGCTTGACGAGAGGATCTCGCAGCCGGCAGCTGGTTCGTTCATGGCCTTCATTGCGGAGGAGAACGGGGTGGACGCCGTCCGCGACCTCTACGACGACTCGGCAGGAAGATCCGAGGGCACGAAGGCCCTTTTGGAAGCGACGCTGGACGACACACTCGGCGGCATCGAGACGCGTTGGATCGCATACCTGCGATCCAGTACGGACGCGCCAGGCGCACGATCGCCCGGTGCAGAATAGGAGATATCACGTTGGGGACCGGATTTCTGACAAGCATAGGTCAATCGGGGGTCGTGGGGAAACTCATCGTCTTCCTTCTGTTCCTGGTCTCGATCTACTCGTGGTCGATCATCCTCTATAAGAACGGCGTCATTCGCAGGGCCAGGAACCGGTCGTTCGCGTTCCTCGACAAGTTCCGGGAAGCCCCGGACGACATGGTGGAGCACTACGCCGACCGCACCGAGTTTGGTTCGTCGCCCTTCGCGGCGGTCTTCGAGGCAGGTCTTGCCGAGCTGGCACTGATCCTTGGGGGGAAGGACCGCTTGCAGGCCCAACGCTCGCTGTCCATGGTGCAGATGGACGGACTCGAGCGCAGCCTGGAGACGGCCATATCCGAAGAAGTAATGGACCTGCGCACGCATCTGATAGTCCTTGCGACCACCGCGGGCGTCGCTCCGTTCGTGGGTCTGTTCGGGACGGTGTGGGGCATCATGAAGGCCTTCTCCGCGATGTCCCTGACCGGAAGCGCCAGCATCAGCAGCGTCGCGCCCGGAGTGTCGGCCGCCCTCACAACGACGGTGGCGGGTCTCGCCGTGGCGATACCGGCGCTCGTCGGCTACAACTACCTCATGAACAACGTCAGGAATCTCACGCAGCGCATGGAGAACTTCTCCTCGGAGTTTCTGTCAACGGTTGAGAGAAGCTTCGGAGCCAGGTAGGCGGAGACAGCCAGTGAGCAGAAGACGCAAGCGACAGTACAACCTGGACCTTGTCAGCGACATCAACGTGACGTCGTTGGTGGACGTGATGATGACGCTTCTCATCATCTTCATCATCGTTGCGCCAATGATGGAACAGGGCATCGACATCACGCTCCCGACGGCGGAGCCGAAGCGCATTGACGTGGCGGAGGTGTTGACCATCTCCGTTGCAGAGAACGAGCGCGTGTATCTCGAAGGCCAGCGGGTGACGCTGGAGGAGCTCGGTGAGCGCCTCGCGAACATCCACGCGGCGCGAGAAGATGTAGCGGTGCTCATCAAGGCCGACACCGATCTCAAGTATGGGAAGGTCGTGGAGGTCCTGGACACCGTCAGGGGAGTGGGGATCTCCAGGCTCGCGATGGCAACGAAGCCGACGAAGTAGCGTCGGACAGCGCGAGTGGTGGTCGTCGTGCGGGGATCACCGCGGCAGACAGCGAGTGGCAAGACGGGACGAACGACATGCGCAGACTCTTCATCATATCGGCGGCCATTCACGTCGCCCTCTTTGCCCTCCTGCCGGTCATTCCTGATCTTGGAGGGAGAGAGCCACTGGCGATGGAGGTCTACGCGGTGGAGCTGGTCGATCTGCATACGGAGCCCGCGCCGGTCGAGGACGTACAGGAAGAGGTCCCCGAGCCTGAGCCCGCGCCGGTCGAGCCTCCGCCTGAGGCGGACCCCATACCGGAGCAGCCGGTCAAGCGTCCCGTGCGCAAGGTCATCGCGCCGCCACCCAAGAGGGTGGAGAAGAGCCTGGAGGAGAAGATAGCCGACCGGCTGAAGGCGCAGGACGAGCGTCGTCCGGAGCCTGCGCGGCGGGAGGAGACGCCGAAGCCGCGGACCGCACCCTCGAGCAGCACCAAGATCAGCGCGGGGAAAGTTGTGGCGGATTACTACCTGACGATGCTGCAGGGGAAGATCACCAGGAACTGGAAGCAGCCGAGCGCGCGGTTCACCGGAGGCGAGTCCCCGACGGCGCGGGTGTCGTTCACGGTGTTGAACTCGGGTTCGATAACCAATCTCAGGATAGTGCGGTCGTCCAACTGGTCCACCATCGACCAGTCGGCGGTGCAGGCAGTCCGAGACTCGGCCCCGTTTGCCGAGCTGCCCTCGACGTACCTCGGGGACCGCCTGGACGTCACTATAGATTTCACGATCACGCAGTAGCACGTTCCGACCGCACGAGGTGAGCGAGCGACGTTCCGGTAGGCCGCGAGACTTCGGGGCGGTCATCGACAGTGAAAGGCAGGGCGAAGTTGGGTTCTATGCGATTCAGCAGGGTTGTTCCGTACGTCCTTTCGGCCGCGGTGCTTCTCGCAGTGAGCGGGGCGGCGGATGCAAGGGACGTCTACCTCAATATAGAGAAGGGGTTCGGGGAGAAGATCACGGTGGCGCTGCCGCTGTTCGAGGGCGCCGGCGGGATGGTCGATGCGTCCAACATCCGCGACGTTCTCATGTTCGATCTCTCGAACTCCGGTCACTTCAGTGTCGTTGAAAACCTGGAGTTCGTCGACGAGACTGAGGCTGCGGATCGGGCCACCGGTTCTGTTGCGTTCCCCGAGTGGATCGCGCTGGGTGGAGAGATCCTGGTCAAGGGCGCATTCGAGGCGGGACTCTCCGAGTTCAGTCTCGAGGCGATGGTCTACGACCTTGGTCAGGGCAAGGCGATTCTCGGACGCAAATACGCCGGGGAGGCCGGACGGTGGAGAGACGTCGTGCACAGTCTCTCGAACGACATAGTTGCCCTCATTGCTGGAGAGCAGGGGATAGCCCTCACGAAGATCGCCTTCGTGTCCAACGTGACCGGGACCAAGCAGATCTACGTGATGGACTACGATGGGGAAAACCGGCGCAGGATCACCAGGGACGACCTGCTGGCCATCTACCCCGACTGGTTCCCGGACGGCAAGCGGCTCGCCTACACGAGATACAGGAATCAGCGTCAGGAAGCCTGCATTGTATCAGTGACATCGGGCGTGGTGCAGAAGCTGACGTCCTTTCCAGGCCTCAACGCGTTCGTCGCGGTGTCACCGCGCGGCGGAGACCTTGCCATGTCGCTGTCCCGGGACGGGAACACGGAGATATACAGGCTCCAGGCCGACGGCGCCAACCCCAAGAGGCTGACGTTTGGCAGAAGTACGGAGTCGTCTCCCTGCTGGTCGCCGGACGGTCGCCGAATCGCGTTCGTGTCCGATCGTTCCGGTTCCCCTCAGATCTACGTCATGAACTCGACCGGAGGGACGGTCGAACGGCTGACCTACAGGGGGGGCTATAACACGTCTCCTGATTGGTCGCCCGAGGGCGATCTGATAGCATATACTTCCAAGGTGGACGGCGTGTTCCAGATCTGCACGGTTGACGTTGAGACCAAAGAGGTGGTACGGCTAACTACAGGTTGGGAGGACAAGGAGGATCCTTCCTGGGCGCCCGACGGACGACACCTCGTCTACAGCATGGAGTCGGGAGGCAAGTCGAACCTCTACATGTTGGACATATACGAACTTGAACCGCTGAGGCTCACGAGCGGCGGTGGGGACTATCTGAGTCCCGCATGGTCGTTCTAGCTTCTCAACGTGAGGGGAGTTCTCACAAGGAGGACGGAATGAAGAAGGTTCTTGCTCTTCTGCTGGTGGGTTCGATGGCCGTGGTCTTCGCCCTCTCGCTCTCAGGGTGCGGCTCCAAGGAAGAGGTCATGGAGGACATCACGATCGAGCCTGAGGTTGTCGAGGACATCGAGGGAGTTGCGGACGGCGACATCCCACTCGATCCGCGCAGCGATGACGACATCTACATCGACCTCCTCAGCAAGGTATTCGCGGACATCAACTTCGAGTTCGATCAGTACCGCGTTCTCGACCGCGACGTCCCGACACTCGAAAGTGTTGCAGCTTGGTTGAGAGAAAACCCCGACGCGCGCGTTCTCATCGAGGGACACTGCGACGAACGCGGGACCAACGAGTACAACATGGCCCTGGGCGAGCAGCGTGCCCTCGCGGCGCGCCGCTATCTCGTGGGTCTCGGCATCGACTCCGGCAGGCTGACGACCATCAGCTACGGTGAGGAGAGGCCGGTCGCCCTGGGCAGCACGGAGGATGCGTGGTCCCAGAATCGCAGGGGGCACTTCGCAGTCGCGATGTAGGCTACGGTGACGAGTCATGGGCCGGGCGGGGCGCTTCCACGGCCCCGCCACGCGCCATTCAGACCGGCGGAGGGACGGAACATGAGACTAGCATCCTGTCCGGGTGCCGGCCTACGCGCATTCGGATCGTCGAGAGTGGGTGTGATCCTGCTCGCAGTTGCGCTTGGCCTGTCACTGACCGGCTGCGGGACGGGTGGACTGGCCGTGAAGAGGGACGTGTGGGAGGCGGAGGAGGAGTTCTCACGCGGTCAGGCGAGCCTGTCTGAGAAGGTCCTGTACATGGAGGGGCGGATCGCCGCTCTGGAAGAGGAGACGGGCGCGCTCCGGTACCAACTCGACCAGATAACGGGGCAGCTATCGGGCCTCGGGACGGATTTTTCCAGGGGGCTCGAGGCGGTTCGGGACGGCCAGGAACAGTTGGGCATCGAGCTCGAGGACCGTATCAGAAACGTGGATTCAGGGCGCGAGGAAGACCGCAGCGACATGTTGAGTCGGATGAAGATCATCCTTGAGGAGGTGACGAGTGAGAACCGTCGCCTGAGAGAGGATCTCGACGCGCTGCGTACCTCGGTCGCCTCGATGGCCACCGGCTACACGCACGAGGTGAAGAGGGGCGAGACGCTCGCCGTGATAGCCCAGCAGTACGGCGTGACCGTGGCCGAGATCGTGCAGGCCAACGCTATCGCGAACCCGAATATCATCGGCGTTGGCAAGGTGCTGACCATCCCGGCGCGATAGCGCTCCCGGAGGCAGCGCTACGCGGCTGCCTCTGTTCTTGGGCGCGGCGTTGTCTCCGCGCATCACGTCACCTCTGTGTGCCACGCAACTCCACAACGTGAACGACCCTCCTCGATTCGGGGAGGGTCGTTCATCGTACCCGCACTTCACTGCGCGTGCGGCGCGGACCAGGGGATTCCGAAACAGCCTGTGTGCTCTCTAGGCTGGAGGCGTGAACTCGAACGTCGGGTCGACCTCTCTCAGAAGCTTCGCCTGTTCCTCCAGCTTGTGTTTGAGTTCTGGAACGCCTGTCTTCATCCAGGCGTGGTACGTGTCGAGGAACTCGTCGCGCATCTTCTCGATGGTCTCGTCCCGGTGGATCTCATCGAGGACGAGGTCCAGATGGAACAGCTCGCCCCGGGAGTATCTTCTGATGAAATCAAGGTACTGTCCGCGCATGTAGGAGAGGATCTTCACGTAGTCGTCGATGCGGTCAGACAGCTTCTGCAATGTGTCTGCGATCGGGCTCTCGCCGCGTGCGAGCTTCATGGCGTATGAGGAAGCCAGGGAGTAGTAGACGGAAGCTCTCCCGATGTAGACCTGCTTGTGTGTGCGGAGCTGGTGCGGCTGGCTGTGTCGCGGCTCATCGAACAGATCGAACACACTGACAGCCATCAGAAGGAAGTCGGCGTTGGCCTTGTAGGTCTCGTACTTCCGTCGGCAATCGGCATCGCCTGCGAGCGAAGCTGCAACGTCAGCATCGGTCTGTGAGATGTAGCGGGATGCACGGAGAAGGTAGCGCGGGTCGATATGAGAGTTCAGGAGGTGAGCGAGGTAGACGTTGACGTCCTCGTCGTACACCTCGGAGTTGGACTCGATCCCGGTGTTCACCCTGGAGTGCAGCAGGCAGTTGAGCATGAAGAAATAGGATGTCTGGACGTCGGTGCCCAGGTCCAGCTTCCTGCTCTTCCGCGGCCTGCTGCTGGTGCGGGTCGAGGAGTCTTTCATCTTGGCTCGATGCGCTCGTTCTGCCATTATCCGATACCCGTGAGGTGAGAGCCTCCGTGTCGTAAGGGGCTCAAAAGCAAGTTCCGTACCCGGCCGGCGGTTCCCAAACGCTCCCTCGGCCTCGGCCGCCAACAGCGGAGGAGCACGTGAGTTGCGGGCCGACGAAGACGCTGACTGCAGGGTCTTTGCTGCAAGAAGCACGCCACGGCCCGAGCGGCGGGAACGCGGCTGCCGGCCCCGGGGAAAGTGATTCCTGGTGTTACTTCCTGATGAATTACGTGGTCTGTGTAGATGCGTGAGGAGGATGAGCAATGAGAGCAGGCGTTGTGCAGTTCCGGCCGGAGTTCGGGAACGTCAAAGGCAATCTCGATACATTGCTGTCGATGATTGCGTCTGAGGAAGCCGACCTGTTCGTACTGCCGGAGCTGGCGCTGTCCGGGTACGTCTTCGAATCCAGGGAAGAAGCGCTGTCGCTCTCACAGGGCCCAGGTGGGGAGGAGTTCGAGGGCGTGGCCGGCCTGGCCCGCGACAGGGGGGCCACGATCGTGCTCGGTTTCGCCGAGAGGACGGGAGAGCGCCTCTACAACTCATCGATCATGGTGTCCCCGGACGGGACGACCTCCGTGTACCGCAAGGTGCAGCTCTTCTGCGACGAGAAGAGGATCTTCGATCCGGGTGACAGATCCCCTGCGGTCGTCGAGATCGCAGGCGTCAGGCTGGGGATGATGATCTGTTTCGACTGGATCTTCCCTGAGGTCGCACGCACCCTGGCTCTCAAAGGGGCGGATATTCTCTGTCACTCCACCAATCTGGTCCTTCCGTTCTGCCAGGACGCCATGCTGACGCGGTGCATTGAGAACAGGGTCTTCGCACTGACGTCGAACAGAGTGGGAACCGAGCGGCGAGCCGGCCAGGAACTCACCTTCACCGGCAGAAGTCAGGTGGTGACGCCCAGGGGTGAGATCCTGACGCGCGCGGGCGTCACTGGTGAGGGTGTGTTCGTAGTCGAGATCGACCCGATGCTGGCCCGCAACAAGGCGATCACCGACGTCAACGACGTCCTCGGCGACCGCAGGCCCAAGCTCTACGAATTGGGCTGAGAAGCCGGGAAACCCGCACTAGGGGCGGAAACGCCCCCGGCGGGGGAGTCCCCGGCCGGCGACCTACTGGCATGCTACTTGCAGAATCGTGAGTCCGTATAGAGGAGTATCTCGTGCACACACGCAGGTGTGCGTGTCATGCATGCTCTGAGCACGCGTGTTCTCTCGTCTCTTCAAGGAAGACCTGATGGAGCGTTCCGGTCCCAGTATCGAGGTCAAGGTCGTGCTCCTGATAGGCGCGGCCCTCGTTCTACAGGACCTCGTGCTCTTCGCGATGTACGTCGGAGGCGCGAGCCCGGGGACGGTCCAGCTGGTGTTGGGGGGCATGCTTGCCCTGTCCCTCGTTGCTGCCGCGGTGTGGGGGAACACGCTCGTCAGAGCGGTCCGGCGTCTCATCCGCGCCTGCTACGTCGCGCGCCATGGCGACACGGGTGTGCTGTCGGAACTCACTCGCACGGACGAGCTGGGACAGCTGAACGACGAGATCAACAGCCTCGTGGTGCTTCTCAGGGATTCCACGAACACACGGTCCGAACTCACATCGAGCAAGGATGTCATCGAGGAGCTCGAACGCACTGCTCCGGAGATCATGAGGTCTTCGCACGAGCTCCTCGTTTCCCTCAAAGAGCTCCGCGAGGGCGCCGCCGCAGAGATCGCCATACTCCGGAAGGTCGCCGGGTGTCTGGGTGAGGCGCGCGGGCTCGTCGGAGACGTGGCCAGAGGGGCGTCCGGCAACCGTCCGTCGAGTGACGCGGCGGCCAGGATCAAGTCACTGGGGTCGCTCGCTCGGGAGACAGAGCTTCTGGCAGATGCCGTCGTCGATGAGGTGGCGCGTCCGTCCGTTGATGAGGCCTCTCTCGCCAGAGCCGTCAACGGACTGAGAGACGCGGCCCGCACTATGGCGCAGGTCGCCGAACAGGCCGTCGGGCCGCTCGAGAAGAGAAGAGAAGACGCGGAGGCGGCGCTCAAGGCGGCCGACAGGATAATCACGGCGGAGACAGAGAAGGCCGACGGCAGCCGCGTTGCGGAATTGATGGAGAGAAGCGCTAGAAACGGGCTTGCGGAGGCAATGCGACTGGCGACCATCCTCAGGAAGCTCGGTATCGTCCTCGAGGCGTATGCGGCGAGGCGGCGCGCTCGTCACATCTGAAGCCGTCAACCAAATTCACGGCGGGGCCCCGCTTGTGCGGCGGGGCTCCGCTTCTGTTTGTGGGGCGGACCGCTCCAGGTGGTGATGGGATGCGAGGTTGCGCGGGGCGGGGGCGGCTCCGAACGCGCGAGGCACGCGGTGGCATGCCGGTTGCTCTGAAAGCACCTCGCAGGAACGTATCACGTGGGGTGAGGGGACTGGTAGGCGGCGCCGGCTCGTGCGGAGGAGCCGGTGTGGTGTGGTGGTGATGATGCTGGGCGCGCCTGGCCAGGCCCCGAGGCCCTGCCAGTGAACCCGCAGAATTGGACGGGCATGCAGTGGGACGGGCAACCTCAGCACACAGGTCTTCCGGTCGGCCGGCAAGGGCTCGACCCGTGGGCCATCACATCGTCGGTCCCGTCGATCCAGCCGACCTCGCAAGGTTGAACTCCACTCTCTCGGCGAACATTCGATTTGCGCTGGAGCCGACGCTCGAGCCGGCCTCTACCGCGAGGGGCGTCCTGACGCACCGGGTCTCGGGAGGACGGCAGAGGAGCGCATCGTTCCCGGTAATCTGCTCGACCGCACGAAGGCAGCTGCTGCACTCGCTGGCAGGTAGCCTCGCAGAATGCGCAATGATCCTTGGGCTCGGAGCCGCCGTCTACCGCGGCAAATCGTCTTGAGCACATGGTCCTCCTGTGTGACAATCCAACTGCGACGGGTCCACACGCGTGACAGCCGGAATCTCCAACGGCACGGGAGGTCCTATGAGCGCCGCACTCGACAGGGTGATCGACAGCTATGTGAGCACGCTGATTGCCGACTACCCGGTTCTCGCGACATTCCTGGGTGTGCACGATCACGACGCCGAACTGGGCGAGTTCTCGCCTGCTGCCCAGCAGGAGAAGAACGGCCATCTGAAGGGACTCCTTTCGGAGCTCGAGGCTCTCTCTCTGGATGACGAGGGGGTCGACGCCGGGATTGATGCGGCGGCGCTTCGGGCCTCGCTGAGACGCTCCGTGTTCGAGCACGAGAAGCTCCGCACGCACGAGCTGAAACCCTCCGAGTATGTTGCGACGGCGCTCTCCGGGTGCAACGAACTTGTCCTCGGTGACTTCGCTCCGCTGCCGGACCGCGCTCGCTCGCTTCTCGGCAGACTCGAGCAGATCCCGGGCGTCCTCAGGGCGATGCGTGAGAACATCAAGCAGTCGCCGGGCGTGTTCGCAACTATCGGAGCCGAGATTGCCAGGGGGGGAGTGGGGTTCGTCAGTGCGGTGGTACCGGGAATCGCGGAGGAGGTGCCATCACTTCGGACCGATCTGGAAAGGGCGAGCGCGGCCGCGGCTGAGGCATTCGGTGGGGCCGCGGACTACCTCGGTGCGATGGCAGAAGGTTCGGGCGTTCCCTTCCACGTCGGTCAGGAGAACTACGAGTGGCTTCTGCGCGAGTACCACATGCTCGGTATGGACAGCGCTGAGCTCAGGGAGCTCGGCCGGAGCATGCTGGCGGAGATACGGGAGAAGATGGATGACGTCGCTCGGGAGATCGATCCCGGCAGGACGTCACACGAGATCATGGACGACCTCAAGTGCGAGCATCCGCCCGCGGGTGGGCTGCGGCAGCACTACGCCTCCGAGATGGCAAGGGCGAGAGAGTTCGTCCTCAAACACGATCTTGTCACCGTCGCGGAGGGTGAGGAGCTCGAAGTGATTGACACTCCTGTCTTCCTGAGGACGATCCTCCCGTTCGCTGCCTACCATCCGGCTGGACCTTTTGAGAAGAAACAGCGGGGGCTCTTCTACGTCACGCCCATAGATGGCAGTTTGTCGCCCGAGGAGCAGGAGAAGCAGCTCCGCGGCCACAGCGTCCACACCATTCCCATCATTGCGCTCCACGAGGCGTACCCGGGACACCACCTGCAGCTCGTCCGGGCCAATCTTGGCCGCCGCAAGGTCCGGAAGGTTCTGTGGAATACGGTCTTCATCGAGGGGTGGGCGCTCTACTGTGAAGAGATGATGAAGGATGCGGGCTTCTACTCCAGTGCGAAGACACGCCTCGGGCAGCTGAAGGAGACGCTCTGGCGTGCCGCCCGCGTGGTCGTGGACGTCGGGCTGCAGCTCGGAGAGATGACCATTGAGGACGCCATTGAGTTCATGATGTCCGAGGTATCGCTCGAGCGGATCAACGCGACCGCCGAGGTCAAGCGCTACACGGCCAATCCGACGCAGCCATCGAGCTACCTCGTCGGCAAGCTCGCCATCCTGAACATACGAGAGCGGTACGAGGCCCGCGCCGGCAGCGCGTTCGACCTCAAGACGTTTCACGACGAGCTGCTCGACATCGGGAGCATCCAACCCGCACTCGTGGAGGCGTCGATGGGCTTCCGTGAACTCTAGAATGAACGCGCTCGTAGCCAGGCTGCGGATGGACCGGCCGGCCTCCCTGACCACCGATGGCCCGCTTCACCGGAAGACGCCATGGTTGTAAGTGAGATCCTTCCGAACGGGACGACCCTCCTGGTGGAGGAGGTGCACGTCGCGCCGGTTGTGGCCCTGAACCTGTGGGTCGGGACCGGTTCTGCCGACGAGTCCGCAGAGCTCGCCGGCGTCTCCCACTTCCTCGAACACATGCTGCTGAAGGGCCGAGAGGGCGACCCGCAGGGCTTGCTGACCCGGACGGTCCAGGAAGCCGGTGGGTATCTCAACGCGGCAACCGGATGCGATCACACCGCGTTCTATCAAGTGGTGCCGGCGCGCAACTGGTGTGAGATTCTCGAGGCTCAGGTGGAGACCCTGCGGGCCCCGGTCTTCGCGGAGGCGGAGGTCGACAGCGAGCGATCGGTCATCGTCGAGGAAATGAAGATGTCCGAGCTCAATCCGTCGAGGTTCGTCTGGCGCCGTCTGATGGAGACGGCCTTCCCGGACAGCGGGTACGGACGCCGTATCGTCGGCACCGAGGAGACCCTGGCTGTCATCGATGGCGTCGCTCTGTCTGACTACTTCCGCGCGCGCTACGTCCCGGGGAACATGGTGCAGGTGGTTCTGGGAGATGTGGACGCGGAGGAGGTCATTGCCCGAGCTCGTGAGCTTGCGGAGGCGACGGACAGCGATCGAGAACACGGGAGTGCGACGGACAGCGGTCGAAAGCTCGCGAGCGTCGGCGGTGTTCGGAAGGAAGGCCCCGGCAGTCGCCCAGTGTGGACTCCCGCCTCTTCTGTTCTCGCCGGGCACCTTCGCCAGCCGTATCTGGTCGTGGGCTTCGGGGCGCCTCCCGTGCGCGACCACGACATACCCGTTCTGGATGTGCTCTGTGGGCTGCTCGGACTCGGAAGAAGCAGCCGTCTCCGCAAGTCACTGCAGACCTCCTCGGGCCTTGTGTCCGACGTCAGCGCGTCTGTCGTTGCACACAGGGACGTAGGCATTGTCGCGGTGCATGCCGTCGGGACGAGCGGGGCATCGCCTGCCAGGATCGTCGAGGGGCTGTTCGGGGAGATTCGCCGGCTGCAGAGCGCGCCTGTCGGCCTGGACGAGATGGTGAAGAGCGTAAGACGACTCGAGGCAGGGTACCTCCTGGAGCACGAGACCGTCGAGACCATGGCAATGAACCTGGGTTTCTTCGAGACGATGGGAGATCACAGATACGCCGAGGAGTACGTCGATCGGCTGGCCGCGGTGACACCTGACGATGTTATGCGAGCGGCCAACGACTACCTGGACGCCGAGAGCGCTGCGATGGTCGCCTACGTGCCCGAGGGAAGCAGCGCCGCCAAGGAGAGCCCGGACGTTCTTGTCTCCGCCGCGCTGTCCGGCAGCAGCCGCGTCGCGGAACAACTGCTGGGAGAGACGCCGGTGGCATGGGACGGGAGCGCGAGGTTCGCGAGGCCCCTGATCGTGCGGGAGACCCCGGAGGCCACGTGCTCGCGGAGGACGCTCTCAAACGGCGCCACTCTCGTTGTCAGAGAATCGACGTATCTCCCGCTCGTCTCAGTGGCGCTGGGATTCCGTGGAGGATTTCGTGACGAGCCGGATTCGCTGCTGGGCGTTACGAACCTCACACTGAAGCACATGCTCAGAGGAACTGTCTCGCGGTCCGCGGACAGGCTGGCCGATGACATCGAGGGTTTGGGCAGCGGCATATCTGTCTCGGTCGACCGCGACGGCTTCGGCGCGGGCGCGACTGTCCTGTCGAAGTATCTAAGAGAGGCGCTCGGAGTCCTGTGCGAGACCGTGGTGCGCCCGGCACTCAGTGTCGCTGACTTCGACGCCGTGCGTGCCGAGGCTCTTGCGGAATTGGGAGAGGCCGAGGACCATCCCTTCCGCAGGACGATGCGGCGACTGGTGCCGTTGCTTTTCCCGGGCCATCCCTACGGCCGTCCGATCGCCGGGACTGGAGAGACGCTCTCAGCTATGTCGGGCGAGAGTACCGGCGAGTGGCATTCGCAGCGGTTCTCGGCGGGGAATCTCTTCGCCTGCGTGAGCGGGGATGTCTCAGCCCGGAGGGCGGCGGACGAACTCGAGCTGGCGCTCGCCGCACTCCCCGGCGCGCCCGCGGAGGGAGGGGGCGCGTGGGACGCGCCGCGACCTCGAGGCCGGATCGACGAGCCACTGGAGCGGAAGGGGCAGTCCTCGGTTGCCGTGGGCTTCCGGGGGGCTCGGATAGGAACGCGGGACTCGGCGACGATGCACGTGGTGTCCAGCACGCTGACGATGATGGGAGGGAGGCTTTGGCGGGCGTTGCGCGAACGTCCGCCGTTCGCCTACAGCGTCAGAGCGATGCCTGTTCCGGGCCGTGAGGGAGGAGCGCTCGTCGGGTACGTGACGACACCGCCGGGTCAGGAGGAGACCGCCGTCAGCACGTTCACCTCGGAGCTCTCAAGCCTGTCGCGGGATGGGCTCTCAGGGGATGAGCTGGACAGAGGGCGGCGATACCTCGCCGGGATGCTCGAGATCTCCATGCAGCGGGGCGCCGTGAGAGCCGCAAGCTACGGCGTTGCTGAGGTGGCGGGGATGGGCTACGAGTACGTCGAAAGACTTCCTGGCATCGTTAGAGGGATCACCAACGACGACGTGGTGCGCGTCGCCGGGGAGTACCTGACCGCGGAGGACGGACCGGCCTCGGTCATTCTCCGCGGTTGAGGTCCCGTCCCGCACCGGCCTCCATCAGGTCCTGAAGCTCCTCCGGTGCGTACCTTCCCCACAGGTCCAGCAGACTATTGAGCTCTCGGGTCCTGCCCAGCCTCCGATACATCGAGAGAAGCGGCGGGTAGAGTTCGCGTCTGTCCGGCTCCTGGCTGAGGGCATGTTCGTAGGCGCGCACGGCTTCCTCGAAGTGCGCCAGCGCTTTCGCGTTGTCGCCGCTTCTTTCAATTCTCTCGCCGATCATCAAGTGGACCCCACCGTATCTCACCCACGTCTCGATGCGATCGGGCTGGGCCTCCAGCAGTTTCTCTGCCAGCGGAAGCGCCTTCTCAGGCTGCATCATGTGGACGGCGTAGATGGCAATGAGTCCGTTCAGAGCCGGCCCATAGCGCGGAGCGAACTTCAGAGCCAGGGTGTAGAGGCGGACCGCCTCGTCCGCGTTCACCGGAGCCGTCTGCATCGCCTTGAACCCCAGGCGCGAGAACCCGGCGGCGTAGTTGGTCACCAGACGGGCTGTCGTCGGAGGCTTGTAGATCTCGTCCATGACCCTCCAGCCGTCGTCGACGTCAACGAGACTGTCGTATCTGTAGTTCTCGAAGCAGTTCTCGTACGTCTTCTCGACGTTGATCATGTGGCGTCCCGCCTCCGGCTTGAGACGGAAGACCATTCCTTCCAGCTCCAGGTTGTCGTAGTAGCCCATGAAGTCATCTACGGTGACGGCGAAGTAGATGGGCCTGCCCCAGTTGTTCTCCCTGATGATGTCGTGGAGCGTGATGTCCCTCAGCGTGATCAGCTTCAACTCACCGGTGTCGGCGTCGCGCGTCCAATAGGGCGTCATCCGCTCGATCTCGTCGTAGGAGAAGCTCATCGGCACTTCACGGTCCTTGAGTTGCTCGATGTACCAGTTGATCTGTATCAGCGAGAGATTGACGATGTCTACGTCAGTGCGTATGCCCTCGACCTGCTGGAGATACCAGAGAGGGAACGTGTCGTTGTCCCCATTCGTGATGATGATGGCATCCTCTTCGAGGAAGTTGATCATGTTCCAGGCGTAGTAGTACGCGACCTTGTTCTCGCTTCTGTCCAGTGTGTGGTAATGCATGACGATGGGCATGACCGCGAACAGCACAAGTGCCGCCACCATGAGATTGCGGTAGGCACTTCCCATCTTCTTTGCCCACCGAATGATCGCCCCGGAGCCTATCCCCATCCAGATGGCAAGGCCGACGTAGGACGGCACCCAGAAGTACTCGCGGCTCCTGACCTCGTGGTCGGAGATATTGAGGTAGAAGAGAAGCGCGACGGACGCCACGGCGAAGCCGACAAGCATCATGGCCGCGGTCCTTCGGTCGCGCTTGAGGTGCATAATGGCGCCCCAGATCGCGAGGAGGAACGGCGGAACCGATGCGAACCAGAGGGTGGGGGGGAACACCGGGAACTGGTTGCGGAAGTACCCCCAGAGGATCTTGAACTGATTGCTGAACGGCGTCCTCCGCGGGAAGAACCTCATCGGCTCGTACTGCTTGCGCCTCATCACGTCTAAGACCTTGCCCCACGTGTCAGGGTCGGACTCGTTGATGGCGGGATTGAGGCGTGCCCGTATGAGGAGATAGGCGTGCACCGAGAGTGCGATGACTGCCAGGGCCACAGTTCCCAGGACCATCCTGGCGGGGATCTCTGGCCTGTCGATCACGCCCTTGCGGAGCAGGTGGACGAAGAAGTAGATGGCCGCCGCCGACACCGCCGCGCACCCGACATACCAGACCCCCGCTCCGCCGCCGTGCGCCGACGACGTGGCGAAGAGCAGAACAGCGCCCACGACAGACAGCCCTATCAGCAGCCACGAGGGCAAGACGGCGGGATGCCTCTTCGGGTCCTTCGCGCGCTTCCCCTTGACCTTCTTCTGCTCGGGCCAGAGCGCCGGTGTCGCATAGAAGACCGTTACGGCGATCCACATCAGCCAGAGACCCAGCGGTCCCCTGTACCAGTCCATGCCCTTCGAAAGAAGAACGAAGCCCATGAGCAGCGGCAGTCCGAGGAATATGACCCCGAGGTAGTTCCTCTCGAAGAGGATCATGAAGAGCAGGATGCCGGGCGCCCACAGCAGACTGCCCATATGGATCCCGATCCCCACGGACAGCAAGTACATGATCAGGTACAGGTACCGTCTGTCCCGGGGCTCCTCGCGGACCTCCGACCATCTCAGGATCAGCCAGAGCGACGCTGCCATCACGAGCATGTTGGTGGCGTACACCTCAGCCTCGAGCGCGTTCTCCCAGAAGCTGAACGAGAATCCTGCGAACAGACATGCGGTGATTCCGGCTACGTAGGTGGGAAGTCCATCCTGGAAGCTCCTTACCGGGCCTTCCCATCGTTTGGTCATCTTCGCGATTGCGAGGTAGAAGAAGACGAGCGCCAGTGCAGCGGAGACCACAGACTCGAAGTTGACTGCCTGAGCCGGATTGGCGAACGGAAGGATGGAGAACAGTCTTGAGATCAGCGTGTAGATCGGAGAACCGGGTGGATGGCCGACGCCGAGCGTATAACCGACCGCGATGAACTCCCCGTTGTCCCAGAACGCGACAACGGGCGCGGTGGTTGCAAGGTACATGATGAGGGCGAAGGCTCCGACTGCCCAAGCGATGATGCGATTCGTTCTCTCGTGGTCGTACATCAGGTCTCCTCTAGTTTCCCGTTCCTTCAGTCGTTGCCGGTCTCAGAAGCTGCACGAGTCTTTCCTTCAATGCGCTGGCGGAGAGGCCTCTTGATATCTGCCCGGCGAGCGCGAGCGATATTTCCCCGGTTTCCTCTGAGACGACGACCACGACGGCGTCGGTCTCCTCCGTCAGGCCGACGGCGGCCCGGTGACGTGTCCCAAGAGTGTGGACGAAATACGGATTCTGTGAGAGAGGGAGAGTGCAGCGCGCCGCGACGATCTGGTTGCTGCTGATGATGGCGGCTCCGTCGTGCAGAGGCGTGAGCGGCGTGAAGATCGACTCCAGCAGAGTCGAAACGACTGGGGCATTCAGCTGGACGCCGGTCTGGTAGTAGTTGGAGAGCCTGGCGGAGCGCTCGATGACCATGAGTGCCCCCGTGTTCTTCTGCGACAGCGTCTTCGAAGCGGCCACGATGGCCTCTATCGCCTCATGCTCCTCGAGCTTGACGAGCGGCCTCAGGAAGCGGCTCTGTCCGACCTGGCCAAGCAGCCTTCTGAGGTCGTCCTGGAACAGGATCACGAAGATGACGGCCCAGATACCCTTGAGTCCGGACATGAGCCAGTTCAAGGCGTCGAACTGGAGCCAGCGCGCGACGAACCCGATGACGACGATCACGAAGAGCGACGTCAGCATCTGCATCGCGCGTCTTCCGCGGAGCAGGAGGAGCAGGTGGTACACGACGAACGCAACGATCGCCATGTCGATGAGGTCGATGACCATTCTCCAGCCTGACATCACTTCCCTCTCCGAAAGATTACGCGGACGACGCGATACACGCTTCCACCATCCGCACGGCCCGGACTACCGGCCTGACGTCGTGCACCCGCAGGATCCTCGCACCCTGCACTACGGCGTAGGCGGCCGTTGCGAGGGTCCCCTCGAGTCGTTCACCTACCGGCAGGTCGAGTACGTTGCCGATGAAGCTCTTCCTCGACGGTCCCACCAGGATGGGCTTTCCCAGAACGGCGAGCTCGGGCAGTCGCCTGAGTACGCCCAAGTTGTGCTTCGTAGTCTTCCCGAAACCTATTCCCGGGTCAACGACAATCTGGTCGTCGCCTAATCCTGCTGCGGCCGCTCGTTCGACGGCCGCTTTAAGGAAGAACGTCACTTCTCCCATCAGGTCCTCGTAGGAAGGGCTCTTCTGCATCGTTGCCGGAGTTCCCTGCATGTGCATGAGCACCGCGGCCGCGCCGGCGTCAGCCGTCACACGGCCTATCCGGGGCTCCGCCGTGAAGGCCGTGATATCGTTCACGATCGAGGCCCCGGCCCCGAGCGCCTCCTCGGCGACGCGAGCCCGGTAGGTGTCGATGGAAAGGGGACCGTCCCATTCCGTGTGCAGGCGCTCGATCACGGGCACCACACGCTTGAGTTCCTCGTCCTCGGTAACGGGCTGCGATCCCGGCCTGCTGGACTGTCCGCCGATATCGATGATGTCGGCGCCCTCTTCGATCATGGCGAGAGCGCGCTCGGTGGCCGCGGTGGGGCGAAGGTAGTCGCCGCCGTCGGAGAACGAGTCGGGGGTGACGTTGAGTATGCCCATGAAGTGGACGCGTTCCGAGAGATTGAGCGCGTACGGTCCCGCGCGCAGAACAGAAGTTCCAGGTCCATCAAGCGCGTCCAAAAGCTCGACGATGCGCTCGCCAAGCTCTGGAAGCCCGAACGGCTGCCACGACAGCTTCCGTGTGAGGTCGCGCATCTGTCTGGGCGTCCCCATGAGGAGAACGCCGGTCGAGTCCACGGCGTGCGTGATCACGTCCTTGGCGACAGCGGCGTCGCCGCCGAGCGAGAGCATCTGCTGCTTGAGAATGTGCGCGGCGGGGACGGTGGCGTCGGCCACTTTGATCACGAGGGTGCGCGCCTTCCCCTCCATCGCATCGATGCCGCCCTCACAGACACCGATCTTCAGCATCTCCCGTGCGGCGTCCTCACGCGACGCGATGAGCAGAACTCGTGGGGAAAGGATATCGGTCATGGGCTACTCTGTCGGGGGCTCGACGTCTTCAGCGTCGTCGCCCTGGCGCTTCCCGGCGAGACCGAAGAGCTCGTTGATGTCATCTCCGGTGAGCGTCTCGCGCTCGAGCAGAGTCTCAGCCAGCAGGCTCAACTTGTCGAGGTTGGCTGACAGGAGCTTCTCTGCGCGGCCGCTCGCGGCGTCGACCAGTGCGCGGATCTCCTTGTCGATCACCACGGCCGTGGCCTCGCTGTGGTCCTTGACCCTGCCTATCTCCCGGCCGAGGAAGATCTGGTTCTCTTCCTTCCCAAAGGTGACAGGTCCGAGCACCTCGCTCATACCCCACTCGCACACCATCCGCCGCGCGATCTCCGTTGCGTAGCTGATGTCCTGTGACGAGCCGGTGTTGATATCAGTGAGGGCGAGCTTCTCTGCGGTCCGTCCTCCGAGGGCGCTGGTCAGCGTGTTCAGCCAGTACTGCCTGCTGTAGTTGTGTCTCTCGTCCACCGGAAGGAAGTGCGTTATCCCCAGCGCGTGGCCTCTCGGGATGATCGTGACCTTGTGTATCGGGTCCGTTCCCGGCGTGAGCCAGGACACGAGTGCGTGGCCGGCCTCGTGGTAGGCGGTCGTCTTGATCTCTTCGTCGGAGAGTATGACGCTCTTTCTCTCCATGCCGAGCATGATCTTGTCCTTAGCTTCCTCGAAGTCTTCCATCTCCACGGCCTTGTGCCCGACGCGCGCGGCCCGGAGCGCCGCCTCGTTCACCAGGTTCGCCAGGTCGGCGCCGGACAGTCCCGGCGTTCCTCGGGCGATGATCTTGAAATCGACCTTCTCATCCAATGTGACGTTCCGCGCACTGACCTTGAGAATGCCGACCCTGCCCTGCAACTCGGGACGGTCCACGACTATCTGGCGATCGAACCTGCCGGGACGAAGAAGCGCCGGATCGAGCACGTCCGGCCTGTTGGTCGCAGCGAGAAGGATCACCCCTTCGTTGGATTCGAATCCGTCCATCTCGACCAGAAGCTGGTTGAGGGTCTGTTCGCGCTCGTCGTGCCCGCCGCCTAAGCCTGCGCCCCTCATGCGCCCTACGGCGTCCATCTCATCAATGAAGATGATGCACGGAGCGTTTGCCTTGCCCTGCTCGAAGAGGTCGCGAACACGTGATGCGCCGACACCGACGAACATCTCGACGAAGTCGGACCCGCTTATGGACAGGAAGGGGACCTCCGCCTCGCCGGCGACCGCCCGGGCGAGCAGTGTCTTGCCCGTGCCCGGAGGCCCGACCAGGAGCGCGCCCTTCGGGATCTTGCCGCCCAGCCGCTGGAATTTCATGGGTTCCCGGAGGAACTCGACTATCTCCTGAAGCTCCTGTTTGGCTTCCGGAAGCCCGGCGACGTCGTCGAACGTCACTTTTGGACGGTCCTCGGTGAGGAGCCTGGCGCCGCTCTTCCCGAAGCTGAACGCCTTGCCCGCGCCCGCGCCGCCGCCTCGCATCGTCCTCATTATGAAGACCCAGAACACCACGATCACCGCGAGCGGCAGTATCGAGAACACCACGCCGCCCCAGTTGGTCGACGGCGGAAGCCCGTTAACCACGGCGTCGGGGCTGTGCTCCCGGATAACGCTGAAGAGATCGGGATCGTCAGAGAGGAGCCAGGTCTCGAACTGAATGAAGTCGATGGAGCTGCCGCTCAGCACGACGGTTGCCGTCGTGGCGAGTTCTCCCTCGACGTGGCGGTCGGCAATGTCGACCGCAGCGAGATTGCCCGCCTCGATCTCCTCGATGAATCTCGAGTAGGAGATCTCGACGCGGGTCTCCCTGCTCTGGAAGTAGAGATTGAACCCCATAAAGATAATGAAGCTGACGATGATCCAGAGCATCAGCGGAAAACGAGACCGCGGGTTCGGCACGATCCTCTTCGAGAGGTCGCCGAGCTTGCCGCGCTTCTCGTCCTCGCCCTTCTTGCCCTGGCCCCAGTGGGGTTTCTGGTCTTCCGCGTGGAATCTCATGAGTTCAGTTCCCGAGACAACGGAGTCGGTGTCCGTGCGGGCTCGTGCGCCCGCTCCCGTTTCCGCGCTCTATCCTAGGGTATCTCTTCATCTTCGAGCACTGCGATGTGAGGGAGGTTGCGGTACTTCTGTGCCAGATCGAGTCCGTACCCGATGACGAACTTGTCGGGGACCACGAAACCTACGTAGTCGAGCTTGATGTCGACCTCCCGGCGCCCGCGCCTGTCCAGAAGCGTGCAGATCTTCACGCTCTTCGGGTGGCGGGTCTCGAGGTTCTGTATGATGTACTGAAGCGTGCATCCGGTGTCGATGATGTCCTCTATGATGAGAACGTGTCTGTTCTCGATGTTCTGCGACAGGTCCTCGAGGATCCTGACCACACCCGTGGTGTCGGTGCCGTCGCCGTAGCTCGACACCTCCATGAAGTCGATTTCAATGGGGATCTTCGTCGCCCTGATGAGATCGGCGAGGAATATCACGCCGCCCTTCAGGATGTTGACGAAGACCGGCGGCTCGTCGGCGTAGTCCTCAGAGATGCGCGCCCCGAGCTCCGCGACCCTGTCCTGTATCTGCTTCTCAGAGAGCAGTATCTTTCCAATTTCCAGGGGACCCCTCCGATGTGTGTGCCCGTAGAGCGAGAACCATCTCTGTGTCATCGGTCACCGGAGCCCGGGCCGAGCGTCGGACGCCCACGGCCCACAGGATACCGGTCTCATCGCACAGGAGCGGGACGGATGGTCTGAAACTGAAGGCGATCTTCGAGTTGATGAAGAGCTCCTTCAGACTCTGCGTTCCCTCCATCCCGAAGGGCTGGAATCTGTCTCCCACCTTCTTCGAACGGATCTTGAGCGGAGGCGAGAGCTCGTTCCAGTCGAAGAGCGCAAGGTCCTCGTTGGCCTCGGCCGGGCAGAACCCCAGCTCTGAACGGGGCAGGAGCTCGGCGGTGACCGTGAGACCGGCCTCCGCGAACGTGGTTGACCCGGGCGCCTCGAGCGCCTTCTCCTCGCCCACGGGAAGCCCATCGCCGTGTGAGAACACGACGCACCCGTGTTCGAGCCGAGCGCGGACGCGGTCCGGAAGCTCTACCGATGCTCCGACATCACCCTTTCTCAACATACTCAGGAGGTTCTCAACGTGGCGAGAGGCGAGAGAGGAGAGGTCAGGGCGGAGAGACTCGAAGACCCTCCGGAAAACGCTCCTCTGCAAAGCTTCATCGTAGCCAGCGACCTTGTCCAAATCAAGGACAAACTGCCCAACGCGCGCTGTCCTAAGAGCTTCCGGGACCGCGAGATCCGTCAGCTTGTCGAAGTGAGCGGAGACGTCCGCCATTGTCGAGGCGAGATTTACGAGCGACCTCGAGATCTGCGGATTGTACCGCGCAAGCTGGGGCAAGAGGTCGTTCCGGATCTCGTTCCTCAGGTATTTCGACTCGAGGTTGCTTTCGTCGGTGCGGAATGGAAGATCGTGCTCCGACAGGTAGTCCTCGATCTCCGAGCGCCAACACGCGAGGATCGGCCGGATGATGATCCCCTCGCGTTTGGGCGGAATGCCGGCGAGGCCGTCCGGCCCGGCGCCGCGGAGCACGCGCATCAGCACCGTTTCCGCCTGGTCGTCGGCGTTGTGTCCGGTCGCTATGCGCTGGCAGTACTCGAGCTTAGATGTCTTCACGAGAAACTGATAGCGAAGTATGCGCGCGGCATCCTGTGCCGACATGGCGTTCGACATCAGGAAACGCGGCACGTTCTCCTCGTGACAGAAGCAGGGAACGTCGAACCGCTCGGCAAGCTCCGTCACGAATTCGGCGTCACGACGCGATTCCCGGCCACGGAACTGATGGTCGAGATGGGCGATCTTGACCCCGAACCCCATCGGCTCCCGGAGACTCAGCAGTATGTGCAGCATGCAGACGGAGTCCGGTCCTCCGGATACAGCCACAAGGACCGTGTCTCTGGGGGAAACCATGCGATACCGCTCCATGGTCTCCCGGACTGTTGATACGAGGTCGGCCATACTGCTCCTTAAGCCTCTCACAAAGCGGAGGCCCTCCGGCGTTGAGCGAGAGGGCCCCAATCTGGTAGCGGTGCAGGGACTCGAACCCCGGACACACGGATTATGATTCCGTTGCTCTAACTAGCTGAGCTACACCGCCTTTGGTGTTTCCGTCTCGGCGCGAACCGGCGTGGCCGCGCTTATGAGGTATTGTAGCCCGGGCCATGCGGCCAGTCAACCTGGAAGGACGGCCGCCAGGAGGGCTCTGCGCCGGCTGTGCGGCGGGCCGGGCAGTGGGCGCGAGGCGTGCGCCCACGCAACCAAATCTGGCTTCGTGCATCAAATCACTTGAGGTGTAGGGGACCTGAAACCCTTCGGAGAACAGTGCGTGCGACGTTCCGGAATCAGCAGAGAGACAACCAGGAGGTAGAACACCAGCCTATGAGGCTAGACCGTTTCACATTGAAGGCCCAGGAGGCCGTACAGGCAGCACAGGATATCGCCGCCGAGCGAAGCCAGCAGGAGATCACCCCCGAACACCTGCTGACCGCCCTGCTCGAGCAGCACGAAGGCATAGTCATTCCCATCCTTCAGCGGCTGGGCGCCGACGTTGGCCGGATCAGGGATGAGACACAAGCGGCCATCGAGCGAGTCCCTACGGTCCACGGCGCCGCCGGGGAGACCTACGCGTCATCCGCTCTCCAGTCCGTGCTGGGCGCCGCGTGGAGCGAGGCGCAGCAGCTCAAGGATGAGTACGTCAGCACCGAACACATACTGATCGCGATCGCGGAGGACAAGGACGCGCCCTCAGGCGCGGCACTCAGAGGGGCCGGCGCGTCTCGCGAGAACATCTTCAAGGTGCTCAAGGACATACGCGGCAGTGTGCGCGTGACCGACCAGAACCCGGAGGAGAAATACCAGGCGCTGGAGCGCTACAGCAAGGACCTCACCGATCTCGCTCGTGCGGGCAAGCTCGACCCCGTCATCGGACGCGACGAAGAGATCCGTCGCGTTATCCAGGTGTTGTCGCGGAGGACCAAGAACAATCCCGTCCTGATTGGAGAGCCCGGTGTGGGGAAGACGGCGATCGTGGAGGGACTCGCGCAGCGCATCATCGCCGGCGACGTGCCGGAGGGTCTGAGGAACAGGCGGGTTAACGCCCTGGATATGGGTGCGCTGGTCGCGGGAGCGAAGTACCGCGGCGAGTTCGAGGACCGGCTGAAGGCCGTGCTCAAGGAGATAGAGGAGGCGGAGGGCGAGGTCATCCTCTTCATAGATGAGATGCACACGATCGTGGGCGCCGGCGCGGCGGAGGGGTCCCTGGACGCCTCCAACATGCTCAAGCCCGCGCTCGCCCGCGGGGAGCTCCATGCGATCGGTGCGACGACGCTCGATGAGTACCGGAAGCACGTGGAGAAGGACGCGGCTCTCGAGCGGCGCTTCCAGCCGGTCGTCGTTGGCGAGCCCACGGTCGAAGATACGATAGCGATTCTTCGCGGACTCAAGGAACGCTACGAGGTACACCACGGCGTGCGCATCAAGGACGCCGCGCTCGTGGCTGCGGCGGTGCTGTCGCATCGCTACATCTCGGACAGGTTTCTTCCCGACAAGGCAGTGGATCTCATCGACGAGTCCGCGTCACATCTGAGGATGGAGATCGACTCAATGCCGCAGGAGCTCGACCGGGTGGAGCGGCGTGTGATACAGCTCGAGATCGAACAGAAGGCGCTCCAGAAGGAGAAGGACGCTCCGTCGAAGGAGCGTCTCGAGAGAGTGGAGGCCGAGGTGGCTGACCTGAAAGAGAGCTCCTCCGAGATGAGGGTTCAGTGGGAGAACGAGAAGGAAGCCATCGGGACGATTCGTGAGACCAAGGCCGAGATCGAGGCGGCGAAGGCGGAGTACGAGCGCGCGGAACGCGAGGGAGACCTCAACCGGGCGGCGGAGCTGCGCTACGGGCGGCTGACCGAACTCGAGAAGAAACTCGAGGAGAGCAACGCGAAGCTCACCGAGCTTCAGAGCGGGCGGCAGATGCTCAAGGAGGAGGTGGGTGAGGACGACGTGGCGGAGGTCGTTGCGATGTGGACCGGGATTCCCGTCGCGCGGATGCTCGAGGGCGAGCGCGAGAAGCTGCTGAAGATGGAGGAGCGTCTCCACCGTCGAGTCGTGGGTCAGGACGAAGCCATCTCGGTCGTGTCAGACTCAGTGCGCAGGGCGAGAGCCGGCCTCCAGGACCCGAGCCGCCCGATAGGCTCGTTCATATTCATGGGGCCGACCGGCGTCGGGAAGACCGAGCTGGCCCGCGCCCTCGCGGAGTTCCTGTTCGATGATGATGACGCGATGGTCCGCATCGACATGTCGGAGTTCATGGAGAAGCACTCGGTCGCCCGCCTCATCGGGGCGCCCCCGGGCTACGTGGGATACGAAGAGGGCGGGTACCTGACGGAGGCGGTCAGACGACGCCCGTATTCCGTGATCCTGATGGACGAGATAGAGAAGGCCCATCCAGACGTGTTCAATGTGCTCCTCCAGATCCTGGACGATGGGCGGCTGACCGACGGCAAGGGACGGACCGTCGACTTCACGAACACGATAGTGATAATGACATCGAACGTCGGTAGCGAGTGGATAGGCGACCTCGGCGCGAGCGATGAGCTCGAGATGCGGAGACGCGTGACCGACGCCATGCGTGCGCAATTCCGCCCGGAGTTCCTCAATCGTATCGACGAGACGATCGTTTTCCATTCGCTGTCGCTCGACCATATCAAGGAGATCGTCGACATTCAGCTTCGGCGGTTGAAGGAGCTTCTTCGCGAGCGGAAAATGGGCGTGGAACTCACCGACGCGGCGAGGGAGATGATCGCGCAAGAGGGGTTCGATCCCGTGTATGGGGCGCGTCCGCTGAAGAGGGCGCTTCAGCGCGAAGTGCAGAACCCGCTGGCGGTCAGGATCCTGGAGGGTGAGTTCGAGGATGGGGACACGGTTCTCGTGGACGTGAAGGATGGAGCTACCGTCTTCTCCGTGAAGGAGTAGGCCCTTTCGGACGCCGCCGAATCTCGAGAACCGGCGGAGCGGCCTATCCGGTGATGAGCCTGGCCACGCGGAGCATCTCCAGGTCGATCTCCTTCTTGCGGCTGCAGACGTCGGCAAGAGGCACGAGAACTGTCTCGTTGCATACGATCCCGACCATCTGAGCGCCGGCCCCGGACACCACGGCCTCGACGGCGGCGCAGCCCATCCGGCTGGCGATCGTCCGGTCGAAGGACGTCGGTGACCCGCCACGCTGCACGTGGCCGACGATACTGACCCTGTAGTCGTACCCCGTGCGCTCCCGGACCGCCGCGGCGAACGCGATGGCGCCACCTTCGTAGGCGCCCTCGGAGACCACGACGATGAAGCTCGTCTTCCCGCGCTTCTTGCCCTCCGCGAGAACGCGGCAGGTCTCGTCGATGTCGAAGACCACCTCGGGAACCGCGATCTCCTCCGCGCCACCCGCCAGACCCACCTCGAGCGCTATGGCACCGCAGTGTCTTCCCATCACCTCGATGAAGAAGATCCTGTCGTGGGAGTCAGCCGTGTCCCGGATCTTGTCGATGGATTCGAGCGCGGTGTTCACCGCCGTGTCGAATCCGATGGTGTCGTCGGTTCCGTGGATGTCGTTGTCGATGGTCCCGGGAACACCCACGACGCGTACGCCGTGCTCGTTCGACAGGTCCACGAGTCCACGGAAGGTGCCGCCACCGCCAATACCTATCAGTGCATCGACGCCGGCGTCGGCCAGGTTCCTGGCCGCTTCGGCTCTGCCGTCCGCTTCCCTGAAGGCCGCCGACCGGCTGGTCTTGAGAACCGTTCCGCCAAGCTGGATGATGTTCGACACGGAGCTGACGTCGAGGCTCATGAAATCGCCGGCGATGAGACCCGTGTAGCCGCGGATGATCCCCGTGACCCCGATGCCGCTCGCGACCGCCGTTCTGACGATCGCCCTGATGGCGGCGTTCATGCCAGGAGCGTCGCCTCCGCTTGTGAACACGCCGACGTTCGTCACGTCCGCCATGAACGGGTCTCTCCTCCCGGCTCGTGCCGGGCGTTTCGGTCTCATGTGTTGAGTGGGATCAGAGAACTACTTCAGGAGGACCATCTTCCTGGAAGCGCTGAACTCCCGCGTGTCCAGGCGTACGAAGTAGATCCCGCTCGCCACGCTGCGGCCGCGGCTGTCGCGGCCGTCCCAGGTCACTCTATGAGTGCCCGGATCGTGGTGACCGGAGTATAGCGTCGTGATGCGTCTGCCCGCAACGTCGAAGACGGCAATGTCGATGCTGCCACCACCGGCGGGAATGTCGTAATCGACCGAGGTAACCGGGTTGAACGGGTTGGGCGAGCTGTAGCCCAGCCGGAACACCGACGGCACGGTCTCCTCCTGCTCAACGAGATTGCGCCCGCCGGTACCCGATTCAGGGGCCGTCAGCAGGTAGGGCCAGTAGCGTACGTAGCCAATGAAGATCCTCCCGACCGGCGGAGCCGCGCCCCACCAGTTGCCCCTGATCTCGAGAGGGAATTCCCCGGCCGTGTAGTTGGCCACGGCGGCAGTCGGGTTGTCCATGATGCTGTTGTTCCCGGTCTGCTCGTTGATCTCGTTCCCGAGGTTGGGAGATGCGCCCGACTCCGCGACGACCCCGATCGTGTTGCCTTCGATCGTGGTCCAGCAGACCGTGGGGGCCGAGAGCCTGCGGCAGAGGATGCCGTTCAGCGAGTTGTCCGCGATCGTGCACGCGTTGAAGCTCGGCGAGGACGTGTGGACCAGCGCGCCCTGCCCCGCGTTCAGGCTCATGGTGCACGTGTCGATAGCGGTGTTCGAGTGCCTGTAGCACACGAGGCCGCTGCCATCGACCGTGTTCGTGAACGAACTCCTCATGATGTCGTGTGACGCGTAGTCGTTGCACCAGAGTCCTGCCGAGACGTTTCCGTCGAAGACGCAGTCCGTTATGGTCCCGCTCCCTCCGCTCAGATACATGCCCAGGCTGTCCGACTGCGAGAAAGCGCTTGCCGTCGCGTCGAGCACGCATCCTGTCAGACGGGCTCCGACAACGTTCTCGTACACCCTGCAGTTGTCCAGGACGACCGTGGCCTCGTTCCCTCGAACGCCCACGGATGCGCTTGAGATGAAACACGACGAGAGAGTCGCGGACGACCCGGCCTTGAGATCGACCCCGCCCCAGCTGCTGGGTGTGCGCTCCGGCCTGGAGCGCATGACGACCTCCGCACCGGGACGCCCGATGGCGGACAGCTGGCCGTAGACCTCGAGCGTTGGTGAGACGTCGCTGGCAAACTCCAGCACCGCGTTCGGGAGAACCGTCACCGTGGCGCCCTGTTCGACCGTGACGTCGCCGGTGATGAGGTACCTTCCGAACAGCGTTGCGCCTTCTTGTATGCTGCCCGCGAAGGGCTGAACCTGAATCCCCGTTCTCGCGTGATTGCCCCCGGGACCCTGCCACTCCACGGCGGGCTCGAAGACTGTTCCGTTGAACTCGAGTGCGAAGACCTGCCCCTCGCACGACGACACGCACGCCTCGAGACGCCCGTCGCCCGTGAGATCGGCGACGAAGGGGGAGGCGCACCCCGCGCCCGGTATTGGAACGGGCGGCAGAAGCCGGTCGCCGTTCGAATCGAGCATGTGCAGAAGGCCGTCTTCCGTCAGAACGACGATCTCCATCTCGGCGTCTCTCCTCAGATCCGCGACGGCCAGAGAAGCCGTGGGCTTCGAGGAAAGCGGGGAGGTCCAGATCTCGACACCGTTCTTGAGTGCGTAGATCGTTCCTGCCGCGGTCCCGGTCACAACGTCAGCGACTCCATCGGAGTCGATATCACCGATGGCCAGCGCCACCGCGGTAGTGTCCAGGGCGACCGTCCAGCTCTCTGTGCCGTCCTCAGTGTTCAGGGCGTACACGCTGCCACCGATGGCGGCGATCTCGAGCATGCCGTCGTTATCGAGGTCGGCAAGTCCCAGAACATCAATGGCGTGCGCGCCCAGCTGGACGGCAGGCCACAGCTCGACCGGCGGGGTTTGCGAGCACGAAGCGGCGCCCACCTTCCCTCCGAGCGTACCGAAGACGAAGTCGGTGATTCCGTCCAGATCGAAGTCGCCGACCGCGGGGGTCGCGCTGGTCGGGTCACCCGAGGGCAGCGAGTAGGACCAGATCAGCGTCCCGTTCTCGTCGACCGCGATTATCGCCGAGCCTCCTCCAAAGAACATCTTCGTTGCGAGGATGACGTCGAGATCACCGTCCGTGTCCGCGTCGGCCAGCACGGGGGAGCCGACCGGGTCGTCCGTGATGAGATCCCAGAGAACCTGTCCTTCCGAATCGAACGCCGAGAGACCCATTCGCCTGGTGGCCACGACCTCATTGATGCCGTCGTTGTCGAGATCTCCCACGGCCGGGGCGATCTCCGGCCCGTAGTTGGCCGGGGCCGTCGCCGGGTCGGTGACCCACACGGTATGACCGGACGAATCGAGCGCGCGAACAACCGCATCGCCTTCCATAAGGAGAATGTGCGTTTCCGTTCCGTTGAGGCGCGCGATGCAAGGTCCGAAGACATCGGGGCCCGCGTCCGCCGGGAATCCGACCACGTGCGGATAGGCGTAGATATCAAGGGTGACCGTGTTGTTGTCCTCGTCTATCTCGTCGATGGTCCCGTTCGGATCGACCGTAACGTCGAGCATGTGCCATCCGCCTGCGAGCGCGGGAATCACGGCCGTCACGGTCTCGGACGACCAGTCGCTGATCGAAGGAATGAAGATGTCCTGGGAATAGGAGCCCGCTGCAGAGACGTCCGTCACGCGGAGCAGCACGTCAGTGGCCATCAGGGTGCTCGTGTTCCTCACGGTCATCTCGACCGTCAGATTGTCACCGATCGCCGGAAGTTCGGGAGCTGTCACGACCTCGTGTGGTCTCACGACGAGTTCAGGCGCGTCTGTCGGTGCCGTATCCCATCTGTAGATGAGCGCCGGGTCCCCGAAGAGGTTGAAGTGGCGGGGGTAATCGACGCTCCCGCCGTCCTGAAGGTGGAGGAGCTTCGCTAGGGCCACGGTCTCGCCGAGGAAGACGCTGTTCTCTGTGAACACGGCACGGTAGATGCTCTTGGTCAGCGTACGGAACATGCCGCCGTCGCTGGCGCGCGGCGCCGCCAGGCACGCGATGGCGCCCCTCCCCGATGTGTTGACTATCTGCTCGGCGAAGCAGTCGTAGGAGCCGTTCGGGTCGATCTCCGTCGTGTTGTCGTACCATCCGGTCATACACGCCATCGACAGCACGATGGGAAGACGGTCGCCGTTGTCCATGAGCGGGATGTCCGTGGTGTCCATCACCCGATACCAGGACGAGATCCATCCGTCCCCCGCGTAGTTGACTATCAGGTGACCCTCGTTGAAGGCCTCAACCACGTCCAGCGAGCAGAGATGGTCGTTCGCGTAGTCGTGTCTGTAGATCCGGTCGATCGGCCAGCCGTCCGGCATGAGTTCCTCGTACTCGTCGAACAGCGTGACGTAGTCGTCCTTGATCGTGTAGAAGAGCCCCGCGACAAGGAGAGTGCTCTCGGTCCACGGCTCTCCACTGGGCATGGGCATGTAGTTTGCGCACTTGCCGACGATGGCCACCAGCTCGTTCACGTTGCCCACCGAGAGGCGACCTATCATGACGTCTTCGAAGTCATCGTCTCCGCTGACGCACGCATAGTAGTGGTCGGACGCCACCTCCGTCCCACCGTAGCCGTCGTATGTAGGGATCATTACCGTGGTGTTGTCGTCGGCATATGCGTCGCCCACGAGGATGACGAAGCCCAGGTGTCCGTCCCCGAAATGCGCCGCCGACTGTGTTTCGTACACGTCCTGGATGAATCCGCGCAGAGCCTCAGGAGCAAGCTCCGCCAGAGCGGAGGTGCCCACGACGCCGATGTTAAGTCCCAGGTACGACGAGTGGTGATTCGCGAACGCCTGCAGAACCGGCGAGTAGTGAAGCTCATCCGCGACGACGACGAGCAGGTCGATGCCGGCCGACGCGCAGTCCTCCACCGAGTAGCAGTAGGTCACGCCACCGCGCCGCTTCGCGGCGGACGAGGGCGGCGCCCACCTCGGGGCTTGGTTGCCGGACGCATCGTAGTTGAGGATTGCGCTCTCGCAGACACCCGTGAAGGGACCAGTGTTCTTCGAGACCGGTCCACGCGCCCCCTCGGGAGCGACGACTATCTCGATGCCGTCCGGAAGACCGAGCCGTGCCTGCTCGGAGCGAACAGCGTCTGAGTCGATGGCGACCACGGCGACCGTCTGCTCTCTGATCCTGGCGATGTCCTGTACCCATGCGAGTTCCGCTGCCTCGTCCTGTGACAGGCGGAGGCCCGAGAGAACAACGGCTTCCACTATCGCGCCATTGCAGTCGGGGAGCGCAACAAGTCTTCTTGATATACCGTCGGAGTCGTCATCCCGTTGGGCAAGACAAGACAGAAGCTGGCGCGCGTTGGCGACGCCAGCTTGATGGGTGTCCGCGCTCGTGAGCGCTATGGTCGTTGGTGCAGGCGCTCGTCGCTCTGCTTGGGCTGCTGCCGTAAACAGGGTGCTGCCGATTGCGCCTGCAAGGAGGACGGCGATGAGCATCCAAGCTGCGGAGCGCCCCGCACGCCTCCCGCTTCGAAAGATCATCTGTATCGTTGTTCCTGTTTGCAGAGCACCTGCCACGCTACCCTGATTCATCTGACGAGTCCCCGCACCGCAGTACGAGGACTCGTGTCAGGTATATCGCGGGCCGGGTGCTCCTGGTGCTCGCGAAATCCGAACTACTGATACAGGGCCTTGATGGCGCCCCAGGTCGCGTCCTCGACCGGCGTGGTGCAGTCCTCGAGCCAGAGATACATACCGAAGTTCCAGGTCTCGGTCGTGAGCGGGCAGTCCTTGATGTAGCTGCCGAAGTAGTTGCCCGTTCCGCACATGCCGTCGTACACGCCCGTGCCGTCCCGGATGATGATGACGAGACCGGAAAGGCTGCCGCTGCAGAACTCGCCCTCGTCGAGCACGCCGTTGTTGTTCAGATCCTGAACCTGGATCTCAACGGAGCAGATACCGGTCATGACGCCGCCGTTCGTGTCGTCGACGATCAACAGAGCGTTCATGTCGGGTGCACCGTGCTCTGTGTCGAAGTAGCCCTTCCAGAAGCTCGGGTTGCCGGGTGTGTAGTTCGGCGCGTAGTACGTGTTCCAGATGTAGGTGGACCGGTCGACCGGGTCAGTGGGCCAACCGTCGTCCGGGATCGTGATTGACCACGATCCGAGCTCTATGTCACCGCCGGGATCCATGGCGCCGCCGAAGACCACGGGGCTGTCCATGAAGTCGCCCGTTCCCGCGCCGTAGAACCAAACAAACGTCTCCTGGCCGTAGGCCGCAGTTGCAAGGGCCGCAACAGCCAAAACTATCAGAAGTGCGCGCATTGTCCTCTCCTTTGGCCTCGCCCTTTCGGGCTGTTACTCGAACACTCTCTCGATTACCTGTATCGGTTTCGCCGCCTGCCTACCTGAACAGCGCCTTCATCGCGCCCCAGGTCGTCTCTTCCACCGGGCTGGGGCAAGTGTAGGTCTGGATCTGTCCGACTATCTGCAGGTTGTCGTCCAGCGGTGGGTTATGGAAGTTGAAGTTGCCCGAGCTGACCGAACCGTGCCCGCACATATTCTCGAAATAGCCCTCGCCGAGGCTCGGATTCAGACTGAGCGTCGCACTCAGGTTCAGGTTGTGATGCTTTTCCTGCTGCGACAGTATCCCGTCCGCGTACCAGTCGCGCACGAGAATCGAGAAGGTGATGTCGCCCTCGATCGCGCCTACCGGAGAGATGGTGTCAAACCGGAAGCGCGGAGCCGCCATCAGTGTCGCGCCATCGAAGTAACCGGTCCAGCTCTCCGCACCCGTCGTGTCGATGTAGTGGTCGGCGAAGAAGTTGTCCCATATGTAGTCGAACCTCGCGGTGCTGTCTGCCTCGCCGGGCCACATGGAGTCGTCGAGCGTGATCTCCCACGAACCAACGAGACCCCACATGAAGCTCCCGCTGTAGACAACGGGACTCTTCATCAGGCTGCCGACTCCCTGCATGCCGATCATGTACGAATCGTCGGCCGCGGCGGTCTGCACAACGAGGAGCGCGAACGCCAGCACAACAGCTGCAAACGTTAGCCTTTTCATGCCGTCCGTCTCCTTTCCTTCTTGTGAGTTACTCTCTGCTTCACTTCGAATTGACCAGTAGCCAGATGTTGCTTCACCACCAAGCACTGCTGCATCATCAGTCGACGCGGATGCACGGTGAAGATGCCGGCCCCCGACTCGGCACCTGCACACACTTGCCACCTGAACTCGTGTGAGCCCAGGCGACACACAATCACGCTCGCATGTGCTTGGTGATAATCTCCCGTAGTTCGACTAGTAGTCTATAGCATCCCCGCCTCCGGGTCAATGAGTTTTTCGTACAAAGCGCACATGTTGAGACAAGTTGAGCAGGAAGTCAGACGGTGTTTTCCTGTCTCGATGCGGTGTGCGAGGGATTCAGGCCAATTGCCCCATATCGCCGTAATGTCGCTTTGACGCCGTCTACGCAGGGCGTCGGGCTTGGCATGCTTGCTTTGTGTCGCGGCCTGTTTCCGCTAGGATAGGTTCTGCGTTCGCTCCGCACGCGAGTGGACGAGCGCAAATAATCTTGACGAAGCGCTGTTATGAGGCCGTGAGCGCACCTCAGAGATGGAGGTCCATTGGTCCCGAAACGCGACGCGGAGATCCGGAAGAGGCTGCTTCTGAGGGCGGGAGTCATCTTTGCAGTAGCGTGGGTGCTCCGGTTCGTGTACGTGCTTCACCTGCGCGGGAGCCCGCTCGCGGGCTTCCCGATACTGGATGAGCTGTACCACGTGGAGTGGGCCAGGGCGCTCGCGGCGGGCGACTGGCTGGGGAGCACGGTGTTCTTCAGAGCGCCGCTCTATCCGTACCTCCTCGGTCTCGTCTTCTCGGTACTCGGGGAGAGCCTGCAGGCGGCGCGCCTTGTGCAGGCGACCTGCACGGCCCTGACTCCGGTTGCCGTGTACTTCCTCGGCAGGCGCATGTTCGGAGAGAGGGAGGCGTTGTTGGGAGCGGCCGTCGCCGCTCTCTATCCGCTGTTCCTCTACTTCAGCAACGAGCTTCTGATTGTTTCGCTGGTAGTGCTCCTCGACGTCCTGTTGATGAGCGCGCTTCTGCGCGCGGACGAGTCACCGGGCCGCGGACGCTGGTTCGCGGCGGGAGCCGTGATGGGGATATCCGGCATCGCGCGCCCCAGTGTTCTCGTGTTCCTGCCGGCGCTGTTCTGCTGGATGTGGTGGCGGGCGCGAAGCACCTCCGGCGAAGCCGGCGCGCCGGTGGAACTTCCGGCGGCGTTCAAGGCGGGTGCGGCGCGGTTCGCGGTCGTCGTGCTCGGTGTCGCTGCGGTGATTCTTCCCGTGACGCTGCGGAACTACGCCGTCGAGCGGGACTTCGTTCCCATCGCGTCTCAGGGCGGCATCAACTTCTTCATCGGGAACAACTCCGCGTCGGACGGCGCGTCGGCGGTGCTGCCGGTGCTCGGGGAGTCATGGGAGAACGAGGACGCCGTTCGGATAGCGGAATCCCAGCTGGGGCGCGATCTGAAGCCGAGCGAGGTATCGGGCTTCTGGTACGGGAGGGGAAGGGAGTTTCTCCTCGGAAACCCCGGGGCCGCTGCCAGGCTCTACGTCCGGAAGTTCGTGCTCTTCTGGGACAGCTATGAGCTGGCCAACAACAAGGACATCTACTTCTTCGGTCGTATGTCACCGGTGTTCCGTTGGCTCAGGTGGCTCAACTTCGGAATCATGGCGCCGCTGGCCGTGCTCGGCATGTTCTTCACCGCACGGAGGAACAAGGCAGCCACGCTCGCCATGCTCTTCGTTCTGTCCTACACGGCGGGCGTCCTCCTGTTCTTCGTCAACGCCCGCTTCAGGTTGCCGCTTGTTCCGTTTCTCCTCCTGTTTGCGTCGGCGGCCGTTCTCAGGCTGTGCGGACTCGCGGCGCGAGGCAGGGTGAAGGAACTCGCAGTCGCGCTGCTGGCGCTCGCCGGGATAGGGCTTTTCGTGAACCACGATTTCTACGACACACACGTGGGAGACCGCGCTCAGACGCACATGACCCTCGGGCGCGCCAGTGCTGCGCAGGGGATGTACGAGAACGCCGTGAGGGAGTACCGCCGCGCCATAGAGATATCGCCCGGATACGCAAAGGCGTACAACAGCATGGGCCTGGCGCTCGAAGAGCTGGGTCGCAGCGACGAGGCGCTCTCCGCGTATCTGTCATCGGCCGAGAAGGACTCGAGCCTCGCGTCCGTTCGGAACAACATCGGGAGCTTCCTGCTCGGGCGGGGAGAGGTCGCGGAGGCGAAGGCGTGGTTCGAGGAAGCGATCGCTCTCGACCAGTACACGGAGCAGGCGCACATGAACCTGAGCCTGGTGTTGGCGCAGGAGGGCGACCTCGAGCGGGCGGAGTACCACCTCAAGTGCGCGGTGATGGCCGATCCTCGATTCACAGAGGCGTGGGACGCGCTCGGCAGGGTGTTCGAGGAGACCGGGAGGCTCCCGGAGGCGGCCGGAGCGTACGCTCGTGCCGTCGAGATAGACCCGACCTATGCACAGGCGCGGCATGACCTCGGTGTCATCCTGGCAATGGCCGGACGCTACGAAGAGGCGCTGCGCGAACTGGAGGAGGCCAGGCGTCTGAGCCCGAACGACCCCGGCATCGCGGCCAACCTGGCCCGTCTGCGGGAGCTCATGGCCGCCCGCAGCGGAGGCTAGCGGTCTTCCGAGTCGAGTGCGGCGGCGGCCGATGCGACGACGAACGGATGGGGGTCGGAAGCGACCAGACGCTCCAGCGCTCGACGGCTCCGCTTGTCTGCTCCGATCGTTCCGATGGCGGCTGCGGCGTGCGCCCGCACCGCCCAGTCGGAGTCCTTGAGCGCTCTCACCAGCGGCTTGAGAGCCCTACGAGAGCCGACTTTGCCGGCGGCCCGAAGCGCCATCAATCGAGCCTCGGCCGCCCCGCCCTCACCGATCTCAAACAGGAGCGGCAGCGCCGTCTCACCTATGCGGGCAAGCGCATCGGCCGAGCTGTATCTCACCGCGTAGCTGGGATCCCCGAGGGCACGCGCGAGCGATTCGATGACGTCCGCGTCGAGGGCCTTGGCCGCGTCGTGGTCCGGCGCCTCGTCGTCACGGGCGCGTACGGCGACGCGCCTCAGACCGACGGCCGCGCTCTTCCTGACCGCCTCGTTCTCGTCCAGGAGAAGTGAAACTAGAGGATGAACCGTCTCGGCCGTGCCGATCCTGCCGAGCGCTCCGCCGATGGCCCCGCGCACCTTCCAGTCGTGATGGTCGTGGACGGAGGCGAGCGGGCCCACGGCGCGGGCATCACCGATTTTGCCCAGCACCGCCGCCGCCAGCCTGGCGCCGCGAGTTGTCTCCGTTCTCCCGGCCTCGAACAGGAACGCCTCTATGACCGGATCGGCGGCCGCGGTGCCGATCCTGACAAGGATGTCCTCCAGCGCGTGCCGCTCCCTCGCGTCGTCCGTGTCGAGCCGGGTGACGAGATAGGGGAGCGACTCCTCGTGGTTCGATACCAGGATGCACCGGGACGGCTCGCGCATGTGCTCGAACTGGAGCGCCGACGAGGACGCCCGCAGAAACAGCTCCACGGGCGTGAGCTCCGCGAGCTCGGCCGTGTCGGACTCAGCGACCTCCGTCTCAACCTCCGCACCCACATTCTGGGAGACGGCGGGTCCGGCCATCAGAACGAGCAGAAGAAGGACAGTACCGAAGGTTCTCATTCAGCACCACCTCCCAACGCCTTCTCCTCATCGACCCCGATGCCGTGCATGCTCCCGGTCCACCACGTGCCGTCCGCTCCTCTGCCGGAGTAGGAGTCGGCGCCACCGCAGTCCAGGAAGACGCCGATGCTCCCATAGTCGCGCCGGAGGTTCCCATACCCGTGTGTGTTGTTCGGGTTCCGGACCGAGTACGCGTCGTTGCCCGCGTCGTCCATCAGGATCCCGATGCCGTTGGCGTTTCCGGCGGCCTGGGAGAGGTCGTGGCAGGTGTAGCTGTCGTCACCGGCCAGGTCGTGCAGGATGCCTACGGCAAGATCGTGGCCACACCCCTGCGACACGCCCTTCGACACGTAGTTGTCATCGCCGTCGCAGTCGATCAGTGCGGCGACCGTGATGTGAGTGCCCGCGCCCTGGGCGTACTGGTAGGAGACGTACTGGTCGTTCCCGCTGTAGTCGACCAGCCCCCCGACCGCGAACCAGTAGCTTGAACCCTGGCCGAATATATCGGAGACGTAGACATCGTTCCCGGCCTCGTCGATGAGGATCCCGATGCCACCGGAGGCGTCGGGCCGCCAGCCGAACCCGAATCCTTGTGAGAGGCTGATGTAGTGGTCGAAGTACCGTATCTCGTCGGTGTACTTCCCTCCAGCGAAGTAGACGTCGTTCCCTGCCACATCGTGCAGCAGCCCCGCGCCTCCGACGAACCCGAAAGCCTGCGAGAAGAGCGCGGCGTTATAGCTGTCGTTGCCGCCCTTGTCCCGGTGGACTCCGATGCCGAACGCGCCGGCGCCCTCGGTGCACGTGTCGCCCGAGTAGCTGTCGTTGCCCGCTGCGTCCACCAGAATCCCGACCCCGAACAGACCCGCACCCAGCGAGAAGTCTCCTGCGGTGTAAACATCGTCACCCTCGAGATCCGCGAGCACGCCTACACCCATGAACCCCGCGCCCAGCGAGTGCGTGTCACCGCGGTAGATGTCGTCGCCGGAGAGGTCTATCACGATGGACACGGGAAGATCCCTCAGGGCCGCTGCCACGTCGCCCACGTATACGTCGTCGCCGCCGACATCGATGATGAGCGCGACGCCCCCTCTATATGTGGTACGTCCCGGCCCCCCGATGATCACGGTCCCTGCCTCTGTCTCCATGATGTTCAGGACGTCGCCCGAGGCCAGCCACGAGGAAGCCGTCCTCTCGAGCTCGTAGTCGGTATGCGTTCTCGGGAGGTTCATCGGGTCGTCCACCAGGAGCGGGATGGAGCTGTCAACCGCTCGCGCTATCACGGCGCCCGCGGCCGCCAGACGATCGTAGTCAACGAGACTGGCAATGCGGAGGAGCTCGTCCGCGAGCGCCTCTTCCTCCTCGGCCTCGCGGTCCCGTTCGTCGATCGGCCGGTCCGGGTCGAACTCTTCCTCGTCCAGGATCGACGGCGCGTGAAGCGCCACGAACCGCCGCTGCTCCTCCGACAGGCCATCGAACGCCGTGGCGATCAGCCCCGCGGCCTCACTCATCGCGGGCAGCAGCACATCGAGCGCGGTCGGTCCGATCGACTTGGGTTCCATGGGCTCCGTTGGTTCGACGCGCGTCGGTTCATCGATGATCAGATCGAGGTCGCGGGCGCAGATGCCCACGAGTCCCTCCAGAGAGGCGATGGCGCAGATCTCATCCGCGAACCCTGCGACGTAGCTCTCCGTCTCGAGAGGGCGCGCGAGCAGCCGGTCGACCACGGCTATCCGGAACGAATCCGGCTGGTCGGCGTAGTCCGTCCGGAACGAGAGGTCGTCACGCGTGAGGGCGAGAGCTCGCAGAGCCTCCTCCATCACGCCGGCGGACGGCGAGGCAGCGAGGAGCTTGGACGAATCTCGCATGGGCAGGTACTCGGCGCTGCCATGGTTTCCTGCATCCGGAGACTCGCTCGCCGTGGCGGTCGCGGCAGCGAGCGCCACGGCGAGCATGAGGAGCGTCAGCAACGGTGCGGACGGTCCTGCGTGGCATCTCATGAATTCTTCCTCTCAGACACCGCCCGCCTGACGCGCTCAGGGGTCAGGGGCAGCTCGTGGAATCGCACGCCGAGCGCATTGGACACGGCATTCGCCACGGCAACGGCTCCCGGCATGGCCGGAGTCTCGCCGATGCCCTTCGCGCCGAAGGGACCTTTCGAATAGGGATCCTCGACGAACACGGTCCGGATCGCCGGCGTGTCCATCGCCGTGGGGATGATGTAGGTGGAGAAGTCCGGCGTCACGACCGCTCCGCCCTTGCTCTTCATCTGCTCGTAGAGCGCCATCCCGATGCCCTGCAGCACGCCTCCCTCTATCTGCCCCTCGAGCGTCACGGGGTTCATCACTCGCCCGACGTCGTGCGCGGCCGTGATCCTCACGACCGTTACCCGTCCGGTCTCCGTGTCCACTTCAATCTCCGCTACGTGTGTCGCGTACGAGTAGACGGCGTAGGCGTCACCCTGGCCGTTCTCGTCGAACGTGGACTCGGGTGCGGCGTACCAGCCGTCGGCGGCCGTGCTGACGTTTCTCACCCAACACTGCTCGGCGAGCTCCGCGAAGGTCACGTTCTTCTCTGCTGAACCGACGGTACCACCATCGAACTCGATCTCGCTCGGGTCGAGCCCCAGACTGTCGGCCGCGACCTCTCCCATGACGGTCCTAAGCTTCCGCGCGGCGTCGATCACGGCGTTTCCAGTCATGAGTGTGGTCCGCGAAGCGACGCTCGGGCCGCTGTCCGGGACGACGCTCGTGTCCGCGCGTTCGACGTGAACGAAGCCGACCGGCACGCCGAGACTGTCGGCCGCGATCTGTGCGAGTACGGTCAGGAGGCCCTGTCCCATCTCTGTGCCGCCCACGCCGATCCTGACCGAGCCGTCGCGGTAGACGTTGATGTGGGCGCCGGACCCGTCGAGCGCCAGTCCCTTCGCGCCCAGGCTGACACCGTAATAGATGGACCCGACCCCGATGCCGCGCTTGATGTGGTCGCGAGCGTCCGATGCGCGTCCCGGTTGTTCGCCGCCGCGTCCTCCCTGCGCCGCCCGCTTCCCGTCCCATCCCGAGAGCTCCCGTGCGAGTTCAAGCGTCTCTCTCAGCCCCACGCTCTCTGTCAGAAGCTGGTTCGTCGCCGTCCGCTTCCCGACGTCCAGGCAGTTCTTGAGACGGATGTCCACGGGGTCCATCCCGATGGCGTCGGCCACCTCGTCTATGACCGATTCGTTGGCGAAGATGACCTGAGGTTGCCCGAACCCCCTGAATGCGCCCGCCGTCTGGCGGTTGGTGTAGACGCCGTAGACGTCTGTCCAGACATTCGGGATCTCGTAGGGGCCCGTCGCGTGCGCGGCCGCGCGGAACACGACGACCGGGGACAGTGTCGTGTAGGCTCCGCCATCCGCGACCGCGCGAATCTTCGCGGCCGTGAACGTGCCGTCGCGCTTGGCGCCCAGCTTGAACGTCACGCGCATGGGATGGCGCTTGCTCGAGCGGAGGAAATCCTCTTCCCGGGAGTAGACGAGCTTGACCGCGCTTCCCGTCTTCCACGCGGCGAGCGCCGCGCACGCACAAATCTCGCTGGGTACATCCTCCTTCCCACCGAACCCACCGCCCGTGACGGTCTGGATGACGCGGACGGATGCGAGTGGAAGCCCCAGCACATCGGCCACGGCCTTCTGCACGTAGAACGGGCACTGCATCGTCCCGTAGACCGTCATCGACCCGTTGTCCGCAGGTACAGCGAGCGCCGCCAGAGGCTCGAGGTAGCAGTGTTCCTGGTGGTGGGTGCGGAACTCGCGCTCCACTATGATGTCGGCCGCATCGAACCCGGCGTCGACATCGCCCTTCCTGACCTTGTCGTGGAGGAAAACGTTCCCGCTCTCGTGAACGAGCGGCGCGTCCGGCTCCATCGCACGGACGGCGTCGAAGACGCCCGGCAGTTCCGTCAGGTCGACGGACACGGCGTCCGCCGCCTCGCGTGCCAGCACCGCCGTCTCGGCCACAACGACGGCCACGGCGTCTCCTTCGTATCTTATCCTGTCGAAGGGAAGAAGCGGCTGATCGGTATCGATGACGCCGACCTGATTCTCTCCGGGGATGTCGTCGGCTGTCAGGACGGAACGCACGCCAGCCATCGACCTCGCGGCCGACGCGTCCACCCCTCTGAGCACCGCGTGGGCGCACCCGGGGAAGACCAGCGCGGCGTGCAGGACGCCGGGCATGACCATGTCGTCCAGATAGACGGCCCGTCCGGTGACCTTGTCGGACGCGTCAACGCGCTTGACCGGCGCGCCGACCGCCGCGGTGCGGTCCCTCTCGGGCGGACCATCCTGAATCTCTCGCTTGCTCATTTCACCTCGTCGGGAGCGGTTCTCCGGAGGACAGGATGTCGTCAGTGAAGACGACTCCATGATGGAGATGACTATACGTAGAGATGACTCTATAGGGAGAGCTTGCCTGCAGTCAAAAGGAGAATCGGGCACACTGCCGCTGCTACCGCGAACGAGAATCGGTCCGGTGCGCCGCCGCTACCGGGCGGGGGGCTTGTAGAAGCGCTGTATGCCGGTCTGCGGGCATCCGTTCGCTTCGAAGACCTTGAGCATCGGGCCGTTCCGCGTGTCGGTGGAGCCCACGTACCGTGTGACGCCGCGCTCAGCGAGCATCGAAAGCCCCGAGGCGTGCAGGGCCCGCCCGTAGCCGCGGCCTCCGTCATCACGGGCAGGAACTCGTCCTTCCCGGCCTCTGCAAGCGTCCGGAACGCGAAGTGCGTCCCGGGCCGGGGGAGGTCACCCTTCAGGCCGCGAGCAACGAACACCTTCTTCTTCTCGATCAGAAGCCCCGCGCGCTCGAGCGCGGCGTTGGTCTCCGCGCTCTTCGTCCGGTCCCAGCTCAGGATCCCGATGCCGTCGCGCGAGAACGAGTCACCGAGGAAGCTCGCAAGCGCGTCCTCGACCACGCTGCAGGGGAGACCCTCCGCGCAGTGGAGTTCCTGGACGAAGTAGAGCTTGTCGCTGAGGAAGAGTCCCTTCAGTCGCCCGGCGGCGCGTGGCCCGTCGAGTGCCACGAGAAACGAGCGGGGGTCCTGCGAGGACCGCTCCTCGAACAAGCGGCGGAACTTGGTGAGCTTCTCGGATTCGCCGTCCGCACCGGGCCCGCCTTCCGCATCAGACCCGAGCCATAGTGATTCCTCGCCGGACCTGAGTTCCCTGACCTCGAGTTCGCCCATGGTGCGTCACTCCGCTTCCTCCGGCCGCGCCGCCTGTGCGCGCCGTCTTGTGTTGCCCCGCGTCCGCGCCAGAGCCGGATTCAGGAGCGATTTCGCAGTTTCAGTTCGTTGGGGTGCGAGGCGAAACAGGACTGAGTGGCGAGGTGCTCCACGCGGTACTTCTGGATGTAGCGCCCGAGGAGCTTCGTGGGAACGGTCAAGGGGACGCGCCCGCCGCGGTGCTCCTCAATGAGCTCGAGCGCATCCTGCCTCTCGCCGGGGTTCATGTAGCGCTCGAGGAGGCCCAGGGCGTGCAGGAAAGCGTCGGCACTCTGCGCCGGGGTGGCCACGAACTCCATCGCCGTCGTCAGGAGCTCCTCGTATCTGGCAGAGAGTTCATCCAGTGGGAGCTTCCTCGAGCGCGCCACCAGTTCCTCCATCTCATGGAGAACGTCCCGGTCGTGCGCCATGAGCTGAAGCTCATGCGCGGCGTGGAACGCGACCAGCGATTCGCGGCTCCCCTCCGGCTGCATGGAGTCGCGGTATCTCTTCAGGCAGAAGAGACGCTCGATGAAGTTGTCCCACATCGAGTCGTCACGCAGACTGCTCTCGTCCGCGACCGGCAACAGCGGGAAGCGCACGGCGACTGCGGCGGCGAAGAGCCCGGCGGCCTCGCCCGCCGGCGCGCCCGTCGAGTCCAGCACCGGCACAGCGCTCCGCCCGCAGCTGGGTGATCTGCTCTTCAGCACGAATCCCCAGGGGTCACAGCCGGCGAGCTCGTCGAGACGGGACCGCATCCACGTCTGCATGCGCCCCGTCTGGTCCTCGCCCGTGGCCGTCGTCACGAGCCTCGGAGAGTCCGGGTCGTCGGCCAGGTGCATCGGGTCTCTGGGCACGGTCATGCCGCACTCGACCTCGGGGCAGATGGGCACCCATTCAACGGCGTCTCCGAACGCCCCAAGCAGGATCGGGTCGCTCTTCTCCGTGCCGTCGTAGCGGACGTTCTCGCCCAGGAGACAGGTACTGACGCCGAGCCGGGGTTTCAGCCCCGGCTCGGCCGATCCATTTCTGATCCGTTCTTCTGCCATCATCTATACAGAGCCTTGATCGCGCCCCAGCTCGACAGCTCGGCGGGCGTGGGGTCGCACCCGGGCGCCGTGCACCACGGCTCGACGACGAAACATACGGCCGACCACATGCTGTCGTGGCAGTCGTCGATGCTCGCCGCGATTTCGTCCGGGTCGGTTGTACCCCACCAGTTCATGGTGGCGTCGAAGTCGGGCGGGACGGGGATGTGCTCTTCGCAGTATGAGTGCACGGCGAACTCCGCGTTGTCGTAGATGTCGTTCCCGTTCAGGAACCCGTTGTGCGGTCCACCCCAGAAGTTGATGCCCGTGCCGTTGCCACGGATGACGTTGCCCGTCAGGTGGGCGTCGAACGAGATGCTGAACCCGGCCCAGCCGTTGTCCTCAACGACATTGTCGATGGCGATGCAGTCGTTGAACCCCGCCACACCGCTGATCCCGTTGTCGTGGATGTGGTTTCGCTGTATCACCGTGTTCCCGTCCGCGCCCGTGATGCCGTCCTTGAACCCGTGCACCTCGTTGTCCTCTATCACGCCCTCGAAGTGCCCGGTCTGGATCCCGTAGGTGCCCGGTCCCTCGATAAGGTTTCTGGCGACCAGCCCTTCACCCATGCGGACGTCCACTCCCGTCTCGCACCCCTTCACGATGTTGTCCGTGAAGTAGACGGTCCCGCTCGTCGGATAGCCCCAGTCCAGCGGCGTCTCCAGCCACTGGAACGTGAATCCTGCTATGAAGGCCCGCGCGCCGAACGTATCGTCCCGTACGTCGAGGGCCGGCATCAGACCGTTGCCGAAAATGAGCGTCAGCGCAGCACCTCCCTGGCTGACGAGCGCGGGGCTGTCGGCCGTCAGGAGGATGGGCCACGGGTAAGGAATGCCCGTCTCCACCTCGTAGAAGCCCGGCAACACGAGCACCGTGTCGTCAGCCGTACCGTGGAACATGGCCTCGGGTATGTTGTCGTAGTCGCCGCCACCCACGGGGTCGACGACGATGACTCCGGCACAGACGGCGGCCGGCAGGGTGGCAAGCAGAAGCAATGCACAACACTGCAGTCTCATTCGCATCGTGACACGCCTCCTCTCCTTGCTAAAATTATACAGCGCGGCCATCGTGCTGTCGATGCCCGCCTCCGGGCTGCCGTGCGGACGAGCGTGGTCCACGGCTGTTCGGGCAGAAATGTGCCGTTTTCGTGGGGTTTTGCGGCCGAAAGCGGTTGACTCGTGGCGCGCTCCATAGTAGAGTATCCAACCGACATGTCACCGCCGCGCCGACCGCTGACGTTGCGGTGACTGGTTTTCGTACCGACCGACCGCGCTGACGCGGCTCTGACAGGCAGCTGGCGCTTTGAACGACCCCATCGCGTGAGCAGCGGCCGGGGCCGGTCGAATTGGTCTATAGCTGTACCCTGGAGGTATCGATGAGACTCAGGCTCACCGCGGGCATGGTCAAGGACGAGGCCATCGACCGGGTGGAAACGCTCTCCGGGCAGAGCATCCTTGCTTGCTACCAGTGCGGCAGGTGCTCGGCCGGGTGTCCCGTCGTCGAAGAGATGGACATAATCCCGAGTGAGGTCATCAGGCTTCTTCAGCTCGGCCAGATTGACGAGGTTCTGAGTTCGAAGACCATATGGACGTGCGCGTCGTGTCTGCAATGCGCGTCTAGGTGCCCGAAGGGCGTCGAGTTCTCGAGCATCTGTGACGCGCTGAGGGCCATCGTCCTGCGGATCCGGCTCGCGACACCGAAGGTCGACGCGGACGGGTTGACGAAGGTGATGATGTCGGATGCGCCGCAGATGGGTGTGGTCGGGGCATTGAGGAAGCTGAACGGATAGACCGTGCCGGAGAAAGAGATGAAGATCCCGTACTACCCGGGCTGTACGCTTCACGAGAGGGCACGAGACTTCGACACATCCGCAAGAGAATGTGCTTTGGCCCTGGGCGTCGAGCTCGAGGAACTCGCCATCTGGACCTGCTGCGGCGCCGTGTACCCGCTCGTGACCGACAGCGTGATGGACGTCCTGGCAGGGGTAAGGAACCTGTCCTACGCGTCCCGGCTAGGCGACAAGGTCGTCACGCTGTGCTCCTTCTGCTACAACGTTCTCAAGCGCTGCAACAACGTGATGCGCGACGACGAGGACAAGAGGGACAAGACTAACCTGTTTCTCCGCGCGGACACCGAGGCGCGCAAGAAGGTAGAGAGCTACACGCACGAGGACTACGAGGGGCAGGTGGAGGTTCTCCACTACATCGAGATGCTGCGCGATGTGGTCGGCTACGACAAAGTCGCCTCCGCCGTGACGAAGAAGCTCGAAGGTCTCAAGGTGGCGCCCTACTACGGGTGCATGTTGCTTCGCCCCAAGAACGAGATGAAGTTCGACGACCCCGAGCAGCCCACGATCTTCGAGGAATTCCTCGAGACGCTCGGATGCGAAGCGGTCGATTTCCCGATGAAGACAGAGTGCTGCGGGGGGTTCCAGGTCGTCAACGACGAGGAGCTGGCAGTGTCATGCTCACAGAACGTCGTCGTCTCCGCGCTCAAACGCAACGCCGACATCATCGTCACGACCTGCCCGCTCTGCCGCTATAATCTCGACAGGCATCAGGAGAAGATGGCCGAGCGCGTCAAGGGGTTCAGTCGTGTCCCGGTGGTCTACTTCACACAGCTTCTGGGGATTGCACTGGGCATTGACAAGAAGCACCTGGACTTCACTGACAACTCCGTGGACCCGCTACCCGTTCTGGCGGAGAAGAGTCTGTTTTAGGGAGGCGTGATGGAAGAACGCATTGGGGTCTTCGTTTGCCACTGCGGGACCAACATCGCCGGCGTGGTGGACGTCAAGCGTGTGGCGGAGGAGCTGGCCGACTATCCGGGAGTGGCCTACTCCACCGACTACACCTACATGTGCTCCGATCCCGGTCAGAACCTGGTGAAGGATGCCATCAAGAAGCACAACCTGACCGGCGTGATCGTGGCGGCGTGTTCGCCGACCCTTCACGAGGCGACGTTCAGGCGGGCGGGGATGACGGCGGGGATGAACCAGTATCAGGTCGAGATCGCCAACATCCGCGAGCAGTGCAGCTGGGTGCATCAGGGCGACAAGGAAGCGGCGACAAGCAAGGCCATCAGAACCATCAAGGTGATGATAGAGAAGGCCCGGCTCGACGAAGCGCTCGAGCCCATATCAGTACCCATGACCCCCCGGGCTCTGGTGGTGGGTGGCGGCATTGCGGGGATCCAGGCGGCGCTCGACGTTGCCAACGCGGGGCACGAGGTCATTCTCGTCGAGAAGTCGGCGTCCATCGGCGGCCACATGGCGCAGCTCTCCGAGACCTTCCCGACGCTCGACTGTTCGCAGTGCATCATGACCCCCAAGATGGTCGAGGTCGCGCAGCACCCGAAGATTAGGCTCATGACCTACTCGGAGGTTGACGACGTCAGCGGCTACGTCGGCAACTTCAAGGTCAAGATCAGGAAGAAGGCCGCCTACGTCAATCGCGACGTCTGCACCGGTTGCGGTCTGTGCGTGGAGAAGTGCCCGGCCAAGACGCCGTCCGAGTTCGACGAACAGCTGGCCGACCGCAAGGCCATCTACACTCCCTTCCCGCAGGCGGTGCCGAACAAACCGGTCCTCGATGCCGAGCACTGCACCTACTTCCTCAAGGACGGGAAATGCGGTATCTGCGCGAAGGTCTGTCCTCTCGACTGCATCGACTACGAGCAGAAGGACGAGTTCATTGAGGAGGAGGTCGGGGCCATCATTGTTGCCACAGGCTACGATCTCTACCCGATTGAGAACCTGGGCGAGTACGGTGGCGGGAAGTACGCCGACGTCATCACAAGCCTCCAGTTCGAGAGGATGCTCTCGGCGTCCGGCCCGACCGGAGGAGAAGTCCTGCGACCCTCCGACGGCGAAGTACCTTCCGAGGTCGTGTTCCTGACCTGCTGCGGCTCGAGGGACACCGAAAACCACCTGCCGTACTGCTCCAAGATCTGCTGCATGTATCTCACGAAGCACGCCATGCTCTATAGGCACAAGGTCCACGACGGCCAGGCGTACGTCTTCTACATGGACGTCCGGACGGGCGGAAAGGGCTACGAGGAATTCTACACCCGCGCGGCCGAGGAGGACGACGTCCTCTACATCCGCGGCAAGGTCTCGAAGATCTTCGAGGAGGACGGGCGTGTCATGGTTTGGGGAGTCGACACACTCTCCGGCAGGAAGATCGAGATCGCGGCTGACATGGCCGTGCTCGGCCTGGCCACCGTTCCGAACGAGGCCGCCGCGAAGCTCGCCAGCATGCTCAAGATCCACACGGACGAGTGGGGCTTCCTGTCCGAGGCGCACCCGAAGCTTCGGCCCGTAGAGAGCCTCACACCGGGGTTCTATCTCGCGGGCTCGGCCCAGGGGCCCAAGGACATTCCGGAGTCCGTCGCGCAGGCGTCGGCCGCCGCGAGCAAGGTCGCCGCTCTCTTCGCGGAGACCGAGTACCACCGCGAGCCGGTTATCGCCGTGATCGACGAGGACACGTGCGCCGGGTGCCGTGTGTGCATCTCGGTCTGTCCATACGACGCGGCGGAATTCGATGACGAGAAGAAAGTCGCACGCATCAAGGAAGCGATCTGCGAGGGCTGCGGAGCGTGTATCGCCGCCTGCCCGTCCGGCTCTGCTCAGCAGAAGAACCTGACGGACGAGCAACTCTACAAAATGGTCTCGGCCGCTCTGGAGGTCTGACATGTTCGAACCGAGAATCGTCTGTTTCTTCTGCAAGTGGTGCACGTACGCCGGCGCGGACCTCGCCGGCACCTCGCGGAAACAGTACCCGCCGAACGGCGTGGTCGTGCGAGTCAACTGCACGGGGCGCATCGACCCTCAGCACGTCCTCTGGGCGTTTCGGGAAGGTGCCGACGGCGTGCTCGTCGGCGGCTGCCATCCCGGCGACTGTCACTACGAGGAGGGGAACCACAAGACCATGCGCCGCGTTCAGTTCCTCAAGCGCACGCTTGAGGACGTGGGCATAGATCCTGAGCGTCTGCAGCTCGACTGGATCTCCGCTGCCGAGGGAGAGAAGCTGGTCCACGTGATGTCCGATTTCGTCGATACGATCAAGGAGCTCGGGTCTCTGGAGCTCGGCTTGAAGGAACAGGAGAAGGTCGCCTAGACTACACGGTCGGTTCCCGAAGGCTCGGGCGGCCGGTCCGCGGACGGCGACCACGTCCCGACTGGAAACAAGGGGGAGAAGCTACGATGGCAGAACAGATGGTGACCATCTACGTGATGGGCAAGCCTTACGAGGTCCCCGGCGACCTCACCATCATGAAGGCCATGGAGTACGCGGGCTACCGGTTCGTGAGGGGCTGCGGGTGCAGGGGAGCGTTCTGCGGCGCCTGCGGAACCGTCTACCGAACAAAGGACGACTACCGTCTCAAGGTCGGCCTCGCCTGTCAGGAGGTCGTGCAGGACGAGATGTACCTCGCCGAGATCCCGTTCTTCCCGGGCAACAAGGCGACCTACGACATCGAGGACCTGAAACCGACCGCCGATGCGATACTCTCGCTCTACCCGGAGGTCTTCCGCTGTCTCTCCTGCAACACGTGCACGAAGGCCTGTCCTCAGGACATCGAGGTCATGGAGTACATCCAGGCCGCGCTCAGGGGCGACATCGCAAAGGCCGCCGACCTCTCCTTCGACTGCATCCTCTGCGGGCTCTGCGCTTCGAGATGTCCCGCGGAGATCGTGCAGTATCAGGTCGCGCTTCTGTGCCGCAGGCTCTACTCGCGTCACGTAGCCGCCGAGGCGCCGCACCTGAAGGACCGGCTCAAGGAGATGGCGGACGGCACGTTCAACGATGAGATGGACAAGTTGACGAAGATGAAGCAGGCCGACCTGGCCGAGCTCTACAACAACCGAGACATGGAGCCGAGAGGCTAGGGGGCACGAGTTGTACACACCGGAATTGCTCGAGCTGATCAAGCGTGTCGAAGCGACGCGCGAGCGGAGGCTGGACGAGGAGTTCCCGCTTCTCTCCGCTGACGCCAAGCAGGAACTCCTCGAGGGCTTCCATCCGGACTACAAGGATGAGGTCTTCAGTGAGCTGAGAGTCGGTCCGTCAAAGGGCGAGCGCACGCCCACCGAGTACGCCAGGGTCTTCGAGGCCTACAGCGGGCTGGATCCGGACGGGTTCGATCTCTCGAAGGTCGACTTCGACGTGGACGTTCTGATCGTGGGTGGCGGCGGCGCCGGTGCGGCCGCGGCGCTCGTGGCGCAGGAGCAGGGCGCCAACGTGCTTGTGGTCACTAAGCTGCGCCTGGGCGATTCCAACACCGTCATGGCGCAGGGCGGCATCCAGGGTGCCGACAAGCCCAACGATTCCCCCGCGATCCACTACCTCGACGTTCTGGGCGGCGGGCACTACAAGAACGACCCCGAGTTGGCGAAGGCGCTCGTCATGGACGCTCCCGAAGCGCTCGCCTGGCTCGAGAAGCTCGGCGTGATGTTCGACAAGGAGAGCGACGGCACCATGATCACCATCCACGGCGGAGGCACCTCCAGAAAGAGGATGCACGCCGCGCGCGACTTCACGGGTGGTGAGATAATGAAGACACTCAAGGACGAGATGCTCAACCGTGACGTCCCGCTGGTGGAGTTCGCCGCCGTCTACGAGCTTCTGACCGACGGCGACAGAGTGACGGGCGCGGTCCTCTACAATATGGAGACGCAGGAGTATCTCATCGTCAGGGCGAAGACAACGATCCTGGCTACCGGCGGTGGTGGGCGGCTTCACGTCATGGGCTTTCCGACCTCGAATCACTACGGCGCCACGGCCGACGGGCTCGTGCTTGGCTATCGGGTGGGCGCACCCCTCCAGTACCTCGACACGATCCAGTACCACCCGACGGGCGCGGCCTATCCCGAGCAGATCCTCGGTCTTCTTGTGACCGAGAAGGTCCGGAGCATCGGTGGTCAGATCACGAACACGGAAGGCGACCGGTTCGTCTACGAGCTGGAGACCAGAGACGTCGAGGCGGCGGCCGTCATTCGCGAGTGCCTGGGACGAAAGAAGGGCGTTGTCACGCCGTCCGGTCAGCCCGCCGTGTGGCTGGACACCGTCGTCATTGAGAAGAAGCTCGGCGAGGGCGCCGTCAAGGCGCGCGTCCCGGCGATGTACCGCCAGTACGAGCGGTTCGGGATCGACATGGCGAAGCACCCGATTCTCATCTACCCGACGCAGCATTACCAGAACGGTGGCCTCGAGATCAACGAGCGGTGCGAAACGCCCGTTCCCGGCCTCTATGCGGCCGGCGAGGTCGCGGGCGGCATACACGGCACTAACCGGCTCATGGGCAACTCGCTCCTGGACGTGGTAGTCTTTGGGCGGCGGGCCGGAGTGGCTGCCGCGGCCCAGGCGGCGGGCATCAAGACCGCTGGTGGCCTCGGTCTCGATCATCTGAAGAACTACCATGCGGCTCTGAAAGCGGCGGGCGTCGAGCCGACGAATGTCTCGCCGATGTTGCTGCCGGAGTACAGACGCGCCGCGACGGTAGAGAGAAAGATAGAACTTCTGGCGTAGGCAACCGGCGGTAGTAGGCCGGCGTGTCACAAGGTAGGGGCGGAGGACGATGAGAACTCTCATCCTGGGGCTTGGTAGTCAGGGGTTCGTGGGCCAGCGCGTCGGGCTGGAGGTGGCGCGCGGTCTGTACACCATGCTCGCGGATCCGGATGTCGATATCGTTGAGGCGTACGACACGGCGATGGACCTCTTCGAGATCGCGGCCGGCTATCACAAGGTCGTGGTCGTGGACTGCATCAGGAACGGCGAAGGCGACGTCGGGGAACTGAGGAAGCTGGGGCTGTCCGATCTGGATCTCGTTCCTCGAGCCCAGGGTCGTGGCGACACGGAGTACAGCGCGACCGTCCACCTGGAGGGCGCAAAGGATATCGGTATCCCGCTGGAGATATCCATCTACGCGATAGAGCTCGGCGAGAGCCCGGGAGACACGATCGAGTCGGACGTCGTTGCAGACGCGGTGCCCCGACTCGTTGCCCAGATCGCGCGCGAGGAGTTCGGAACGCGCGCGATCGGCGGAGACTGGTACTGACCACCGGCCATGACCGCCGGTGGTAGCCGGACGTTCCTTTACTCGGTCACGTCTTCGGGAGCCGACATGACGGCCCAGAAGCTTCCTTCCGACAACGAACTGGTCCGGAGCGCCAAGGCGGGAGACGCCGACGCGTTCGGGGAACTCGTGGAGCGGAACGAGGCCAAGATCTACGGGCTGTGTCTCAAGATGCTCGGGAACCAGGAGGACGCCGAGGACTGCCTTCAGGAAGTATTCATCAAGGCGTTCAAGGCACTGCCGGGGTTCCGCGAGGAGGCGCGTTTCTCAACGTGGCTGTACCGGATCGCCTACAACGAAAGCCTGATGAGGCTCCGCAAGAAGAAGCTGGACACCGTTTCCCTGGATCAGCCCGTAGAGCTGGAAGAGGGCGACGTCAGCAGGGACCTGGCCGACTGGACGAACGATCCCCGCGCTGATGTGATGAACAACGAGCTCTCCGACGTGCTCGTGCGGCACGTCAACGAGCTCGACCCGGACAACCGCATCGTCTTCCTCATGCGAGACGTGCACGGTCTCTCGACGAACGACACCGCTGACGCGCTGGGGCTCTCCATCCCCGCGGTGAAGTCGAGGCTTCACCGGGCGCGTCTGTTCTTGAGACAAAGACTGTCGAGCTACTTCGACCACGGAACTGAAGCGGATGAGGTCGCCGCTCGGATGAACGGCAGGTCCTGAGCGGTCGGTCCTTAGAACCCATGTTTAGCTGCAGGGAGGGAAGATGAACAAGAAGCACGTAGGACCCGTGGCAGTTGTTCTTGCCGCCGTGATTCTCGTCGGCGCCGCCGTCTTGTTGACGTCGTGCGGTGGCGGCGGTGATGTGGAGTTGATTCCCCGCACCATCCTCTTTGGCAACCCCGAGAGAGCCCGCGCGAGGATATCTCCGAGCGGCGAGCTGATGTCATACATCGCTCCCGTCGATGACGTGCTCAACGTCTGGGTCAAGACCATAGGCGAGGACGACGACCGCGCGGTGACGCACGACGACAACCGCGGTGTGTTCCGTTTCTTCTGGGCTCAGGACAGCAACCACATCATCTATCTACAGGACGCCGGCGGCGACGAGAACTGGCTTCTCTACTCCGTGAACATTGAGAGCGGGGAGGTCAGCGAGCTCACGCCCTTCGAGGGCGTGCAGGTCCGAGTCCTGGACTACAGCAAGCACCACCCGAACACGATGGTCATCTCGATGAACCAACAGGACCCTCGCCTTCACGACGTCTACCGTCTCGAGCTGGACACGGGCGAACTCACACTCGTGGCCAGGAACCCCGGGAACATCCTCGGATGGATCACGGACTTCAACCTCGACGTTCGTGGGGCGCTCGCTATGGGACCGACGGGCGACACCAAGCTGCTCTATCGTGAGGATCCCGCCGCCGCTACGTGGGAGACGCTCATCACGTGGGGCGACGAGGACAACATGGTCAGCAGTCCGCTCGCCTTCACCAAGGACGGCGGATCGCTGTACATGATCGACTCGCGAAACGCCAACACGGGCCGTCTCGTCAGGCTGGACCTCGAGACGCGCGAGCTTACGATCATGGCCGAGGACCCGATCTACGACGTCAGCGACGTCATGGTCAATCCGGACACCTACGAGATAGAGGCCGTGGCGTTCACGAAGGCCAAGAACGAGTGGAAGATCCTGGACGACGCCGTCGCGGACGACTTCGCGGCGATAGAGAAGCTGGACAGCGGCGACTTCAGTATCACGAGCTACGACAACGACTACGACACCTGGATCGTGGCTTTCAGCAAGGACGACGGCCCGGTGCCGTTCTACAGCTACGACCGCAACACGAAGGAGGGCACGTTCCTCTTCGTGCACAAGCCGGACCTCGAGGGCTACAACTTGGTGCCCATCGAGCCCATCTCGTTCACGTCGCGCGACGGACTCACCATCCACGGCTACATCACCTATCCTTCGGGCGTGGCGCGGCGGAATTTACCGCTGGTCCTGAACGTTCACGGCGGTCCCTGGGCCAGAGATAACTGGGGTTACAACCCCGAGGCGCAGTGGCTGGCGAACCGTGGCTACGTCTGCCTGCAGGTGAACTTCCGCGGCTCGACGGGCTACGGCAAGGAGTTCCTGAACGCCGGTGACAAAGAGTGGGGCGGCACGATGCAGAACGACCTCACCGACGCCGTCAACTGGGCCATCGACAAGGGCATCGCCGATCCCGAGCGCATCGCCATCTACGGCGCATCGTACGGTGGTTACGCGGCGCTCGCCGGCGCGACCTTCACGCCCGACCTCTTCTGCTGTGCCATTCCGATGATGGGGCCCAGCAATCTCATCAGCTTCCTCGAAACGATCCCGCCCTACTGGAGCACGATGATCGAGATGATGTACAAGCGGGTGGGCGACCCGAGGACGGAAGAGGAATTCCTGAGATCACGTTCACCTCTGTTCAGCGTCGACCAGGTGAAGATCCCCATGCTCGTCGCGCAGGGCGCCAACGACGTGCGCGTCGTGCAGGCGGAGTCCGACCAGTTCGTCGAGGCTATGAAGGCCAACGGCCTCGAGGTCGGGTACATCGTCTTCGAGGATGAGGGGCACGGGTTTGCCAAGCCTGAGAACAGGCTTAGGTTCTATGGTGACGCGGAGAGGTTCCTGGCGAAGCACATGGGCGGACGTTCGGAGGACGAACCCGTTCAGTAGTCCGGGTCCTCTCACAAGAGAGATTCGCAGTAAGCTCCACAGGGATATCCACGCTGTTGCCGGCCGGTCATCAGGGCCGGTCGGCGACGGCGACGGGCAGTCGAGCGAAAGGACCGCAGGCCGGTGTCACACGTAGACGACTGCAAGAAGTTCGTTCAGTGCCTCTCGGAACACTTCGACGGTGAGCTTGATGCCGAACTCGAGGTCGAGTTCATGCTGCACATCGAGCACTGCGAGAAGGCACAGGCGCTCGTCCACACGTTCGAGCGCACGATCATCCTGCACAGACAGACCTGCGGGAAGGTCCTTCCCAAGGACGTCCACGAGCGTCTGCGCGCCGCGATCAAGGCGTGCCAGGAGTGCGACGAGTAGCTTCAGCTTGCTGCGGAATCACAACTCACATCGTTGCGCTTAGGCCCAGCAGCCGCCGGTATTGCAGACGGGGGCCCGATGTGCTACTCGTTTGAACGTAGTGAAGTCCGCCGCGGCGGCATCGAACGTCAGCAGAACCACAGAAAGGCAGGGACCGCATGCCACCCGCGATGCGAGAGGGAGGACGACTGGTCGTGGTTGGAGGCGTCGCGGCCGGTATGAGCGCTGCGAGCCGTGCGAGACGTCTCCGACCGGACGTCGAGATCGTCGTGTTCGAAAAGGGCGGAGACGTGTCGTACAGCGCGTGCCTCCTCCCGTACTTCGTGTCCGGTCTGATCCCGAGCAGGGAGGAATTGGTCCAGTACGAAGCGGACTTCTTCCGGAACGAGCGGCACATGGACATCCGGCTCAATACCCCCGTGGCGGCTCTGGACCCGGTCGGCCGGACAGTGACGTTCCAGGGACCCGACGGGGGGGACGCCAGTCTCTCGTTCGATGCCCTGGTGCTCGGGACCGGCGCCGTGGCCGTGAAGCCGCCGCTCCCCGGGATCGACATCCCCGGAGTGGCCACGCTTCGTACGCTGGCGGACGGAGAGCGTCTGCGCGAGCGGGTGGAATCGGGCGGCATCAAGAAAGCGACGATCGTGGGAGCGGGCTACATCGGTCTTGAGATGGCCGAGGCGCTCGCGTCACGGGGCATCACGGTCACCGTCATCGAGCTGCTTCCGACGGTTCTGCCGACGTTCGATCCCGACATGAGCGAGCTGGTGGAGCGCGAGCTTCTTGCCAAGGGAGTGAGCGTGCGGAAGGAGACGAGCGTCGAGGGGTTCGAGCCGCGAGACGGCTCCTCAGGGCTGGGCTATGTGCTGGCAGGAGGGCAGAGGCTCGAGGCCGACCTCGCGCTGGTGTCCGTCGGCGTCCGCCCCGCCGTGGGGCTGGCCACAGCGGCCGGCGTGGAGCTGGGCGCCACTGGGGCCATCAAGGTGGATGCGCGCCAAGTGACGAGCGAGCCTTCCGTTCTTGCCGCCGGGGACTGCTCCGAGGCGAATCACGTGGTTACGGGCCGGCCGGTGTGGATCCCGCTGGGCACCACTGCGAACAAGCAGGGCAAGCTCGCCGGCGAGAACGCGGTCGGGGGCAGCGCCCGGTTCGGGGGCGTCGCAGGGACGAACATCGCGAAGGTGTTCGATCTCGAGGCTGCGCAGACGGGTCTGACTGAACGCGCGGCATCCAAAGAGGGGCTGGCGGCGACTTCCATCCGGATCAGGTCCCTCTCGAAGGCGCACGCATATCCGGGCGCCGGGGCGGTTCACGTCAAACTGGTCTTCGAGCCCGATGGCGGGCGACTGCTCGGCGGTCAGATCATCGGAAGAGAAGGAGCGGGGAAGCGGATCGACACGATCGCTGCGGCGCTCCACGCGAAGATGACGGTCAGAGACCTCGCGGACATCGACATGAGCTATGCTCCGCCCTTCTCACCCGTTTGGGACCCGGTCGCGATGGCGGCCCTCCAGGCGTTGAAGAAGGTCCGGTCTTAGGGCGTCCATAGGCTCGTCGTCACGCGACGATCTGAGGAAGAGGCAATGTCAGTGAACTCACGCGGCAGTGAAACGCCTGACACCGAGGACCGTGTCGTTCTGCACGGCACACCGGTCTCACCCGGCATCGCGATGGCCCCGGCATTCGTCTACGGTGACATCCTGGACGAGGTCGAGGTGCGCACGATCGACGCTTCCGAGGTAGACGGCGAGATCGCGCGGCTTCGCGACGCCGTCGCGCTGGTTAAGACGGAGCTCCTTCGCGACGCCAGGCACGTGTCTAAGCAACTGGGTCAGGGCGAAGGTGACGTATTCCTGGCGCACTCGATGATCCTCGAGGACCCGTCGATACTCGAGGCGATTCTCGACATCATCAGAAACAGCCACGTCAACGCCGAGGCGGCCGTCGCCGAGGAGATGAAGCGCGTGACGGCGGTCCTCTCGTCCGCGGATGACCGCTATCTGCGCGACCGGGCCTACGACGTCAGCGACATCGGACAGCGTGTCATCGAGCGGATGCTCGGAGTCTGGGCGCACTGCCCGCTGTCGCAGCCCATGATCTTGGTCGCGAGGGAACTCAGGGCGAGCGACACCGCCTCGATGGACCGAGGACGGATACTGGGGTTCGTCACCGAGCTCGGGGGCACGGAGTCGCACGCGGCGATCCTGGCTCGCTCGCTCGGCGTCCCTGCGATGGCCGGGGTCGCAGGAATCCTCGAGAGGGTCCGCACGGGAGAGCTCATCGCACTGGACGGCGCCCTGGGCGTGGCCATCGTCGATCCGTCCACCGACACCCGGGCGCGCTACGAGAGCATGCGCGAGGAGGAGATCCGGGAGCGCCACGAGCTGGCTTCGGTCCTGGAGCTTCCGTCGGTCACGCGCGATGGGACAGAGATAGCGCTCATGAGCAACATCGCGTCGGGCGATGAAGCCAGGCAGGCCGCGGAGCTGGGCGCCGACGGCATCGGGCTTCTTCGCAGTGAGATGATATTCATGTCGGCGAATCTGTTCCTGGACGAGGACGCACAGTTCGCGGCGTACCGAGAAGCGGTCGAGCCCATGGCCGGCAAGCCGGTCACCATCAGAACGCTGGACGTCGGAGGCGACAAGTTCGTCGGTTCCGAGAACCCGTTTCGCGAGCACAACCCCAACCTCGGCTACCGTTCGACGCGCGTGCTTCTCGATCGCCCGGACCTCCTGCTGGCTCAGTTCAGGGCGATCCTCCGCGCGAGCGCCCATGGAGCCGTTCGTATTCTGGTGCCCATGATCTCCTCGGTGGACGAGCTGCGTCAGGCGCTCGGGAGGCTGGACGAGGCGAAGGGCCAGCTCAGGAGTGAAGGCGTCGCTTTCGACGAGAACATCGAGGCCGGCGCAATGATAGAGATACCGTCGGCGGCGATGGTTGCCGACCGCCTCGCCGCGGAGTGTGACTTCCTGAGCATAGGGACGAACGATCTCGTGCAGTATACGCTCGCCGTCGATCGCGGCAGCTCGTACGTGAGCCGTCTCTACAGGCCACACGACCCCTCTGTGCTCGCCCTCATTGCGCGATCCGTCGAAGGCGCCGCCTCGGCGGGGAAGCCCATCTCCCTGTGCGGGGAGATGGCCGGCACGCCCGCCTACGTTCCGCTTCTGATCGGTCTCGGGCTGCGGGAGTTCAGCGTCTCCAACGGCCGACTGCCCGCGACGAAGAAGGCGATCAGGGACGTCGATCTGGACACCGCCGTCTCACTGGCGAACGAAGCCGTCGCCGCCAGTACCGCGGGCGACGTCGCAGCTCTTCTGGGTCTGGACGACAGCCGACATCACGAGGAGCCTTAGGAACGACATGAGAAGACGCCTTCGACCCATCGTCACGACGAGAGCCCGCTCCTCGCCATCGACCATCTGCGCGGTCGCCGTCCTTGTGCTCGTGGCTCTGCTATCCGGCGTGCCGGCGCACGCGTCCTGGCGCGCCCGCGCGGACTCGCTGTTCTCTGAGGCGGATGTGCGCTTCAGCCATGGGAACTATGGCGACGCGGCCGACCTCTACGCACTGACGATAGATGCCATAGAGTCAAACGCCGGCGCTTCGCCGGCGGCGTACTTCGTTGATCTCGCTGCCCGGAGCCTCTTCCTGATGGCACGGTCGCACGAGTATCTGGAGGAGTGGGAGCCCGCGCTCGTCGGTTACTCCCTCTCACTGACGGAGCTCAGTGAGGTCGAGGACCTCGTCCGACTCCGCCTGGCGGCGTGTCACGCTGGAATGGACCAGCCCGATCTCGCGATGGAGGAGCTTCGCACCGTCATCGACGATGGTGTAGACACCGCGTTCGACGCGCCTGCCATCCTCAAGCTCGCGGGGCTCTACGAAGAGGCAGACGACTACGATATGGCGCTGCAGTGGTATCGGCTCTTTCTCGCTGCGGCGGAAAGCTACGACGAGCGCGCACTTGCGCACTACAGGATGGCCCGCGCCTACGAGAAGAGAGGCGACGAGGACGCGGCCAGTCGAAGCTACGCGACCGCGGTCGAAGATTTCCCCAGGTCTCGACACTCCCACGACGCGCTCAAGAGAGGGCGCAAGATCTCGCGGGCGTTCACCGACAGGTACCATCAGGGGCTGGTTCTCTACAACCGCAAGCTCTACAACGACTCCGCCGAGTTCTTCACCTACTACATCCGCCACGACGAGCGGAAGGAGTTCGAGCACGAAGCGAGCTACTTCCTGGGACGAAGCCATCAGCGCCTCGGCAACTTCAGAACGGCGGCCAGGGAATACGAGGACGCGACGGAGTTCGGACCCGATGCCGAGTATTACGACCTGGCGTGGTCGAAGCTCGCCTACTGCCTCCGCGCGAGCGGCAAGCTGGAGGAGAGTCTGGCCACCTACGAGCGATTCGCCGTGGAGAACCCCCTCAGAGAGGCCGCCCCTGAGTTGCTCTGGGAGAAGGCCAGGCTCCTTGAAGAGAAGGGGAGATGGGAGGAGGCAGGCGACGAGTTTCGACGTATCGTCGGTGCCTACTCAACGTCTGCGCGGGCCGGCGACGCGCTCTTCCGGGCGGGTCTGTGCCTCTACAAGCAGAAGGACTACTCTGGGGCGGCGGTCGTGTTCGCGGACATCTTCGCCTCGGGATCAGGTGAGAATGAGGCTCGCGCTCTCTTCTGGTCGGGCAAGTGCAGAGAGCGTCTCTCCGGGGCGGACGATGCCGTCTCGACCTACGTCGAAGCGGTGGAGGCAGCGAGAGATTCCTACTATGGGGCACGCGCGCGCGCGCGTCTCCGAGAACTCGGGCACGGAGAGCTGTCGCACGGCGGGAGGGCGGCGAGCCGCAGACCCGCGCGCGCAGAAGCGACCTACCGCCATGCGCGCCCGGCGATGTGGGGAGGCGAGGCACTTGACTTCGCCGCATGGCTGGCGGAGTGGTACGATGAGGTCTACTTCCCCGTGGGCAGGGTGGCGCTCAGACAGAGCATCTACAGTGAGCCGGCCTTCAGACGGGCCGACGCGCTTCAGGCCCTTCACATGCGAAGCGCGGCCCTGACCGAACTGACCCATCTCATGGATGTGGTCGGCAGAGACCCGCGCTCTCTTGATATCCTCGTCGATTACTGTGAGCGTGTCGGCCTGCATAAGCGCGCGATCCTGCTTGCGGAGAGGATCCTGGCCATGTCCCCGGCCGAGGAGTTGAGCGACGCGCCGGTCTACCTGCGGAAGCGCATCTGTCCGACGCACTTCGGGGACATCATCGAGCGCGAGTGCGCCGAGAGGGGCATCGATCCCCATATTGAGTACTCGCTCATAAGACAGGAAAGCCTGTTCGAGCCCGACGCCGTCTCGTGGGTCGGCGCCCGCGGACTCTCGCAGATCATGCCCACCACGGGCAGATGGGTCGCGAGAAGGCTCGGACACCGCGGGTTCAGGACCGCCCATCTGCTTGACCCTGAGACCAACATCCGCTTCGGGACGGAGTATCTCTCCGTGCAGCTCGACCAGTTCGACGGTGACGTCGTGAGGGCGCTGGCGGCCTACAATGGTGGACCCGACGCGTCCGAGCGGTGGTGGGGGTACGGGGGTGAGCGCGACAGCGACGTGTTCGTCGAGGACATCGGGTACTCGCAGACCATCGACTACGTCAGGCGCGTGTTTCTGTACTCGGAGGTCTATCGCGAGCTCTACGGTGGAAAGACGCCCTAGCGACGGCGCCCTAGCGGTGGGTCATGAGAACGTAGGCCCAGTTGGCGAGCGCCGCGGCCACGAGAAGCGCCCAGGCGACCCGCCGTTCCGCCCGTGACATCGAGATCCGGACGGCGAACCCGCCCGCCAGATTCGCCACCCACAGCCCGGTGAAGAGCGGCACCGCGACGAGAAAGAAGAGCGTGTCGAACGGATTGATGGCGAGCGCTCCGCCGAGGTCGCGGCGCATGAGCGAGTGAGCGACCCTTGTCAGGCCGCACGTGGGACAGGGAAGCCCCGTCACCGCCCTGAATGGGCAGACGACGGGGCCATCTTCTATTCCGGGCAGCGCGGCCGCTACGATGCCGAGTCCGAGCAGCAAGGCTCCCGTCAGGAGCGCCGCGCGCGGCACCGGGAACGCGGGCTGTCCTCTGATGAACGTCAGTCTCAATGCTCCGCGCCTAGGCGCCCACGGCTCCGAGCACGCTGGACAGACCGACGACGAATACCACCCAGAAGATAGAGAGGACCGACAGGATCACACCGATGATCCCGCAGATCATCCCGGCCTTCGTCAGCGAGTAGCCGCTCTTGTCCCTGATCCCGGCGTCCATCTCCTTGAGGTCGCTCGAGCCCATCACCCAGGCGATGATGCCCGTGATGAAGCAGACCACGATCCCGATGATGCCGAGTGCGAGAATCGCCCCTCCACGATGCGGCTTCATCGGTGAAGTCGTGGGAGCTGGCTGCACTTCGCCCTGCGGAGTCACTTGGGGTGCGTCCTGCATCCTGCCCTCCTTGATTGTGGCGCGCGTGCGGAATAATCACCTGTGAACACCGACTACGACAGGACCACTCTCTCTGTCAACAGGAAACCGGTACGCAATGCGCGGCCCCCATCTATGGGAGCCGCGCGAACCCTACAGATACTATTCGCTATCGAGGCCGTGCCTGGGTGTCCGAGACCTGCGCCTAGGCGTCGGACGAGCCCCCGGATTGCTTCGGGGCCTGCTTCCTCCGGTAGTCCTCGATGGCCTTGTGAAGCGCGTCGGCCGCGAGGTTCGAACAATGCATTTTCTGCTCCGGAAGGCCGTCCAGCTCGTCCGCGACGGTCTGCCGCGTGATCTCGAGGGCCTCGTCGAGGGTCTTGCCCTTGGCAAGTTCTGTGACCATGCTGCTGGTGGCGATAGCAGAGCCGCATCCGAACGTCTTGAATCTGATGTCGGTGATGCGGTCGTCCTCGACGTGAATCTGTATCTCCATGAGGTCGCCACACACGGGGTTACCCTCGACCCCGACGCCGTCCGGGTTCTCCAGCTCGCCCACGTTCCGCGGGTTTCTGAAGTGGTCCAGGACCTTCTCACTGTATGCTGGTGCCATCTCTAACTACTCCCTTTCCGTTCGACTATTCAAATATGATAGTATTCCGGGCGCTTCGGGTCAAGAGAAGGTGGTATACGCAGCTCCGCCCAGACACGGAGATTCATGTGCACAGGGTACACCGATACGCCATCTGCTTAGTCGCCGTCCTGGCCGCGGCCCTCTGCGCGCCGCTTACGCCCTCCGGCGCCGCGCTGGCCGCCGACACGGATGACGCCGCCAGGGCACACGTGTCTAGGGCTGTCCAGACACTGTTCGCCGTCGACCAGGCGCGGCTCGACGCGACACAGCGGGCTCTGCAAGAGCAAGACATCATCAGACAGGAGATCTCAGTCTGCATCGATCCGCAGGCCCGGTGGCTCTCGGGGGAGAGCCGGCTCTGGATAGAGTCGCCGCGCGACCACGTCCTGCTGTTGCTCGACGAGGGCCTCCGCGTGCTGACCGTCCACGATGCCCGCGGTGACACGCTGCTGCACACGCGGGTGGGGGACGTCCTCGAAGTATTCGCTCCCGCGAGCGCACCGACCTTCCCGCGCGAGATGAAGCTGACCTACGAAGGGCAGCTCGCGCCGGCCGATGGCGCCCTGGTGAGCGACGACGTCGTCGTGCTCGGTCCAGATTTTCACTGGTACCCTGTATCGAATGCGCGAGATCCGTCCCGGCTTCGTGTGGAGGTTCGATATCCTTCCGGCTACTCCAGCGTGGTCAGCGGCACCTTAGCCGGCATGGCTCCGTCGCTCGCCGGAGCTGAGACCTGCACCGACGGTGATGTATGGGATGTGCCAACGCCCGTCACACGCGCCGGTGTCGTCGTTGGCAGGCTCGAGAGCTCACTGACGGTAGTGGGAGACGTGTTCTTCGGGAGCCACACGCTCTCCGTCGATGGCGCGGCGGGAACGGGCGCTGACGGATGGCAGAGGCCCCCGTCTTCGGTGCCGTCTGAGCTGATCGAACTCCTCCGCTTTCTCGAAACGTGCTTCGGCGCATATCCGTACGAGTGGCTCAACGTTGTCCGGCTGCCGGCAGATCCGGGCCGGCCCACGGCCGTTGTGATCGGCCCCGGCCTGGTCGTTGTCCAGAGCGGCGGGCAGCCGGGCTCTCCGCTGGACATGCCGCTGAGCAAGGTCGTGTCGGGGGTGTCGCACAGCTGGTGGAGCTTCTGGATAGACCCCGGTCAGTTCGTGTCCGCAGGTCTGGCGACTCAGGCGGAAGCGGCGTGGCTTGACGCCACTGGTGACGAGGACGGTGCGGAGCGACTGAGAGGACTGAGACGGGCGCAGTACATGAGGGCCGTGCGAGATTCGGGCAGGGGCGTTCCGCTGCTCGATTGTCTTGGCCCCGGCGCGTCTTCCGACGGTCGCATCTGCGGAGGCAAGGGTTCTGCGGTCTTCGAGATACTTGAGTCCGTGGTAGGACAGGACGCGTACTGCGCGGCGCTCAGGTCGGTCGCCTCTGGGCACGGCGGACAGTCCGTAGGCCTCAACGAATTTGTGCAGGCGCTTGAGGAAGAGTACGGGCACGACCTCGACTGGTTCTTCTACGAGTGGGTGTCGAGAAGCGACCTGCCGTCGTATGCCATCGAGTATGAAACAACGCCCGTCGGAGACGGCACCTACCTGGTGCGCGGGCTCATCCGGCAGGAGGGCGAGCCGTTCCACACTCCGCTCCCGATAACCATAGACCTCGGAGGCTGGGCATACGACGAGACGATAGTCATCGAGTCGTCGCACCAGTCTTTCGAGATCCGAACCGATGCCGAGCCGATACACGTGGCGATCGACGGACGCCACCTGATACCCAAGGTGAACCGGGCAGAGCTCGCGGGCATGCACATCGCGCTGGGAGCGGAGGCGACCGCTTCCGGTGACTGGGGCGCCGCGGTAGACGAGTTCGGCGCCGCCGCCGCCCTTGAGCCGGGCAACGCCTCCTTCGCGCACGCTTACGCCCTGGCCCTCGTGCGGCACGGGCGTCTCGCGGACGGCCTTGAGGCGATGGACAGAGCCATCGTGCTTGACCCGACCAACATCGACGCCAGGTTCGAGGCCGCCGGGTTCCATCTTCGCTCGGGCGGCTTCGCCACGGCGATCACGCACATCGATGTCTACGTAGAGGCGAAGCCCTCCGACCCGACCGGGCACATCCGGCGCGCGCGAGCGCTCGCGGAGCTCGGGCGACTGGACGAGGCACAGAGCAGCATCGACCTGGCCAGGGAACTCGTGGCCGGCGACGAAGCGCGGCTGAATTTTGATGAGGAGATTCTGCTGGCAACGGGCCGTCTTCACGAGGCCAGGGGGGACACGGCCGCCGCCGTCCGGGCGTACGAGGCCGCACTCGCTGCGAATCCCGTATCAGACGAGGCCCGCGGGCGGCTCCGCGCCCTGAACCTCCCCGAGGGTGAATGACGGCGGGAACACCGCGCCAGCGCCAGACAGCCAGCGCCAGTCAGGTTGAACGGGCGGGTACGCGCATGCTAGCATAGGCGGATGTTGCGCGGCCGGGCCACGGCTGGCGGCCGCAAGCCAACTTCACGACATCTGGAGACACAATGAGAAAGCACTTCTTCAGCGGGATACAACCGAGCGGCAGGCTCCACATCGGCAACTACTTCGGGGCTATCAAGCAGTGGGTAACGCTTCAGGATTCGTACGAGCCCGTCTTCGGCATCGTCGACTTCCACGGGATGACGGTCAGGTACGACCCCAAGGACATGCCGGTGCGTGTCCTCGATGCGGCGGCGAGCTACCTGGCAGCCGGGCTCGACCCTGAGAGGTCGATCATCATGCTCCAGTCGCTGGTTCTGGAGCACGTCGAACTCGCGTGGATATTGAACTGTATCACGCCCATGGGACGGCTGTCCCGGATCCCGACCTTCAAGGACAAGGTCAGGCAGAACCCGGACAACGTCAACATGGGTCTCTTCGGTTACCCCGTCCTCATGGCCGCGGACATACTGTTGTACAAGTCCGAGATCGTGCCCGTGGGAGAGGACCAGGTTCCGCACCTCGAGTTTACGCGCGAGATGGCGCGGCGTTTCAACTCGGTATTCGGCGAGACGTTTCCGGAGCCGGCCGAGGTTCTGTCGGTGGGCGCCAAGATCGTGGGCACCGACGGCGCCAACAAAATGAGCAAGAGCTTAGGCAACTGCATCTACCTCGACGACACGGACGAGGAGATATCGAAGAAGCTCGCCACCGCCGTCACCGATCCGGCGAGGATGCGACGAACCGACCCGGGCGACCCCGAGGTCTGCAACATCTACGCGTATCACAAGATCTTCTCTACACCCGAGGAAATGGCTCACTGCGCGGAAGGCTGCCGCTCCGCCGGCATCGGCTGTGTCGACTGCAAGAAGATCGTCGCAGCGCACATCCAGGAGACGGTCGCTCCCGTGCGAGAGAGACGCATCGAGCTTCTGGCGAAGCCTTCCGATGTGCGAGATATCCTGAGGGCGGGAGCGGACCGCGCGAGGCCGATCGCACAGGAGACAATGCGGGAGGTCAGGGACAAGATCGGAACGGCGCTGGACTGACGCCGTTCCGAATGCTCGGCACGGTTCCCGTGAGGAGCGGAGCTTGAGTCACGAGAGAGATGAACGCTGGGCGTACGTGGTGCTGGCCGCGCTTGTGGTTGGCTACATCGTCTATAGAATTGCGGTCAGTTCCGACTTCGCAGGATTGTCGATCAGCGGGCTGTCCATCCACCTCCCCGAACTGGATCTCGGCAAGTTCGGGAAGAGCTTGCCGTATCTCTTTGCGCCGCTCTTTGCCGTCGTGTCGGAACTGATACGGAGGAAAAAGGCAAGAGCCGCCCGTGAAGAGTGGGAGCACCGCGCGCGGACCGAGGGCGTCCTTCGGAAGGAAGAGGACGTCAAGGTGAAGCTCACAGACGGCGCTCGCGGCTCGGTCCAAGCGGACGTCCGTCTTACGCGTGCCGCTCTCTACGTCATCGACAGAGGTGGCCGGCGGAATCCGATGAGATTCGTGTTTCTGCGTTCGGCCGACTCTGACGTCGCGGTCCTCGATGTGTATCTTTTAGAGACGTCGACGCCGGCGCTCAGACGGGTGCGCGTTCGCATGGGTGGTGCCGCCCAGTTCGTGCTCGAGTTCGAGAGCCGCCAGGGCGAGGCCTGGTGGTCGAGCCTGCGGCGTTCGCTCGGGAAATCAACCGACAGGGAATCGTCCCTGGAGCCACCACGCGAGCCATAGCCAGCCCAGCGCCCCGGCGTCAGACTCGACGGCCGGTCCACAAGCTACATCAGTGATCCGAAGGGGGAAGCGATGCAGAGTTACATCTTCCGGGAGTACGACATCAGAGGCGTCGTGGACAAGGACCTCACCGACGACGTCGTGAGGGACATAGGCAGGGGGTTCGCGACATACGTTCTGCGCCACGGCGGCAAGAGCATGTCGCTTGGCGGGGACGTACGCCTCTCCACCGAGAGGTTCCGCGCTCTCATCATAGAGGGAGCGCTCTCGGCCGGCCTCGACGTCGTCGATATCGGGACCGTGCCGACGCCCGTGCTCTACTACAGCCTCTATGTTCTCCCGGTGGACGGTTCCCTGATGATAACCGGCAGCCACAATCCGCCGGACATGAACGGCTTCAAGCTCAACCTGGGTCGTGACTCGGTCTACGGGGAAGAGATCCAGAAGATCCGCAAGATCATCGAGAGCGGCGACTTTGAGACGGGGGAGGGGACGTGCTCGTCCTCCGACATCATCGGGCAATACAAGGACGCCGTGCGCGAACGCATCAAGCTCGAGAGGCCGCTTAGGGTCGTGGCCGACTGTGGCAACGGATGCGGAAGCCTCGTGGCCGTCGACATTCTGTCCAGTCTTGGATGTGAGGTCATCCCTCTCTTCTGTGAGCCGGACGGCACGTTTCCCAACCATCATCCGGACCCGACCGTCCTGGAGTACATCACGGACCTCATCGCCGCGGTGAAGGAGCACGGCGCCGACATCGGCATCGGCTACGACGGCGACGCCGACAGGGTCGGTGTGGTCGACGAGAACGGGGACGTCGTCTTCGCCGACAAGATGCTCGCGTTGCTCGCGCGCGAGGTCCTCGCCGAGGGCCCAGCCGAGATAGTCTTCGACGTCAAGTGCTCGCAGGCGCTGGTGGAGGACATCGAGGCCCACGGCGGCACACCCGTCATGTGGAGGACCGGGCACTCTCATCTGAAGAAGAAGATGAGCGACAGCGGCGCTCCACTGGGCGGAGAAATGAGCGGCCACATGGTCTTAGCCTCCGGCTACTACAACATCGACGACGCCGTCTACGCCTCGTGCCGGATCCTCCAGATGTTGTCACGAAGCGACAAGTCGCTGTCCGAGATGGTCGCGACGCTACCGAGCTACTACTCGACACCGGAGATCCGCGGCGAGATATCCGACGACGCGACGAAGTTCAGGATGGTCGAGCAGGCCGTGGAGTATTTCACGGCCAACTACGACGTGATCGACGTGGACGGAGTCAGGATCCTCTTCGGCGATGGTTGGGGCCTGGTCAGGGCGTCGAACACGCAGCCCGTTATCGTCATGCGCTTCGAGGCGCGGACCGAGGAGCGTCTTGCTGAGATCCAGGAGACGGTGACCTCGAAGCTCCGCGAGTTCGGTGACATCCGCATCTAGGGCGGGGAACGTCCCCGAGTGGAGCGGGAAACGTCCTGGAGACGGCCGAATCCCGCGCGAACCGGCCTTGAAGTGAATACTGTGCAAGCGAACCCGTCAGACTACCCGGCGAGGCAAGATGCCTGAGCGAGACCCCAAGGAGCAACGAGACCCCAAGGAGGTCGATCTCGAGAAGGTGCGGGACGCCCAGGCAGGCGATCGCGAGGCCTTCGACTATCTGGTCGAACGCCACAAGGACATCGTCTACGCGGTTGCCTACAGGTTCGCCAAGGATCCGGATCTCGCACTGGACCTCTCACAGAACGCGTTCATTCGCGCCTATCGCGGGATCAAGAGCTTCAGAGGGAAGTCGAGTTTCTCGACCTGGCTCTATCGGATCACGATGAACACGTGCATCGACTACACGAGGAAGAAAGCTCGCTCGGTCGATTCACTGGCGGTTCCGGAAGAGGTAGCTGAGTATGCGGGCAGCGAGCCGATCGTGGCCAGTCTGCCGCGGGAACCTGGAGCCGACGCTCTGTCGTCGGAACTGGGAGAACAGATCCAGAAGGCCGTCGATCTCCTGCCCGAATATCACAAGTCCGTGTTCGTCCTGTACGAGATAGAGGGACTCTCTTACAAAGAGATCGCGGATATCGTCGGCTGTTCGATCGGAACGGTGATGTCGCGCCTGCACTACGCGAGGAAGAAACTGAGAGCGATGCTTGCACCCTACGTCCAGGGTGGTCGGTCCGTGTCGGAAGGAGGGGCGGAGGACGCCTAGATAATGAGAAGGCCATGTAGATTCGAACGATACCTGACGGCGTTCGCCGACGGGGAACTGCCTGAGAGGCTCAAGCGCAAGGTCGAAGCGCATGTTGAGCGCTGTGAGGCCTGCGCGAGCGAGCTTGACTCGATTCGTGCGTCTGATAGAATCCTGAAGAGCCACGGGGCGCCCGCCGTCTCGAACGACAGGTGGGCTCAGTTCCGGAACGAGCTCAAGCTCGGGCTGGATGATGTCGACCGGGACTCGCGGCGCGTAGCGAGAGTCCGGGAGGCCAGACCCGTCTACGCTCCCGTGCGGAGGCGCGCCTACGCCGTCGCGGCCGCGTGTGTCGTGGCTCTCTTCGTGATCCTGAGCGTCGGGCCTCTCGGTATTGGACCGTGGCACGGCGAGACGGCTGCGGCGAGCAACGAGTGCATAGTCGACAGTATCGAGAGCCTCGCCGCTGGGTATACGCCGATGTTCTTCTCCTCTCAGGACCCCGAGATGACGGTGATCTGGGTGTTCTCGGAAGAGGTCGAGGGTGGCATTCGCGGAGAGGGTCCGGGGGCGAAGTAGCTCGAAGCAGGACCGGACTTCGGGGAGGCACATGAGGACGACTGTTATCGTCTGCTCCATAGCGCTGCTCATGACACTCGCAGCGCCGGCGTCGGCCGCATCATCTCGTGAGATAGTGGTGGAGGTGACATCGATTGTCGCCGCCAAGCGTCCCGCCTCGGAACGCGGCGAGGCGCCCGTCGAGCTGGACCCGCGGCTGGGGCCCTTCTCGAAGAACCTCACGTCTCTCTTCGCATACGACAGCTACACGTTTCTCAGCAAAGACCGCGCCGTCGTTCAGTTCAGTGACGCGACAGTCTTCGGACTTCCCGAGCATTTCTCCATCGAGATCGCACCACAACAACTTGGCCGCGACGGCTCGGACATGATAGAGATGCTGGTGACCCTCTTCCGCGAGGTACCACGCGGAAAGGGCGGACAGGGACGGGCGACCCCTGAGCGCGACGTGATCCTGCGAACGAAGATACGCCTGAAGAACGGTGGGACAGTGCTTCTTGGCGGACCCCCGATACGTGCGGGAGTTCTGGTTCTCGCGCTCTCGGCGCGCGGGTAGAGGATCCTCCTCAGTCGCTTCTCAGAAGCGGCGGGTGTTTCATAAGTAGCGCAGCTGAATACACGATGCCATCTCACGGTCGGGCTTCTGAGCCCGGCCGTTTCTGTTTGCTGAATAGAGGGCAGGGCGCGGCGTCTAAGTTTGCCGCGTGGACAAACAGCCGGGGAGCACCTGAGAAGTTTAGCTTCCAACGAGAGGGCGCTCCGGCAGATGACAGGAGGTGGCAGTCATGACCCGTGCGATATCGATTGACAGGTGGCGAACTGTCCTCGTGGCGCTCTTTGTCCTGACAGCCGCGCTCGTGCTCGTCGCGACGACACAGCTCGCGCCGGCCGCGGACGTGATGAAGGAAGACAGGCCGATGGGTGAAGAGCCCAGGCCCGTCGAAGAAGGCGCCAGACAGGAAAGGATCGTCGTCACGCCGGAGCCGCCGCACTGGAGTGGTTGGGGTGACGGGCATCCGTCGCAGCACGCTTCCGCCCCGAGGGTTCGCATGTGGGTCGACCGCGGAGAATGGTCAACCTACTACCCGGGCGAGCGTCTGTGGGTGTACTTCCGCGTCGACCGTCCGTGTTTCGTCACGATTCTCGACTACTCGCCCGACGGGCGGGTGAGCACCATATATCCGAGCAGGTGGTCCGGTTCTACCTTTGTGAGTCCGGGACGCACGTACAGGATTCCGGAGAGCCGGAGATACTCCCTCAGAATCGCTGGGATGGGAGGCGTTGAGACGCTGGTAGCATGCGCCCACGAAACCCCCTGGCCCAGTGGCTCGGGCGGTGCCTGGATCCCCCGGCATCATCCGAATGGAGGGAGTGTAGTGGTCGGCCGTCCCGGTGGATCCCCCCCGCCGGGATGGCATGGCCGCGTGACCGTCGGACCGGGCCGCTGGCCCGTGCCACCTCAGTGGCACAACCAGCCGGAGCGTTGGTCGTGTGCCTCGGTATCGTTCTACGTTGCCGGGGGCGGTTGGTACGGCGGCGGACACTGGCGCGACGACGGACGAAACAACGACGGTGGATACTGGAGCAACGATGACCGGTACGACGACTGGTACGACGACCGGTACGACAACGGTCACTGGCGGGACGGCGGAGACCGTGTGATCCTCCACGACCGTTTCAAGATGAAGAAGAGCTCCGACCGGTACTCCTGCGGGTTCAACATGGGACCCACCGACGCGGCGATCGAGATCGACTGCGTCGAGAGCTCGAAGGGTGACCCCACCGAGATAGTCGGGCGTCTGTCGATGAAGAACCACTGGGGTGACGACGTGATCTTTCGCATCGATATCGAGGGAGACCACGGCGAGGCGCCTTCGCGGGGCAGGGTCTACGTCAGGCAATGGGGGAGCGTCAGGGTCGAGGTGGAGGTGGTCGGCTACAGCGTGGCCCCGACCAAGCACTGGCAGGTGCCCCGGATGAAGTGGATAGAGTTCGACGTGAGGGTTAGGAGGTCCGGACCATGAGGCCAACTGCGAGAGTATCCCGGAGACGATCCTTTACCGCTGGCGTTCTGCTTCTGATCATACCCATGATGCTGTCCGGATGCATTGTCTGCATCCAGGACCCTTACTGCAACACCCCGCCGCCCCGCATGGCGACGCTGCACGTATACGCGCTCGACCACTACACGGGGATGCCGATACCGTGGGCCGAGGTCGAGCTCTATGTGAGGGATTGGTGGAGCTGGGATTACCGCGGGCTATGGCCGGTGAATCCCGCCGGCTACACCGTGGTCTCGGGCGGCTATCTCTACTACGACGGGCGCGGTGGCGGCGAGTACAGGGACTTCAGGGTCGTCGTCTATGCGCAAGGGTACTGCTCCGAACGCTACGACATCGAACTGTCCTACCATTACCCGTCGGAGATGCTGACCTTCTACCTCGCGCCCTGCGCGGCGAGAGGGACGGGAGATGCCGATCCCGACCTGCGGCGTGAGGCCGGCGGCCTTGAACCAGCGGACTCGTCCGAGATGGAGCGGCCGGCCGGGAAGGTCGTCGTCGGTTCGGTGGACCAGGCAGAAGGTGAGTAGAGAGGTTGGATTTGCGGGGAACCCGGTGATGTGAGAGGAGGCGTGTGGGGTGGTTGCCCCAAGGCGTGGGGACGCAGGGAGGCTTGTTCCTCCTAGCGTCCCCCGCTTGCTATACGGGCAAGCACTCTCAGAAACGCCCGTGTCTTCTCGTCCCAGCTGTTGGGGACGGCGATACGATCTCTCACCGCTCGGCGGCGTTCCTCGTCACCGAGCGCTTGTTTGACGGCCGATGCGAAGGAGTCTGGACCGTCGGCGATGAAGATGAGGTCCTCATGCTCCCTGATGTCCGCCGAGAAGGGGGTCGACACGATGTTCTGTTCCATCGCCGCGTACATGTAGAGCTTGTTCGGGTTGATTGCCCGCGTTCTCTCGTCCAGTACGAACGGTGCGATCCCGACCGCGGCGTGAGAGAGGTACGCAGGCAGCTCCTCATAGGGAACGCGGCCCGTGAAGGCAATGTGCTCCGGGTGCTTCCCGACGAGAGCCTCTGCCTTCGCCCTGGCTCCCTCGAACACCCTCCCGATGCACACGACACCCGTCCTCGTCTGTAGATCGGACAGCGCCCCCGCCAGAGCTTCCAGAACGTCGAAGTCGATCCGGCCGTCGACCGACCCCACGTAGGCGACCAGCTGAGCGCAGTCACCGACCGGGCTCTTAGCGATGAGCGCCGGGAGCGGTCCCTCGCGTTTCCCCGTGAAGATTCCCAGATCTACCCCGTTCCCCACGACCGTCCCCCGCCCGCACACCTCTTGCAGGCGCTCGGACGACGATACGACCTCCGTGGCGCCGGCGACGAGATCCCGGAAGACGCGCTCCGCGGCATCCGGGCAGGCAGGGTAGAACTCCGTGTGGAGGTCGTTGCAGTCGTAGACGACCGGGATGCCGAGTTCCTTGATGCGGGAAACGATGGGGGCGGCCCATATGTAGGAGCAAACGACGACGTCCGGTCCAAAAGCACGCACTCTAGACAGAAGTGCGCGGAGTCCTGTGCTGGAAAGAACTCCCGTGAGCGCTCTGATGGGGGCGATATTCGAGTCGGGCTTCGGGAGTGGGAGCGAAGCGTAGCGGACTCGCGGACGGCGCGCGTCGGTCCTCTTCCGTAAGCTGTTCTCGCCCGCACGGGCGTTGATGGGGGAGAGGAAGAGCACGTCCCAGTCATCGGGGAACCGGCGCACCATCTGGTGCTTCCGCGAGACTTGGGACAGCCACTGCACTTCCGATATATAGAGGACCCTCATGTGGTTCTCCGTCCGCATGACCTGCCCGAAGCGCCACACAGTCTAGCCGCTGGAGCGGCCGCCCGCAACGGCGCGCTCGGGCTTGCCGGCAGCCGCGTGGCGGCCAGGTCAGGACGTGCCGGGCGCGGCTCATGACAGGGAAGCCCGCATCGTGGTATTGCATTGACTTCCCTGCTCTGTTCAAGTATACTTGTGTCCGGTGCTACCTGTTTACTTCACCGATCTGCTTCATCGATCCACTTCACCCAGTCTGCGGGGACGGACCTCGCATCCCGCGGGCGCCAGCCACGGCGCGTGACCGGCCCGAACACGGAGGACAGAACGATGAGAGCTGCGACCACCGTACTCGCGATGGCGCTGGTCTTCCTCTTGACTGCTACAGCATCCGCACAGGTGATGGAGGAGTGGGTCGTGCGCTACGACGCTCCGGGATCGTCTCCCGGGGACTACCCCGACTGGGGGTACGCCCTGACCACCGACGATGCCGGGAACGTATATGTCACCGGCGGCAGCTATATAGCGGGCATGGACGACGATTGCACGACCATCAAGTACGGACCGGACGGGTCCGTGATCTGGGTGAACAGGTACCACTACTACGATGAGGACTGGGGCTACGCCATAGCCGTCGACGACGACGAGTGCGTCTACGTGACGGGCTTAAGCTCCAGCGCCGGCAACGGGTACGACTACCTGACGATCAAGTACAACGCTGACGGGACCAGGCAGTGGGTCTCGAGATTCGACGGGACCGACCACGGCACCGATGCAGCCTACGCGATATGCGTCGACGCGTCCGGCAATGTGTACGTCACCGGCAGAAGCGAGAGCGCGCCCTACAATAGCAACGATTACGTCACCATCAAGTACGCCGCCGACGGGACCGAACTGTGGACCGCGGCCTACGACGGCGCGGCGCACGGTGATGACCGTGCCCACGCCCTGACGATCGACGACGCCGGAAATGTCTATGTCACTGGCGGCAGTGAGGGCTTGCCTTATGTCATGGACTTCGCGACGGTCAAGTACGACAGCGACGGCAACGAGCTGTGGGTCGTGC